>LKUE01000433.1 GCA_001412365.1 Desulfuromonas sp. SDB | reverse complement strand
TGATTTTATCCCTGATTGACATCAGCATGAAACAATAACACGGATAGGGGGAAATGCAGTAAGTCAGTACTGCTAAACTGTCTGTTAGCTGTTTGGAAAAGAGCAAATTACCACAGATGAAAAATCACCTAGCAATCATTACTCTAGTTCCCATAATATAATCCTTAATCTATATAGTACATAAGAATTATTAAGTAATTGTTTGCGGTTAAAATATGATTTAATAATTATATTGAAAATTAGTGCACGTTTTAATATTTATTTTTATGTTAAAATATCACTAATTTTATGGTACATATTATTTAGTATATAAATGAAGGAATAAAATGACCTAAAGGAGAGGAAAAATGAAAAAACTAATTTTGTTGGTATTTGTAATTTTATCAAGTACTAATCTTATTTTTTCACAAGCATGTACGGCTAAAGATTGTTACATGTTAGCAAGAGATTATGCCAGAAATTATTGGCGCTCAGATGCAAATGTCTGCAATATAGGAGGCCATGATTACAATGGTTCCGGATTATCTGTGCTTTGGACATTTTGGTGTTACTCTCCAGGAAGCACTAATTGGTTTTATAATCAAGTAGGTTTTGTCAATGGAATGGCAAAATTTAATGGAGCTCAACAGGTATCTCCTTTTCCAGATTATGCCTGGGAGACAATTCCTTTATCCATTATTGACTCTGATCAAGCTATGTATATTGCCGAACAAGCTGGTGGCAGAAATATTCGAGCATCATATAATAATACTTATGCTTTAATGTTTTGTTATAGAGTAACCAGATCTCAGTTGACTACAGATAGAGTTTGGGATATTTATTATTATGTCAATGACAATCCTGTATTAAGAATCATTATTGATGCAGAAGATGGTGAATTATTATATACTATTGAATTATAGATAAAATGAAAGCTTTTTTACTAATATTTATTTTTCTATTAGGGGCAAATTTATCTTCGGAAGTAGTCCAACTTGGTAATAATTACTTCGCAGCAGGAGTTTATTCAGAAGAATTTGAATATTTTGCTGCTCCCTACACTTCAGGCAGGCAAAGACAATCCAACTGGTGCTGGGCTGCCTGTATTCAGATGGTTTTAAACTATCATGGAGTGGTGGTGTCTCAGGAACAGATTGTTGAGAGGATATTTGGAAATCAGATTAATAGACCTGCCGACCCTGCCACCATCATGTACGCTTTAAGCGGCTGGGGAATAGATGTCTATGGAAATCCGGTAACCATTCACGCCTCTCCTTACAATCTCACCGGTCCCAATGTGGTTACTTATCTGGCTTATAAATGGCCGTTGATTGTAGGATTAGCCGGAGATGAAATCGGACATGCTTATGTTCTCACTGCGGTGTATTATTCAGTTGATCAATACAACTATCCTTATTTTCATTCAGTGGTGCTGAGAGATCCCTGGCCTGAAAATCCCAGCCGGATTGAACTGTCCTGGGATGAATTCATCAGTCATTTAATGTTTGCCACCAGTGTTTATGTGCAGAGATACGAGAATGTAAACGGAAAGATAAAAAGGTAGTCTTACTTTAATATAGATATTTAAAATTATCTTTTAATTGCAATGTAAATATCCGATTCGATAATCCGGCTGGTTGAATCACAGTAGTGATGGGTAAAGTAAATATTTCCCTGGTTATCTAAACAAGGTTCCCCGGAAAAATTCGAGATTACTTCCTCAGGTTGTGACCATCCGCTGTCTGTTTTAACTGACCGGAACACTGCAGGACCAGGATAACCCAATCTGCTTTCCGAAGTGAACCAAAGTTCTGTTTTATCTTCAGTTACAAAGGGTTGATTTTCATTGTTGGTTGAATTAATCATACCACCTAAATTAACCGGGCTACTCCATGATCCGGTGGATCTCTCAGTTAACCAGAGGTCAGTTTGACCGTACCCGGATAAGGTATTAGAACCGAAGTACAGGGTATCTCCGTCTGAAGTGATATGAAATTCACCAATATCGTAAATGCTGTTTAAAGTTTCCCCGGCATTAGTCCAGCCGGTCCAGTTATTCTCATTGCATAGGGCAAAATAGATATCAATTTCCCCGTAATTACCAGTTCTTACTGAACCAAACCAGAGGGTGTCATTGGCAATAAATTCAGCTCCGTCTAAAGCCAGATCGTTGGATAATTTAACCCTAACTGGTTCATTCCAGCCATTGCCTGTTCTCTTACTCCACCAGATTCCGCTAAAGCCGTCAACTATTTGATTTTGAGCTGGCTGGCTTGCATCGGGGGTGAAGAAAAAGAAAAACCAGTCACCTTCAGAAGTGATAAATGGAGAATCTTCAACTCCTGCTGAATTTACCGGGCTATCCAGCGGTTCCGGCTGGTTCCACTGGGAAGAGTGAATAACCGGGGGGAAGGTATCATTTTGTGGGTTCATCTTAACTGCATTTTCAGGAATCAAGTCATATCTGGTTTGAATTACCGGATTGGTTGGATTTTCCTGTTTACTACAGCTTGTTGAAATTAACAATAAAAGTAGTATTAAATAGGATTTATTCATGACAGTAACTCCGGATAAAAAATAAGGCAGAGAAATAGTTCCCTGCCTTTTGTCTATACTTTGACTAAAGCGGAAAACCCCATGAATGCCATGGAAAGCAATGATGCGGTGATCAAAGCAATGGGAGTTCCTTTAAATGGTTTAGGAGTGTCCGCTACTTCCAGTCTTTCCCTAATACCCGCCATAATAATTAAAGCCAGAGTGAAACCAATGCCTGCGCCTATGGCGTAAATCAGTGAAGCTCCGATGGAATATTCTTTAAGTAGTGTATCTATAGCCAGCCCTAGAATTGCACAGTTTGTAGTAATCAGAGGAAGGTAAATTCCTAATGCTTTGTACAAAGTAGGGATGTATTTCTTTAAAATCATTTCCACTAACTGCACTAAAGAGGCAATAACCAAAATAAAGGTTATAGTTTGGAGAAAAGTCAGATTCAGCGGAGTAAGCACAAAAATGTACAGAGGCCAGGTCACTGCAGTTGCCAGTACCATTACAAAAATCACCGCCATTCCCATGCCCAAGGCAGAATCAAGTTTTTTGCTAACTCCTAGAAAGGGGCAAATGCCCAGAAATCTGGCTAAAACAAAATTGTTGACCAGAGCTGCAGAGATAAAGATTAATAATAACTGCATATCAGCCACCTACCTTTCTTTTAGACATGAAGTAATTGGTAGCGGCAATCATTAATCCCAAGGTTAGAAAACCTCCGGGAGGTAAAATCATTATCAACATGGGATTGCTCTGATAAGCAGATCCCAGAATATTAAATCCCAGTATGGTGCCGTTTCCTAAAATTTCCCGGATTCCTCCCAGCACAAACAAGGTCAGAGTAAATCCAATCCCCATGCCCAGACCATCCATCATGGACAACCACACATTGTGCTTGGAGGCAAAAGCTTCAGCCCTTCCCAGAATAATACAGTTGACCACAATTAAGGGAATGAATAGCCCCAACACCTGGTACAACTGAAGGAAGTAAGCATTCATGATCAATTGAGTTATGGTGACAAATGAAGCGATGACCACAATAAAGATGGGTATTCTTACCTGGGAGGGTACTAGTTTCCGGATAAGAGAAATCACGATGTTCGACCCCAGCAGCACTCCGGTTGCAGCCAAACCCATAGCTAATCCGTTAATTGCATTAGTGGTTACAGCCAAGGTGGGACACATTCCCAGAACCAGAACCAGCACCGGGTTTTCAACAACTATTCCCTTCCATAATTCAAATAATGCAGTGCCCTTTTTCATCGCCCACCTCCAAAATCAAGATTCTCAAACAGGTGAAGACTTTTGCTTACCGCCTCGCAAACTGCCCGGGGAGTAATAGTTGCCCCGCTAATTGCATCAATGTCTCCACCGTCTTTAACCACTGCTAAATTATTATTAACTAATTCGGAATTATTTAAAGATTTTCCCTTGAATTGGTCTAAAAACCACTGTTCCTGTATTCTCGCTCCCAGTCCGGGGGTTTCTTCCTGACGGAGAACTTCAATTCCAGTGACTTGTCCATTGGTGATATTTATTCCGGTAAGAATTGAAACCGGTCCGGCGAATCCCAATCCACTGCTGGCAATGGCGATGCCTACGGTGTCATTACCGTTGATAGCAAGATATCCTTCAACCGTATCACCCTGTTCATTAATAACGGGAATGATGTTTTCCACCGGATTATTTTCAGGGCTTAAATCAGATAAAACCGCATCAATTTTCAAACCTTTTTCTTGGAGCTCCGCTTTTCTGATCGGCTCCTTGGTTATCCCGTAGATCAGACCTAAAGCTGCTCCGCAGACAATGGTGACTATAGTTAAGGAGGCAATCAACCTGATCATGTCTTCACCTCCTTGGTTCCGAAAACTTTTGGTCTAGTGTAACGGTCAATTAAGGGGGTAAACGCATTCATCAGTAAAATAGAAAAACTAACTCCTTCCGCATAACCTCCATAGGCTCTTATCACTACTACTAAAATCCCTGCTCCTACTGCGAATATTATCTGTCCGACATTGGTTATAGGTGATGTGACCATGTCCGATGCCATGAAAAATGCCCCCAGCATTAAACCTCCGGAAAAGATAGCAAACAGGGGACTTCCCGTAAAAAATCCTTTAGCTCCTCCCAGTATCCAACTCAATATGAATACTGTACCGATGTAGAAAAGGGGCATTCTCCAATTGACAATCCCCAGGAAACAGAGAAACAAACCTCCAATAATTAAAAGCAAAGCAGATGTTTCCCCAATACATCCTCCAACTCTGCCTAAAAACAAGTTTAGTAAAGATTCTTGAGAATACAGAGAGTTAACTGTTGCTTCGGCATAGTCAATCTGCTGGGGATTGGACTGGGGATTAGTTAAAACCCGTTTAGCTTCCTTAAATGCAGTGAGAGGAGTTGCTCCGGTTATAGCGTCAATTTTTTCAGGCTGAATCTCAGTGTGAATGTTGGATTTTAACACATCCGGAGAAAACCCAGCCATGGTAATATGATTAGCTGCTGGCGGTGCCCAGCTGGCGGTCATAATGGTGGGATATGCCGCCACTAAAAATGCCCTGCCGATAAGGGCAGGATTGAAAATATTGAAACCAATCCCTCCGAATACCATTTTCCCAAACCAAATTCCCACAAATGATCCCACTACGGGAACCCAGAAAGGGACAGTGGGAGGTAAATTAAATGCCAGTAACAATCCGGTTAAGGCGGCACTGCCGTCTAAAATGCTGGTTAGACCTCTTTTTCTCATCACTTCAGCGATTCCCTCTGCAACCATTGCTGAAATTACTCCGATAAGGCTGATAATCCCGGAACGGAAACCGTAATCAGGACCGTAGATGAAAATTGCCCCAATTAAGGCAGGAATCAAAGCCAGAATGACCAGAAGCATTATTTTCCGGGTGCTGTTTTTATCTCTGAAGTGAGGAGATGAGGACAGCTTAAGTTTCAAATCCATTAAGCTCCTCTCTTTCTTTTAGCAGTAATTTTATTTTTGCCTAGTCTGATTAGCTGAACTAATTCACGGTTGGATGGACATACATAACTGCAGGAGCCACACTCAATACAATCCATCGCATTTAATGATTGAGCATGATCAATGTAGTCGTTTTCCACCCTTATTGCTATTTCAAAAGGAAGTAGATTCATTGGACAGACAGTTACACATTTACCGCAGCGTATGCAGTTGAGGTGCTGCTTGCGGGATACTTGCTGTTTGTTCTGGACTACTATCCCTGAAGTGCCCTTGGAGATGGGGGTGTAGTCTGTGCGCTGGCTGTCACCCATCATCGGACCGCCAAAGATGATTTTTCCTGGTTCCCCTAAATAACCTCCACAGTATTTGATAATATCTGAAACCAAAGTACCGATTCTCAATTTGAGATTTTTTCTTTGTTTAACTGCTCCAGTGACAGTGGTAATTCTCTCCACCAGGGGATAACCATGATAAACTACATCGTGGATAGCAGCAGCAGTTCCCACATTTTGAACTAGTGCATGGACTTCTACAGGTAATCCTCCCGATGGAACTTCCCGGTTCAACAAAGCATAAATCAGCTGTTTTTCAGCTCCTTGGGGATACTTTGTCTTTAAAACCTTCAGCTGGAAATTGTTTTGATTTTCCAAAAATTTTGTCCAGATTTTTATCGCTTCCGGTTTATTGGACTCAATTGCCACTATTCCCTTTTGAGCCTTGCAGGCTTTAAGTATGAGCTGACATCCTTTGAAAATTCTTTCCGGCTGTTCAATTAGAAGACGTTGGTCCGCAGTGAGAAAAGGCTCACATTCAGCGCCATTTAGAATAAAGTATTCATAATGTTTCCCGGGAGGAGGGGCAAGTTTGACCTGAGTGGGAAAAGTAGCTCCCCCCATTCCAACAATTCCTGCATTTTTTACCATTTCAATGATCTGTTCAGGAGTCAGTGAATCCGGATTTTCCACCGGTTTAATCTGTGGATCCCAGTCATCATTTTCTTTATCCACATCAACTATAACTCCCATGGATCTTCCGAACTTGGAATGGTCAAAATAAGTAATATCTTTAATTTTACCGGCTACTGAACTATGAACATTTGAAGAAATAAATCCCTGGGCTTCACCAAGCAATGTCCCTCTTTTAACCAAGTCACCCTTTTTAACCACCGGCTTCGCTGGCGCTCCCATGTGTTGATGGAGGGGAATGATTACCTGATCAGGCAAGGGCATGATCTCTATGCTGCTCTTCTCGGAAAGCTCTTTTTTTTCTGGCGGGTGAATACCCCCGGGGAATGTAAACCATTTCATATTTGTTATGCTCCTTTTTTATTTTCTTCGTCAATCCAAGGATCAACCAGATATTTTCTAAGGGATAACCAGCTTCCAAACAGTCCGAATAATATTCCAATCAAAGATAATCCGATAAAGAAAATTGTAACAGGGAAATAAATACTTCCAGCCCAGTTTCCTAATACATTTAAGCCAATTAACAAGCCGGTGCTGGCAATTAATCCGGAAACCACACCCTGGATACAGCCCTCCAGCAGGAATGGCCTGCTTACCAGGCTATCCGAAGCTCCTACCAGTTTCATTATGGCTATCTGCTCTCTTCGGGCAAAGACATTTAACTTAATGGTATTGGCGATTACAAAGACCGAAGCTAATGTTATTATAAAACCAATTACCAAATCAGCTATGGTAATGGTCTTAATCCATTGGTCTAATTTATCAATCCATGCTTTACCGTAGCTGATTTCTTCTACCCTCCCCAGTGATACATCCAGAGTGTCCTGGATTTTTCGGGAAATCTGATCAAGGTATTTGGTGGTTCTGAATCCCGGAGCTGGATAGATAACGTAGGAAGCAGGGAGGGGATTAAAATTAGGTCCAAGAAGATCGGAGAATTGGGGGTAATCTTCTTTAAATTGTTCTAATGCCATTTCTTTGCTGATAAAATTAACAGAATCAACTTCGGCAATTGATTGGATAAGCATGCCTAAAGTATCATTTCTTGCCTGGTACAGGGTTTGATATTCTTCTCCTGCCGGTATTTCTTTGAGAAAAACCTCAATTTGAACTCTTTGTTGAGCAAAGTTAATTAAAAGCAGTAAATTTAAGGTAACCAGCATAAATATACCGAAGATGAATAAAGAAAGAGACATCACCCCAATACTGACCGTAGTCATAAGCTTATTTCTAAATAAACCTCTTAGTGCTTCTGGAAAAGAATACATAATTTATCCTTTGGATGGAGGTGGGGGAACATCTTTTATCACCTTTCCATGGTCCAGAGCAATCATCCGGTATGCTGATGCTTTCTGCAGAAAGCTTGAATCATGGGTAGCCATTATTACCGTGGTTCCCCCGGCGTTAATTTTTTGAAGAAGTTTGAAAATCTCTTCAGATCCCTGGGGATCTATGTTGCCGGTGGGCTCATCCGCAACTAGTACAAAAGGATTTCTGACCAAAGCACGGGCAATGGCAATTTTCTGCTGCTCTCCTCCGGATAATTGAAATGGATAATGATGGAGTTTATGAGTTAAACTTAATTCTGCTAAAACCTGGGCTACTTTATCTTTGATAATCCTGCGGGGAGTTCCAGTAACCAATAATACAAAGGAAATGTTCTCATAAACAGTTCGGTCCTGCATCAGTCTAAAGTCCTGAAAAATTACACCAACTTTTCTCCGAAGCTGGGGAATTTTATCTGTAGTTATACCCGGATTCCGGAACTCTCCAATTCTGACAAAGCCTAAATCAGGGGTTAATGCTGCATAGATTAATTTTAACAAGGTGCTCTTACCTGAACCGCTGGGACCAACAATGAAGGTAAAAGAACCTTTCTGCACATTGAAGTTGATATTATCCAAGGCAGTCCAGTTTTTCTGGTAAGTTTTGGTAATATTATGAAATTCAATCATTAATTATCTCCAATGATTTTTCCACTATACTGTTACTGGTTAATTGATAATGATCAAGAAGTTCTTGAGGTTCTCCTGATCTTCCAAATTCATCTTTCATTGACACATATTTTATCTTAGTAGGCTGATGTTGTGAAAGAAAAGTTGCAATCTGTGAACCCAATCCTCCTTTAATTGTATGTTCTTCCGCCACCACAATCCCTTTGGTTTCTCCTGCTGCTGATAAAACTGCATCGTAATCAAATGGTTTAATTGAATACATGTCAATGACCCTGGCTTTTATACCCTGTTTGTTCAATTCTTGGGCAGCAGAAAGACTCCGCTGCAGCATTAAACCGTAGGAAATTATTGTAATATCATTTCCGGAGCTTAGTTGTTGAGATCCTCCCAGATGAAATTTATCAGTATCTGAATATAATTCCACCGCTTTGCACCGGGGTAGCCGCAGATAAAAAGGTCCCTTCTGTTCAGCAATTAGTTTGACCAGGTTAACTGTGCTTAAGTAGTCTCCTCCCGCCATGATTTTCATATTGGGAATGGCTGAGATTAAGGCAATATCTTCCAGGGCTTGATGGGAAGCTCCGTCTGGTCCAACCGTGATTCCGGCATGAGTAGCTACCAGCTTTACATTGAAGTTTCCATAAGCGACTGTATTCCTAATTTGTTCCCAGGCTCTGCCCGTGAGAAAAATTGAAAAGGTACTGGCAAATACAGTAAAACCGCAGGAGGATATGCCGGCGGCAGTAGTTACCATGTCGGCTTCGGATATCCCCATATCAAAAAAACGGTGGGGAAATTTTTCCTGAAAATAAGCAGTTTTGGTGGATTTGGCTAAATCCGCATCCACCACCACGATTTTATCATTTTGTTGACCTAATTCAACCAGAGTTTTTCCGTAAGCGACCCGGGGATAGGAAAGTTTTGGATTGTTGATTTTTTCCAGGATATCTTTATCCATTTAATTCTTCCATTGCCTTTTGATATTGTTCCTGGTTGGGAGCAACCCCGTGCCAGTCAACCACATTCTCCATAAAGGAAATGCCCTTTCCTTTGACCGTATGAGCGATAATTGCTTTTGGTTTTTGGTCATGATTAATTGGTTTAGATAATTCATCAAGAAGTTGAGGTAAATCATGACCATCCACTTCCACTACCTGCCAGTTAAAAGCAGCGAATTTGTCAGTAATTGGTTCAGGACTTTTAACTTCATTAAGATTCCCGTCTATCTGGAGATGATTGTAGTCAATAATTGCAGTTAGATTTCCTGACCGGTAGTATCCAGCACTCATCGCTGTTTCCCAGATGCTTCCTTCTTCCAATTCCCCGTCTCCAACAATAGCGAATACCCTGGCCTTATTTTTAAGAACTCTCAAACCTAAAGCTATACCATGGGCAATTGATAGCCCCTGCCCCAATGAACCGGTGGGTACTTCGACTCCAGGGGTGGAAAGATTATGAGGATGTCCCTGGAGGTATGAATCTATCTTTCGCAAAGAATTTAAATCTTCTTGGGGGAAATAACCTGCTTTAGCCAGCACTGCATAAAGAACTGGAGCAGCATGACCTTTGGACAATACCAATCTGTCCCGGTCAGACCAATCCGGCTTATCAGGTTTGTAGTTTAAAATGCCGCCGAAATAAAGGGCAACCATGATCTCCACCAGAGACAGACTGCCTCCGGGATGACCGGAACCTGCATGATAAATCATGGTTATAATATCTTTTCTTATCTGTTTGCAGATATTTTTTAATTCAGTGTAATTATTATTTAGACTCAAATCCGATCTTTCTGGTCAGTTTTTATTCCCTTTACACAACAGCAAAATAATACATTGAGATAATATGACTATATTGTCTATGTTTTTATCATAAAAGATCAAAAAATACAATTAATGATATTTAAAGTCAAGACTGCAATTAAATGAGTCCCGTAATATCCAGATAAATGTTCAGGTTGTTATCTATGATAGGTATTTTTGATTAATTTGCATTCTTTTAAAATCAACATATTTATGCTAACATCAAACAAATACTCTAAGGGGGATTTTATGAAAAAAATAGTTACTTTAGTATTT
>LKUE01000432.1 GCA_001412365.1 Desulfuromonas sp. SDB | reverse complement strand
AAGGGATTTTTTCAGATTCTATCTCCACCCCTAATTCAGTGTTGCTGACCATCTCCATCAAGTGACCAATCAAACCAAATCCGGTGACATCGGTACAGGCATTTGCCCCCACCGAACCGATAATTTCAGAAGCAGTTTTATTCAAGGTGGTCATAGACCGGTAAATTTCCGAAGCATCTTGTTCGCTTGCCATTCCTGCTTTGATTGCAGTGGATACAATTCCGGTGCCTAAAGGTTTAGTCAAAACCAGTATGTCACCTGGCTTACCGGTGTTGTTTCTTAAAATTTTATTTGGATGCACAAATCCAGAAACTGAAAGTCCGAACTTAACTTCCTCGTCTTCAATAGTATGACCACCCAAAACCAGGCAGCCTGACTCCTCTAAAACCTGACAAGCTCCCCAGAGAATCTGTTCCAGAAATTTTTCAGGGATCTTATTAATGGGAAAACAACAGATGTTCAGAGCAGTTCTAGGAGTTGCCCCCATGGCGTAAATATCACTTATTGAATTAGCTGCGGCAATTTTTCCAAAAGTTTCCGGATCATCCACAATAGGCGTGATAATATCAACAGTTTGAACCAGTGCCAGATCATCATTTAGTTTAAAAATTCCAGCATCATCCGAACTTTCAATTCCCACCAGGAGATCAGGATGCTGTTGCATTGGTATTGATTTTAATACCCGACTTAGGTCACACGGACCTATTTTTGCAGCTCACCCAGCCTTTAACGCAAACTGAGTTAACTTAATTGTTCGAAATTCCATATTATCTCCATTTTACAATTTATGTACTCCCTGAATTTCCAGGTTTAAAATATCAATTTCCATATTAATTTTCTGTTCATCTTCCCAGTTAAACTCCAGGCAGAACCCACAATCAGAAGATAAATGCCGGGGAGGAGGAACCATTTTCACCGGTATCTGTTTTTGTTGGAAGTGCTTCTCCAGTTGAAAAGCATCATGGGTGGAATAAACTAAAATCACTCCTTTATCCATAGTAAGACTTCTAAAATAATATTACGATTCAGTTTTAGTAATTAAAAGTTTGAATTCACCGTCATCAAGAGTTTCTACCTCAACTTGGCAGGAATTCTTTTTAGCCATCCTGGAGACATTTTCTTTGGAGGTGACGGTATCCACTAGTACTTCCACCGTTCCATGTTTTATCTCCTCCAGTGCTTTCTTGGTGTCCAGAACCGGTTGGGGGCAGGAAAGCCCTCTTGCATCTACAAATTTTTCAGCCATTTATCTACCTCTTGTTTTTTACTGATTTCATGGTCAAGCCAATTACAACACAAAACAATATGCCAGCAATTACTGCTATTTTCCCAAAAATTTCCGGTCCCCCTGTTATCAATTCACCGCCTTCACTAAGTTTATCCGGGGAGGAAGCCAAAAAGAAATTATGAGAAAAAGCCGCTCCTACTATCATTCCCATCACAAATATGGAAGCATCCTGATCTCCTTCCCCGGATAAAAACAACTGCCTACCCGGGCATCCTCCCGCCAGGATAAAAGCCAAACCAGCTAAAACCATACCCAAAAAATTCCACGTCCACTGGGAATGACTTACCGGTTGAAGAGCGTAGCCGGGATTGAATTGACTGAAGATAAGATTTGTTGCCAAGGCACAAATGACCAAAGCAATGATCCCGTACATCAGGTGCCAGTCTTTTATCAGCACCACATCTCTAATTGCCCCCATCGTACAGAATCTGGTTCTTTGAGCCAATACTCCAATCAGCAATCCAACTCCCAGTGAAATAACAAGCGGAGCAAACATAGACCCAGGTCCGCTTTCACTGAAAAATATTGCATTTCCCGGTTTAAATGTAACCCTGAAAATTAAAAATAAAAGCAGAGCAATCATAAACGCCGGCATTAATAATCCTTGTATCCAATTAACCGGTTTAGATCTTCCCAGAGTATAGCCTTTCTTGAGAAAAAAAGAACCAATTACCACCCCGGTAATCAACCCGCCCAGACCAATCAAGGCATTCCAGTCGCCCCCGGAAAGTCTGAGCAATGCCCTCCAGGGACAGCCTAGAAATACCAATGCTCCAATCATGGCAAAAATCCCCAGAAAAAATCTGATAAACGGCGATGATCCTCCCCTGGCTTTAAATTCCCGGAACAGTAAAGCAGCAAGTAACGAACCCAGCACAAATCCAATTATTTCCGGTCTTATATACTGAACCACCCCTACCCGGTGAAGACCAATTGCTCCGGCAATGTCCCGTTCAAAACAGGCTACACATATACCCATATTTGGAGGATTTCCCATTTTTTGGAGTAACGGAGCTAAAATTCCTATCACTGCACCGGTTATAACTATTCCCCAAACCGATGAAAAGAATTTTGTAATTTTTTCCATCTTATCTCCTGTAGTTAAACAGTTTTAAATAAAAAAGTTTATTTAGTGAAAAAAAATGATAATTAAAGATTAAGCTGGAAAATATAAATATAGCCGGACGGTTTAAAAATTCAGAGATCGGTAAGTATTTCATGGACCCAACTGGCCTTAGCTAGTTTGGTTCAAAAATGAAATACTGGATGATGGATTAATAAAAGTGTCATGATTTTTTTTTACCAGAACAGATCTGTTCTGTCAATATGGTTAACCCATGAAAGTTAAAATTGAGTTATTGAAATTAATATATAAAAACATTAATATATTAATATGAAATCAAAGATTAAATTATCTTTAGGTTTATTGTTTTTAATGACAAATTTTATTTTTCCTGAAAATTATATCCTTAAGATTGATTCCATGGTTTTGCTTATCGATGAAAAAATTGCTGACCAAGACCTGTATCAAAGAAATATCGAATACGGATACACAGTTATACCAGGAATAGGCCATACTCGGACCGAAACCACAATTTTTTACGATATGGTGGAAAGATTTGAAAACGATGATCTTCGACATGATGAAGTTATCTTTAAAATTATTAATATTTACTTTTATTCCCGTTTTTTTTCCCATGAACAGATATATTATTCACCAGATGGATCACCCCTCTATGTGAATGCCAGAATATATAATAATATGACTGAAAGCACTGATGATGTCCTCTACCAAGAAAAATATTATTTTCATGAGAATCAGCCGTTAAAAGTTATTATTCAAAATCAGGAATATACCCAAATTACTGATTCTGTATGGATATTTGCTCGTGATTACTACCAACATTGCATGAATTTACTGGAGAATGTTCAAAATTATCCTCTTTCCATTCCTCCCATTCAATCCAATTATCCTGAAGAATTTTAATCAAAAAAATAAGTATTTATCAGTTAATTTAATGTTCAACAAGGAGAAGTAATGAAAAGTTTTTTAGTGTTATTAGCTGGCTTAATGTTATTCTCCACCGTTATTTTTGCATCTGACTTTGATGCAGCTATAGAAACTGTTACACCTGTTGAAAACAGTCCTCCAAATGTCCCGGATTCAGTATTAATAAATGCTTTTCCATCTCCGGATGGAGCAACCCGGGGACTGGCTTTTGATGGAACTTATTTGTGGTCAGCAGACTTGGGTGATGGAAATAGTCAAAATGGAACAAAGATATATAAATTGGATCCAAATACCGGGGCAATTATAAATTCATATAGCTCACCTGGAACCCAGGCATTTGGATTAGCTTTCGACGGGACTTATCTCTGGCATACAAATTTAAATGGTCAAACAATATACCAGATTGATCCAACTACGATGACGTTAGTAAACTCCTTTACAATTTCATGTGGAATGTTATTTGATTTAGCTTGGGACGGGAATTATCTTTGGGCTGCCATCTCTGGTGATTTAATTCTCAAGATTGATGTAAACACTCAATCGGTTGTAGATACAGTTATAGCAAATTACACCACCCCTAATGTTAATCCCATGGGATTGACATTTGTTCCGGTAAACAACGGACAGATATGGGCAGGTGATGGAAACTACGGTTCAAATTATATTAACCAATGGGATTTTTCCTCATCAACCTGGATTAACCA
>LKUE01000431.1 GCA_001412365.1 Desulfuromonas sp. SDB | reverse complement strand
ACCATAGCAGCATCCATTTATTGCAATTATACTCAATTTTGAATTACTTGTCCTAAGCGTTTTCTTTGCAGTGCTAAAATCAGATTTCATTTTGGAAATTTGCCGACTATTTCCCCAATTTGGACCAGATTTGATACTGACAATATATCTTATAGTATCTTTATCAAATTCTAAGTCAATACCTGTAATACCAGATTTCCAACCATTAAAAACCTTTTGATTTATAAAGATTGCTAATCCTTCTAACCAATCACCAAAAATTGTTTCTTCGTTTGAAGAAATAAAAGCATCTACAATCCCTTGAACTATTTCTCCTGCTGTAAGTAAATGTTTTGCTTTAAACAAGTATGGATTTTTTCTTTTAAGCACTGTTTTAAGTTTTAGTTTGTTAAGACTCTCAATTCTTTTTTGGTGGAATGTTCCAATATTTTCTTCCACATACCTAGTTACGTCATTTAATTTTAGTTTTGCCATATATTTCTCCAGGTTCAAAAAGTACAAGTTTTTTTTCGTCAATTTTCTTTTTAACCATATCGTAATATTTCTTTTGAATTTCGATTCCAATAGAGTTTCGGTTCATTCTTTGAGCAACAAAATTTGTTGTGCCTGATCCCATAAAAGGATCAAGTACTACATCATGTGATTTAGTAAAAAGTTTAATAAACCATGTAGGTAATCCTTCTGGGAAAGCTGCACTATGATTCTTGTTATTACACTCAGTAGCTAGATGCAATACATTTGTTGGGTATACTTTATCACGATTCAACCAATTAGAAATATTTTTCCCAAATCCACTCCCTACTTTTGATTCATCTCGTATCAAATCTGTTTCGCTTAGGTTTTTTAAACGTGTTTTAGACCAGTCTCCCATGGGGATCATTACTTCTTTCTGATACATGTTAAACTTTTTATTTTTGTTAAACTGTAATAGTCGCTCCCAGGCATCACGAAAACGATTAGGCCATTTTCCAGGATAGCAATTCCTCTTGTGCCATATAAATTCTTCTGTCCATAGCCAACCTTGTTTTCTCATTTCTAGTATCAATTCCATAACATAGGTGCTACGTTCACCATTGACTACTTTTTCTTTGATATTTAATATAAAAGTTCCAGTAGGTTTTAATACTCTTAAAAGCTGTTCTGAAATTGGCAAAAACCAATCAACATATTTATCAGGTGGTATACCACCATAGGTTTTTTTTCGCTGGTCGGCATAAGGAGGAGAAGTAAAAATTAAATCAACGATGTTGTCATTATATTCTTTTAATATTTGTTTACAGTCACCTAACCTTATTTCTGTTTTTATTTCCATTTATTAAATTTTATTGTTGAAATTTCTAATAAACATTCTATTCTTAGGAATGTTGCTAACTTTTATCCCAAAATCTGATAACGAATAAATTATTTCATTAATATTATAAGGTTTTTTATTTCTAATTTCATTGAATTATTAAATAAATCTCAAAATGATTAGAGTGATGCATGTTAAATCATTGGCAAGAGAGAAAAGATATAAAAAGTAGCAATTAATCAATCTCCTCCAGTTTACTATCCAGAGATTGTCTGACTTTCTGTAATTCGGTTTCTAGTTGTTCAATTTCCATTTTTAAACTACCGATATCGGAATGTTCTTTCTTCTCCGTTTCCAGATAGGAATTGATATCAATGCTGAAATTATTATTCCGGATTTCCTCAATACCAGCCAGGCAGGATAAGTTCTCCTCAGATTTGTACTGCCGGTAAATGTCTATTACTTTTTCCAGGTTCTTATCCCTGTTTATTCTCTTTAAAAAACTCCTTATCCTGTTTTCTACGCTGATAAACAGCACATCACTGGTAGTGCGGTCTTTTTTAAACACCAGTACTGCATTACTGAAGTAACCGGACTGGGATGGATAATATGAAAAACCGATTACTGCATCCAGAAGATTTTCTTTGAAAATATGTTCCCAGAAATCCCCGTACTCTTCACTGGCAGAAAGAAATGCTCCGGAAACAATAAATCCCGCTTTTCCTTTTCCAGTGTCCATCATCTCTAATGACTTGGATATACGGTCATAATGTATTTTAAACCGGGGACGGCCTTCTCTTTTCATTCTAAGTCTAACCGGAAGGGGAATCCTTGTATATATCTTGGTGACCACCAGTTTGTACTTGCTTTCAAAAAGAGAAGAATCTGATTCAGCCAGATTATCCCGCAATTCAATTTCTGATTGATAGACCTCCTGCAGGTATAATCCCATCTTGCAGAGTGCATGGAGATGCCGGTTCTTCTCCTGACCGAAGAACAACAGATCTTTATACGGATTGAGCAGAGCAAAAGATCGGAGGAGGGAGCCGGCATTGCAGAATGGGTCGCAGATACTTTGACCGTCTTGGGGTTCGAGAAGTTTGGTCAACAGTTCTGCCTGGTAAACAGGGATATCTATTCCCCTTTGGTAATTACTGGAGATAAAGTAGTAGAAAGTATCCGGAATCCGGTTCTTATTTTCTTCCCGGTAGGGGGGAGAGTTGAAATTTATCCGGGAAAATTCTTCAATCAGATGGATCAGCTTCAAATTCCGGTAGTTTTTCCTTCCCAACCGGGTGGAGTTAAAATCAACAATACTGAGCAAGCCTTTCAGCTTATCCTCGTTTCGGCTCTCCAGTTCAGCGAAAACCTCGTTTATGATTATTCCGATTTTTTTCTTATTTCGGTGTTTGCAGATATACTCAAACCGGCAGTTTTCAGGAACTGCAAAAGGAGAGTTTTGTTTATCCGGGAAAATATCATTTATATATTTATAGAAATAAAAGGTGAGGATGTACATTGCACATAGATCAGGGTCCATGTCCAGTTTTAATGCCCGGTGCAGTTTATCCAGCCGGTAGCCGATGCTTTCCGTGCTAGTCTGTATTCTCTTGGGCTGTTTTTTATTTTCCACTGTCCTCTCCCAGTAATTTCAGGAAAATGCCGTAAATCATCTGCTCTTTCTTTTTCAGGAGTTTAAGGGTCAGCTTCTTCTCTTTCCGGAAAAGGTCATTCAACTGAACTATCTGCTCCTGATGGGCAATAGAAGGAATCTTTACTTCCAGTTCTCCCAGTACTTTTTTATTGATCAGCCGGATCAGCCTCCGCCCCGCTTTTTTCATAAAGTAGTCCTGGGTAAAATCCTGCTGAAGATACCACAATAAATATTCCGGCAGAACTGAATCTTCAGTAATCCTGACGGTCAGGTAATGAGAACTGGCTATGATCTTACCGGTTACTTCAGGAATGATAGCTGAAGAATGACTGGTACTCTTTGATTTGAAAATAATGTCGTTCTTGCGGAGGTACAGTCTTTCACTGACATTATCCAGGGAAACCTTGAACAGGTTGTTCAGGGTTATTTCCCCATCATCATTTACATTTTTCAGCTGGATTACCATGATTTCCCCGTCTTCATCATTTTTCAGGACTTCCTTGAACAAATAACCGGAGAATATTTCTGCTACGTCCTGTAGGTGTTTTTTCTGCATATTTCCTCTTGTTTTATTTAATGGGTCAAGTTTTAGCAAGTCAAGCACTTTTTTTGATAAAATTTAATAGCGTATATTACACTATAAAGTTAAATATATTTTAGCGACAATTACACTAAATATTTTTCTTGACATTTGAAAAGGTATGTGAATAAATTAGTGTATTAAACACTATAAATATAAAAAACGTAATAGAGAAAGGAACAAGACATGTTAATTGATTCTATATTAAAAAATCTTGAGGTTTACGGTTATGAATCAATTGAAAAACCGTTGCTTGCCTGTTTGTTGACCAGGGAACCTATTCTGCTTATCGGATCTCACGGAACCGGGAAAACTCTCCTGTCCTACACTCTGGCTAAAGCCCTGGGATATAAAGTGGAAGGGGAGGAGCGGGAGTTCCATGCTTATGATGCTTCAAAATCACTATTTGAAGATATCATCGGTTTTCCTGACCCGGAAAAAATGAAAGAAGGGAGGGTGGATTATCTTAATTCAGCGATAACCATCTGGAATAAGAAATTCATCTTAATTGACGAGATATCAAGAGCAAATTCTTCCATGCAGAACAAATGGCTGGAGATCATCCGTTCCCGATCAGTCATGGGCAAAGATATTTCCGGCCTGGAATACATCTTCGCTGCAATGAACCCGGTTGAATATCCCGGGGCAAATCCGCTTGATCCTGCTCTGGCCGACCGGTTTTCTCTGATCGTGAAAATACCGGATATCTTCAGTCACGAGTCCATCTCCGGAATAATTAATTCCCTACACCGGGATGATTCCCCGGGATTGAGAAAGGAAAAAACCTGTCCGGAAAAATCAGATCAGCGGAAGTTAAAAAAACTACTGTCAAAGATCAAGGAAATTTACGAAAATCTGCCGGAAGAGCTTGTGGATACCGCGGATAAATTTTCAAAAATGTACTATCAAAATGCCTTTGCCCTGTCCCCTGTTCTCTATCTGACGGTCAGTCCCAGGAGGGCATCTATGATCTTCAGGAATCTTAAAATTTTTCTGTCTATTGATCTGTACCACCGGGGCAGTCTTTCCCGGGAGGACATACTGGTTAATTTAAATGAAATTGCTGGTTATTCCTGGATATATTCAGCGGGAGAGGAAGAATATTCAGACTACCGGGAAGAAGTCCTGTATAAGACCCTCTATGATATCGGAATGATAAGGGTTAATGAATTTGAAAAGAGGAGAACCGAAAATTTTATCCAAAACTATAAAAACTCGATATCTCCGAAGAAAAAGTTAGTCACTTTCCTGAAAATGCTGTTTGAAATATACCGTCTTCAGCAAAATCCGTCCCAAGCCCTGGAACAGGATGTTTCGGTATTTAAAATTATAGATGAATTAACTGTAGATGGTGAGGATATGGAAGGATTCCCCCTGGCGGTTAAGAATGCTGATATCAACTGGTGCAGGTTATTTCATAACTTTCGTTATCTGCAGGAGATCAAACCGGAAAAACTTAAGCGGCTGGTAAAGCAGATAAAAAAAGAAGAGGATAATTATGATATTAAAACAGCTTAGAGAAATTAAAATTTTCCGGGGAGTGAAGATATTCACCGTCGGAGAATTTGAAAGATCCTTTGAAACTGAAGATGAAATACGGAATTTGCTGAAAGATAAGAAAATTCGTTCGGAAAATTCTATAATCAGCAGGTTTATCCCTCCTGAAGCGGAGAGGAAATTATCCTCTGAATTTATTATTGATAATAAAAAATATACCGGTCTTCTGGCAATCAAGATGAATTACGTGGCTACTGCAGTTGATTTTCTCTGGGAAAATGCGATGACCTCGGAGGGATTTGAATCGGTGGTTAAAAATTACCGGAAAAGAAAGAGAATAAAAAATGTTATCAGCAAAACCGAGTTCCACAATAAATTGATATCTGAACTGGTTAAGCATTATCCCCGCAACCGGGGAAGAATAAGGATTAAAGAAGATATTTTTTCTATTATCCTCTATAACAACAAAGCAGATCTGCACAGCTTAATTGAGGGAATTATTGACTGCAACCCCAGAACGGATAGAAGAAACTGCTTTAACTGCATTGCCAGAACAAGAATAAATCAGGATTTAATAATACACGATTATATATTTGCCTCGGAAGATTTCAATGAGTACAGCTACCGGAAATTAAAGCCATCCCGGAGAAAAAGCAAACTGGCAGCAGTTTTTGACGGAAAGATGGTTAAGTTGAATGATGAGATCATCCTGGAGTTTTCCCGGGATGGTTTTATCAGGACCATGTGTTTAACTGATGAAGACCTGCGATCTTTGCTGATTAAAACAAAATATTTAGTTAAAAACGACAGTACTGACCGTAAACAAGATTTCCGGGAAAACGTCTATTATGTGAGCTGCGACCCTCAGATAATTTTTTATGATGAGCTTGAAGTTGTGGGAACAAAGAACAATGACATCAACCTGATGAGCCGGATTGATGATTTTATCTATCATCCCCGGAACAGTTTGAAACCGGATTTGAATAATTTCAACTTTTTGGCTCTGGGGGTTGTTGATGATTTTTTCAATAAAATTTAAGCAGAAGGATCGAGATGAAGGACCGGATTAAACAGGATTTTATTAGAATCATTTACTGCAGTTATAATTCCCTGCTTCCTTTTCTGCCGGTTTTCAGAGATAAAATAACTGATTTCCGGATTACTGAAGATGACGGAATCACCAGAACTGCCTGCATCCGTTATTACCGGAACGGGATGTATTCAATAACTCTGAATAAGAAGTTCATTTCTGATTTTGATCTGGATTCCGCTGATATCATGTGGATGATTATCCATGAAGTATCCCACTATCTGCTGGGGCATTTTGACCGTCCTTTCCGGAAAAGCCGGATGGATAATTTTGTTCTGGATACCCAGGTAAACAGCCTGATGTACAATATCAATTTAAGGAAGGACATTGACTTTTTAACCAAGATCTACCGGAGATTTTACCGCCAGTTGGAACATAAACCGGAAAAATCCGCTTTGCTGAATGTCCTTCTTTTTCCCCCGCCTGAGAAAAGGGAAATTATTGAGATAAAGCTGGGTAAAATTAATCTGCTCTCTGAGGAGAAGTGGGAAAGATTCATTTCCCTGTGGTTTGATATATATTCTGAAAAAGGATTAACCGTTCAGGTTATCTACGCCCGGCTGTCAACGATCTTCGATCTGAAAAAAGTAAATAACTATTACATTAGTTTAATTCAGTCCGAGGGAGTATTTAATGAAGATTTGAAGAAGAAAATCAGAACCAGGTATAAACAGAAGATTTTAAAATACCTGGGTTTAGGTCAGAATATCGGTTATTTTGAAGATAAGATAGACCTCAATCCCCTGAGTAAAAAGGATAACCGGGAATTAAAATTACTGAAAAATGCCATTACCCGATCCTTTGCCGACTGCAGTAATTATCACACTGAAGCTGAAAAGGAATTGTTGTTCAATTCGGTGATCCCTTTTTATGCAAGAAAACAGATTGCCCTGGTAACCGGGGGGTGCAGCCCGGTGTTCTTTCCCGGAAGGTTTGTAGGCAGGGACAGGGAAAAAAAGTTTTCTGCAGTATATATTGATTTTTCCGGTTCCACCGACCTTTACAAGGGAAAAATCTATTATCTCCTCCTGGAACTGAGAGATTTTTTCAGAGGACCCTATTTCCTCTTTTCCACTATAATCAAAAAAATCAGTCTGGAGGATATTAAAAAGGGATATGCAATTTCCGGAGGTACCAATATTGATGTGGTTCTGGAGCATATCAATGAACATAAATTCAGAAAAGCGCTGATTATTACCGACGGATTTTTCCATACTCCGCAAGTTCAGATCAATGGGGATATATATGAGATTTTACTAAAAAAATACGATTCGGAGAGCAGGGAAAGTTCAAAGCTTAAAACTACCGGCAGGCTAAAAAAATCATGGTTTTTGTATGAAAGATCAAAAACCGATCACAGTCTGGTGATATAAATGAAGTTGAATGCAGTTAAGAAAAAAGAAAATACTAGTAAGCTGCTGAAAAAATTGTTGCTGAGTAATGAAAATCAGGTCTTTGATTTAGTACTGTCTTATTTAAGTAAATATTACCGGCATCAGATCTACTGCCGGAGAAATCATTACATCTATGCCCGGGGAAATTGGCATATCTGCCTGGTTTCTCATATTGATACCGTCCGGGATGAGAGAATGGAGTTAAATATCATCGAAGACGGAGATATAATCTATGCCCGGGATGATATCCTGGGGGGAGATGACCGGATGGGGGTTTGTATGATGCTGGATTTGATAACAGATGAGAACAAGCCGGATCTGCTGTTCTGCAATGGGGAGGAGAGGGGATGTACCGGGGTTAGAAAATTCATTGAAGATTTTTATTATTTTCCATCGGAGAAAGTCTCCCTTTTCATTGAACTGGACCGGAGAGGGGAGAATGATGCGGTAACCTATAATGAAATATCAAGAATTTTTATCAGAGAATGCGGATTCTGTGGAAAATACGGATTTACCGATCAGGCTGGAAGCAGTTCTGATATCTACTATTTAACTGAATATTATTGCATTCCGTCGGTTAACCTTTCAGCAGGATTTTTCAATGAACACAGTACTGAAGAGTATATTGATCTGGAGATATACCGAACGGTAAAAGAAAAAGTAAAATTGATATTGAGGGATTGGGGGTGACGGTTACTGAAAATTAATATTAACCACAGATGAACACGGAAGAACACAGGAT
>LKUE01000430.1 GCA_001412365.1 Desulfuromonas sp. SDB | reverse complement strand
GTTGGAATTGGGCTTTTCTAGTTAGTTTTTTGGGAATGGTAGTAGCAATTTTAAATTACATTATGTTCAGCAGATACTTCCGGCACTTGGGTTCACCTCCGGATTTCAAACCATTAAAAATTATAAACCTGCTGATAGTTATAATAACCACAGTGGTCATTGCCCTCATTTCAACCTGGCTTCTGGGACATTTAGCTGTTACTCACACAATTTTATTTATTGCATTGATAGCGGTGGGGTTGCTTTTTGTCAAAGAAATTTTAAAGTCAAATCCCTCTGAAAGAATAAAATTGATAATAAGTGCTATTCTGATTGGAGAAGCAATAATATTTTTTATCCTCTATCAGCAAATGCCCACTTCTTTAAATTTATTTGCTCAAAGAAATACCACCCATCAATTATTAGGAATTCAAATTGAACCTGCTACCTTCCAGGCTTTAAATCCTATGTGGATCATGTTATTAAGTCCACTGCTGGCAATTATCTATACCCAGCTGGGTCGGAAGAACCGGGACATGAGTCTTCCCGGTAAATTTGCCCTGGGTATGCTTTTCTGTTCTCTGGGATTTCTTTCTCTTTATATTGCTTCTATCTTTTTTGCCAACCACAAAGGTTTGATATCAGGCAATTGGCTGATCTTAAGCTACGGAATGCAGAGTACCGGAGAGTTACTGGTAAGCGGATTGGGACTAGCGATGATAGCAAGGCTTACTCCTCAAAGAGTAATGGGTTTTATGATGGGTGCCTGGTTCATGTCTACTTCCATTGCCATGTTGCTGGGAGGATATGTTGCAGATTTAGCCAATATTCCTGAAAATATTACCAACCCGGTTTTGTCACTGAATATTTATTCAAATTTGTTTCTCAAAATCGGCGTAGCTAGTTTTTTGATCAGTCTGATAATGTTTTTATTTGTACCTAAATTGAAAAAACATTTAAAGATTTGAGTTATACTTATAATATTCCATTAACTGTATTTTGCTGTATCTTGAAAGATTCAGCCAAGCAGAAAAAACAATTCCTTTTT
>LKUE01000429.1 GCA_001412365.1 Desulfuromonas sp. SDB | reverse complement strand
GTAGATAGACAGGCGAGTAAATTTTTTACAGTAAATATGAAAGCTGCTGATAATACAATTGATAACTCAAATAAACACAGGTTTTCCAAGAAGTTCTTTTATATCGCCGTTCACCTTCCCCTGATTGGGTTATTTTGCATCCTGGGGTTTTATATTTATTCGTTTAACTTAACTTTTCTGCTTCTGTATATATTTTTTGCGCTTATATCAATTTTGTTCCAAAGTTATTGCTGTGCTTTCCAGGAGTGCCCTTACATAGGTTTTCCAAGTTTTTGCCCGGGTATCGGCGGCTTTTTAATTTTATCCAGTTATTTAGCTTTATTTGTAAAAAAACTGCCGAAATCAAAACTGTGGTTTAATTTATCTGCTTCTATCGCTGGGTTAAGCGCTTTTGTATTTGTTATCTATCCTGTTTTTTTCTTAATTAAGCTGAATTTATTATCTCCGCTCTTATATCTGTTGTTAACACTTGTATACATAATATCATTTTTCAGTCTTATATGTCCTGGCTGCGCCATTGTGAAAATTTGTCCAGGGGGAGTATTTTCCAGAAAAATCCGAAAGTGCGATAATTTATAATCTATTTTACAAGTCATTTTAATCTATTAGAAATATAATTATTTAACATACTATTTTAATTTATTAAATATTATCAAAGGGGGTTAGATGAAATTATTTTACTCTTTATTTATTTTCCTTCTCTTAGTAGGAAATGTATTTTCTCAAGGATGGGAATGGCTTAATCCCCGTCCTACTGGCAATAATTTAAATGATGTTTTATTTATAAATAATTATGGCTGGATTGCAGGAGAAGCAGGCACTATCTATCATTCCTCGGATTCCGGTTTAACCTGGAATGAAATCGGAATTGATACTTTTCTTAATTTCAACACCGTGTTTTTTGTGGATTCGATGATGGGCTGGGTTGCAGGCGAATCGGGAGCAGTATTTCATACTGAAGATGCGGGTACAACCTGGGTTTCTCAGAATTCAGGAGAAAATGTAGAGCTGCATCAAGCTTATTTCTATGATTCGCTTTTAGGTTATATGTCCGGAGATGCAGCTAGAATTATTAAAACCACTGACGGAGGAAGTAGCTGGACTAGAAAATTACAGGGAAATTTCAACCTGTACACTCTCTGGCACATCAACAGCCAGGTGGGATGGGCGGCAGGATGGAATGGGGCAATGGTGAAAACCACCGATGGGTGGGAGGACTGGAATTACTTGACTTCCGGACTGCACAACCAAATTAGAAGTCTGTTTTTTACCGATGCCAGCCATGGTTGGTACTGCACCGAAGACCAGTATTTTGCCCGAACTGGCGACGGAGGGAGCACCTGGCACATTGACTCTGCGATTAATCAGTATATATCGCTTAGTTCAGTTTTTTTTACCAGCCAGGATTCGGGGTGGATGGCGGGGAGTTACTACGGAGGATCGGTGGTTATGGCAACTGCCAGCGGGGGGGTGAGTTGGAATACCACGATTGATTATTATTTACATGATCCCCGGGATTTATTTTTCTGGGATAATTTAACCGGTTTAATGGTTGGAGAATACGGATCCATTTACCGGACTACCGATGCCGCCATCACCTGGGACAGTATAAGTTCATACAATCCCATGAACAGTAATTCAATAACCGATATTTTTTTTACGGATAGCCTTACTGGATGGTTAACTAATTGGGGGGTGTATAAAACCACGGACGGTGGAAGTACATGGGATTTATGCTTAGATCCCTGGGATGATGGTTATTATTCTCTGCATTTCACTGATTCTCTGCATGGTTGTGCGGTGGGAGTTCCAGGTTTTCCCGATGGGTTCAGAGCGATCCAGGTAACCACTGATGGGGGAAATAATTGGACAAATACTATCAGCTGGCCTGACTTTTATTCGGTTTATTTTACTGATTTCAATCATGGATGGGCTGCTGGTAATCAAATTGTAAAGTCCACCGACGGTGGATTTAACTGGTCTGTCCAGTATGATAATTCACAAGTTTTGTTTAGAAGTATTTTCTTTGTTGATTCTTTAGTGGGGTGGGCAGTGGGATATAATAATATCATGGTTTACACTACAGATGGAGGGGCAAACTGGATCGAGAAATTTAACGGGGGACCTCTTAATTTTCAAAAAGTTACTTTTGCCGATGAGGATAACGGCTGGATAGTGGGAGAACAGGGAGTTGTTCTGAGCACTACCGATGGTGGTGATAACTGGTTATTGTACCCAATTGGATACAATGTTGATTTTTACGATGTTGCATTTGCTGATATTGATAACGGCTGGATAGTAGGAGATGAAGGACTGGTTCTGCACACTACCGATGGGGGGGCAACCTGGATCAGACAGTATTCCCGGACTAGGAATATTTTGTATGCGGTATGTTTTATCAATCCTGCCAAGGGATGGATTGCCGGGGAAGGCACCTCTATTTTAACTACCGGTGACGGAGGCGGTTCGGGGATTGAAGAACCTGGGGAAATTACTTTACCCGGTCTATCGGCTGATAAATCCTGGTGTTACCCCAATCCGTTTAATCGGGAAGTGACCATTAGTTTTAATTTATCTCGATTGGTTACATTGGAAATGGAAATCTACAATATTAACGGGCAGAAGATAATCAATTTTCCCGGTCGGGAATTTTCACAGGGAATTCATCAACTCACCTGGAATGGACGTAATCAAAGTGGTCAAGTAGTTCCCGCTGGAATATATTTCTACCGGCTGTTGAATAATTCAGATCAAAATGTTATTGCCGCTGGAAGGATAATAAAACTTCAAGCAGTTAGATAATCGAAAGTAGTATTTAGTACTTAACCGGTAAATTTGATAATCAGGAATATGATAAATGCGATAATTGCGGCGATTGTAGCCACGGTGAAGAAAATCTTGATTTTTGAATAAGGTCTATCTCCGTGAACTTCTCCGGTCCGGGCATTTATAATTATCTGGTAGGTTTTTCCCTGGAAGGTATAGGCGCTGATCCACAGAGGAAGTAAAATGTGCTTAAAAGTTAAATTCCGGTAATCTGTTTTAAACGCATTGATTTTTTGCTGATCACCACCAATCGCTTTTACTATCGCCTGTCTGATTATCCCTTCCATTTTTTGTTTGGCTTTATGGAAACCTTCTTTTAAATCCACCGAATAACTTTCCACCTGGAAACCGGATAAAAATTGGTCATCATAGGGCACTAACTGGTCCAGATCCCAGGGTTCCAGCATGGGAATATATTTATTCTGCAATGATTTACTGGCGATAATTAATATATCGTTGAATAATTTTTTTATGGTTCCCCTGACTTTTTCCCATCGGATCTTTCTAACCTTTCTGGTCTTAGTTACTTTTTTATTGTTTTCGGTGGCAGTGTAAGTTTCCTGTTGATCGAAGTAATCCCCTCTTTCTCCAAGGTATTCAGAAACTGTTTCTGCATCGAAAGTCCAGTAAGGCATGTACACTCCATTTAAATTACTTAATCCAGTAAGTTTCTTCAATCGGTCCGGGGCAAACCTTAATTTTTTTATCCATTTTGCAAAGTTTTCACCAGCTTGAGTCTTGGTAATGTTAAAGGGAAGAATTGAACTGGGTTTAATTTGTTTTTGGGAATGTTTTTGAGCTACAATTTTTGTTCCGCAATAGGCACAGCTTCCTGAAGTGACGTTTTCATCAAAGCTAAAAGTTGCTCCGCAGGAAGTACATTTAACTGTAATTTTTTCTTCCAACTTTTCTTCTGTATCCAATTTAGACAGAAATTCTTTATAATCCAGTTCTTTTACCGCCTGTTCAATTTTTTCCGGATCAACTATAATTTCATTTTTTGATCCGCAATAAGGGCATTCCAGAGAAGTTTCTCCGGGCTTGAATACCAGGGTTGCCCCGCAATTCTTACAGGGAAAAGTAGAACCTTTGTCAACACTTGGATTATCTGTCATTTCTAACTCCTTGGTTAAATCAAATATTTTTACATCTTTTAAAAAAATATTTCCAGAAAAATATAATTTAGCTGGTTTAAAAATTATAAATATTCAGTCACAGTTAGCTTTGAATCTTGTCTAAATAATAAAAAAGGAGATCGAAATGAAAAATCTGACTGTCTTTTTTATCACTCTACTCTTTGCCTGCTCCAATCTTACCGGGGCAGTGTTAAGTGTTCCTCAAGATTATAATAGCATACAGCAGGCTATTGACAGTGCAGTTGATTTTGACACTGTTTTGGTGGACAGCGGAGTGTATTATGAAAATATAAATCTATGCGGAAAGAAAATTTTACTGACCAGCCACTATGTTCTGGACCATGATGAAAGCTACATCCTATCTACAGTAATTGATGGAAGCAATCCTGTTTTTCCTGATTCAGCAAGTTGCATCAGGATAATTTCCAAAGAGGACTCCAATACAGTGGTACAGGGGTTTACTCTTACCGGGGGAACTGGCACAGTTTGGCCGGATGTATATTATGGCAATACACCCTATCGGGAGGGGGGAGGTTTTTTTGTTGACTCATCATCACCGGTAATTAGATATAATATAATTGTAAATAATCCGGTGACAAACACAGCGGGGGTGCAAAGTGCAGGAGGAGGAGCAATTAGAGCGGCTGATTCAGATCCCACAATCACCGGTAATGTTATAATGAACAACCAAGCTCATTACGGGGCAGGAGTAGCACTTTATCACAGTTCAGGAATGATTTACAATAATCTGGTATATAATAATTCAGGAGGCAGTTACTATCATGGCGCAGGGATATGGGTTTTGGGATCAATTTCAGATACAGTGGAAATTGTAAACAACACAGTGGTAGATAATTTTTCCCTCCAGAGGGGAGGAGGTTTATATTTAGGCAATAGTGTGGTGTTGGTGAAGAATAATATCTTATGGGATAATTACGGATTAAACGGAGGGCATCAGATTTATCAAAGCGGAGGTTCAGTAGAAGTGACTTACTGTGATGTTCAGGACGGATACACCGGGGTTGGAAATATTGACAGCGATCCTTTATTTGCTGATTATAATTTCCATTTAGATGCCGGATCTCCCTGTATTGACTCGGGAGATCCCAACAGCGGTTTCGATCCGGAGGACTCACTTAATCCCGGACATGCACTTTATCCCTCCATGGGAGGATTGAAAGTTGACATGGGTTGTTATGGTGGGCAGGGAAGAATAGAATTTCCGGATATAACTTCACTGGTTGGTATAGAAGAACGACCGGAAAATCCGCCGGTACAAAATGGGATTATAGATGTTCAATGGATAGAGGAAGGATATTTTCAGATAAAATTGAACTTACCTTGTGAACAGCCAGTAACAGTGAAGATATATAATGTACAGGGCTGTTTGGTGAATACAATTTTAAATAATAAATGGCAGCAAAATCAGGCGGTGATGAACTGGCATTGTACGGATGGTAATAATTTCAGGGTGAGATCGGGTATTTATTTTGTTAAAGCACTGGGAGAAGATTTTAATGTGACTGAAAAATTGTGGGTTTTACCTTGACCAGTAATCTAACAAAAGCAAAATGCCACCAGGAAGATTTCCTGTTAATTGAACACTCATTAAATGGAGACCGAGTTGCTTTAGAAAATTTAATTGAAAAATACCAGAACTACATTTTCACCTTATGCTTGAAAATGCTAGGACATTATGAAGATGCTGAAGATGCTGCCCAGGAAATATTAGTTAAAGTTATCACCAATTTATCCACCTTCAAACAGAACAGTTCCTTTAAAACCTGGGTTTTCAGAATTGCCAAAAATCATATCTACAGTATGGCAAATACCCTGCAAAGAAATAAAATGAATTTTGAAAGTTATAGTCAATCAATAAAGAACTCCCCGGATATCTCTCTTGATTGTTCTGAGGCGAGAGCTTCATTACTGCTGGAGGAAACCCGGTGCCATTGTCTGATGGGCATGTTAATGTGTTTAGATGAAACGCAGCGTTTTTCTTTTATTCTTACTGAAATGTTCGGACTTAATTCTATCCAGGGTGCTGAAATTATGGAGATTACGCCTGCCGCTTATAGAAAAAAGCTTTCCCGGGCTAGAATGAAATTGGGTAATTTTTTAAATGAAAACTGCGGACTGATAGATCCCAATAATTCATGCAGGTGTTATAATAAAACAAAAGGGTTGATTAATCTGGGATTAATAAATCCTGATGATTTAGTACTCAATCAAAGATCACTGAGTTATTTAAAAGAAATAACCAGAACAAAAGTGAAAAAATTTAGTAAATGGTATGACCGCAGCTGTTATGAATTCTTTGCTAAGGATTTTTTACACCAATCACCTGATTTCCGTAATTATTTTAGAAGTATTCTTTCCAGTTCAGAATTGAAAAACATTATGAAGTTCAATTAATTATTTCTAAAAAATCCGTTTAAGGTTATAGTTAATGCTTTAAAATCCTTAAATGGTTAACTGTATCTAAATGGAAAAATTAACTGATATTGTATATGGTCCGGTTCCTTCCCGGAGATTAGGCAGAAGTTTAGGCGTAAACAATATTCCTCCTAAAATTTGCAGCTATTCCTGTGTTTACTGTCAATTGGGAAAAACTACAGACTTGAGTGTGAAAAGAGAAGAATACTACAAACCTGACCAAATATTAAAAGCAGTTGAACAAAAACTAAAGGAATTAGACAAAAACAATCAGATGGTTGATTACTTAAGTTTTGTGCCCGATGGAGAGCCAACCTTGGATATAAATTTAGGGAAAACTCTGAGATTGCTGAAAAAATTTAATTTACCCACTGCAGTTATAACAAACAGTTCACTGCTGAGGAAAGATGAGGTCAGAGATGACCTGTATGAAGCTGATCTTGTTTCCTGCAAAATTGACAGCGTTGCAGAACCGGTGTGGAGAAAAATCAATCGTCCTCCCAGATTTTTAGACATAGATAAAATTTTAGATGGACTGAAAATTTTTTCAGATAATTTTAAAGGAAAATTAATAACCGAAACCATGCTGGTTGAAAATATTAATGATGATCTTGATCAAATAGAGAAAAATGCGGTTTTTCTCTCCGACTTGACTTTACCCACTGCTTATATTTCAATCCCTACCCGCCCCCCTGCTGATCCTGGGATTAAGCCTCCGGATGAACAGAAGATTGCTGCAATTTACACGGTATATGCACAGAAGATTAACCGGGTGGAATTACTTATTGGTTATGAGGGTGATGATTTCAGTTCCACCGGGGATGTCCGGAAGGATTTACTCAGTATTACTGCGGTTCATCCGATGAGAGAAGATGCGGTTGAAAAATTATTGATGAATAACGGTGCATCTTGGACCGAGGTGGATAAATTAGTAGAAAGGAATCAACTGGTAAAAATTAATTATAATCAAAATTATTATTATTTAAGAAAAATTAAAATTAACTGAAAAACTTAAAATCCATAAATTTTTCTTTAGCTAATAGAATTAATATTATATTCTATTCATAAATTTACTTATATTGCTGATATTTAATATTAATAGGAGGATTTTTGAAATATTTTATTACGGGGGGATCAGGATTTTTAGGCATTAATTTAATTAGATATCTGCTGAAAAGAAAACATAAAGTTGTATCCCTAGATCTTGAATATTTTGATTATCCCGATGTAAGAGACCAGATAGAGGCAGTGGTGGGAGATATCCGGAACAGGGAAACAGTGAACAAATTAATGGAAGGTGTTGACGTTGTAGTTCACTGTGCAGCAGCTCTTCCCCTGTACTGCAGGGAAGAAATTTTTTCCACTGATGTGGAGGGGACCAGAAAGGTAATTGATTCAGCCTTTCAGCATAATGTTGACCGGTTAATTCATATTTCCACCACTGCAGTTTACGGCATTCCCAATCACCATCCCCTCTATGAATATGATCCCCTGGACGGAGTTGGTCCTTACGGTGAAGCTAAAATTCAGGCAGAACAGATTTGTCTGGAATATAGAAAAAAGGGTATGTGTATTCCCATTATCAGACCTAAGTCCTTTATCGGACCTGAACGATTAGGTATTTTTGCCATCTTCTATCAGTGGGCTAAAGAAGGAAGAGGTTTTCCTGTTCTGGGAAACGGAAAAAATCTTTATCAATTTCTGGACGTGGAAGATCTTTGTGACGCAATTTATCTTTGTGCTACCGGGGATATAAATATAGTCAATGATACCTTCAATATTGGAGCAAAAAATTTTAGCACGGTAAGAGAAGATTTTCAGGTTGTCTTAGATGAGGCGGGATTTGGAAAAAAAATATCCTGTTTCCCTGCCGCTCCTATGATTTGGGTTTTACGGGTCCTAGAGATGTTGAAATTATCTCCTCTATACAAGTGGATATACGAAACAGTAGCAGAAGATTCCTTTGTCTCCATTGAAAAAGCGGAAAAGACATTGAATTTCAAGCCAAATTATTCCAACCGTGATGCTCTCAAACGTAATTTTAACTGGTATTTAGAGCATTATGATGAATTAGAAGGACGTTCCGGAATATCTCATCGTGTTCCCTGGAAACAGGGGGCATTGAAATTGGCTAAAATCTTTTTTTAAAATCTATTATTGTTCATTAAACAATATGAA
>LKUE01000428.1 GCA_001412365.1 Desulfuromonas sp. SDB | reverse complement strand
AGATATTTTTTCTTTTAATTAAAACCTAAACATGCTAAATTGTTCAAGTATTTATAAGGAGGTTGTTATGTTTTGTACAGAAAAATTTAGCAGTTATATCTGTGAACTATTTATCTTTTCCCTCTGTACTTATAATTACCAAAATTTAAAACCTCTGAAAAAACATCATAATTGCCATAATTTACTCTGGCAATAACTCTTAATTTTCCCTTTTAAATTAGAAAAAATTTTATCAGGAGAAAACCATGACTATTCCATGTTCGGTAAATAAAACTGCCTTGATCAGAGAGGGCCAAATAAGAGAAAAGGAAAATTATTACCGTATAAATATTATTGATAGCTATTCATTGATCCGTTTTAATACTAGCTGCAGTTCTTTTAAATATAAGCTTATCGAAGTAATCAGTTTAATCCAAACTCAGCAAAAATTCCTGTTTAAATCCCTGCTCTGTTCTGAGAAAACGGTACAATTGGTAATTCCTTTTAACCTTTTGGATTCATTTTTATCCACTTTAAAAACCCATCAGATGGAGAGAATTATGACAATTAATGTAACCAGAAAAACTAGTATTATTGAAATTTTCGAGCAGGGATGGACTGTTCAATCCAGGCAGAATTTATTGACCTTAATCAAAAGCTATAATCTAAAATCCGATATTATTCCTATTGAAAATTCAGATAATTCATATTCAATATTAATTACCAAGCCCCTTCCTTCTGAATTAATGATAAAGTTAAATTTTAAAAATGCTGACCTGTAAATTAGCCGGGTAATTTTAATTTTTTCATTTTAGTTTCTCAAACTGTCAATTTTCTTACTCAGCCGATACTCTATGCTGGACAATCTGGTTTTATATTTTTGATAACTGCCGTAGAGTAGTTCTACTCCACCCTTGATCAGGATTCCTGAAATGCTCACTGCAATGGATAAGAGTAATATGGGCAGCAGATAAGAAAAAAAATCAGCGGGTATTAATAAACTAGTTTGTTTTTCCAGTGTTTCCACGGGGATTTCAATTCCTTGAGAAATTATACCAGTCCAGTTTTCAGTTATTTCCGGTTTGGTAAATAATTCATACACACTTTTAAAAGTCCACAGAGCAATTAACAAACCGATAATTATTAAAATAATTCCAATAACCTCTTTAACATTGACCCCCTCCTGCTGTTCTTGCTGTACTCCGAATAGATTTTTCTCTTGCATCATCAACCTTCCTTGGTTTTATCTTAAATTTATACTAGTTACTTTCATCATCAGTTAACAATGAGTTTTATTAAAACAAAAATTTTTAAAACAAAAAATATGATAAGAGATTTATTTCTGCTAATATTTAAAAATAATACCTTAATTGATTTACAGGTAAAATATTAATCTATACATTTTATATTATTGTGGAGGAAAAAATGAAAATAATTGTAAT
>LKUE01000427.1 GCA_001412365.1 Desulfuromonas sp. SDB | reverse complement strand
GTTAGCAGTAACTTTTATAAAATGGAGGTAAAATGAAAAGTTTAGTAATATATTTTTCTTTATTTCTCCTCATAAACCTATCGGCAGAAGTAATTAATATTCCAGAGGATTATTCAACTATCCAGGCCGGCATCGTTGCATCAGTTGAAGGTGACACAGTTTTAGTGCAACCGGGAGTCTATTTCGAAACTATTAATTTTGAAGGTAAAGAAATAATCGTCGGCTCAAACTTTATTTTGGATCAAGATACGACCTATATAACTCAGACGATCATTGATGGTCAGCAAAGCAACTGTCGTCTTGTTTCCTTTACAAATGGAGAAACCGAACAAGCGAAAATCATCGGTTTTACTATAAGAAATGGTTATGGCATCTATGGTGATGATGTGGAAGGGATTGGAGTTTACATCTTAAACAGCTCTCCCGTTGTTGAACATAATATTATTGAGAACAATTCCTGTTGGTGGTATCGAAATGGTTGCGGAATAGGTATAAAAAATTCTTCAGCAATAATAAGAAATAACGAGATCTGTGGTAACAATGGTGGTTATTATGGTGGTGGAATTTATGTATTCCAATCTGAAAATGTAATTATTGAGAATAACATTATTCATCATAACATTAATGAAAGTGGTAATGGTGTTGATTATGGAGCTGGTATTTGTCTTGAAGAGAGCAGCGATATTTTAATTCGAAAGAATCTAATTTATGATAACTACAGTTGGGAAGGGAATAGTTTAGCGTTAAGAAACAGCGAAGCAGATTTAGTCGGTAATACATTTTTCACTACTTCTTCTGGTTATTTTGATTATACAAATCTGTATGTAGGGTACAGTTCTTATGCTGAGATCATAAACTGTATATTTTGGTCTAATACAGGTTATTATGGCTATGAGATATATTGCGAAGGTGATGGTGAAGTAGATGTTATATACTCCAATATAAGATATGGTTATGATGGCGTAGACAATATTGACAGAAATCCTCTTTTTAAAGATGTCAACGGATATGATTTTGACCTAAATTTGCAATCACCATGTATAAATTCTGGTGATCCATCTCTTCCATATGACCCTGATGGTACAATAGCTGATATGGGAGCATATTTTTTCGATCTATCCAATTTTGGTAGTATAACTGGTAATGTTACACTGGAAGAAGGAATCGGATCAATGGAGAGTGTTATAGTTTCAGCTGACACTTTTTCAGTAACACCCTTTCCAGATGGTCGTTATGCTCTTAATATGCTACCCGGAATCTATGATGTTTCAGCAAGTCTTGGATTTCAGAATGAAACTTTTTTTGATAATGTACAAGTAGTTCAATCTCAGGTAACCACTGGGATCAATTTTTACATTGAGAATACAAACATCAACATAACGATCAATGTTATACAAGATGGTACTGGAGATTTCACCTCTATCCAGGAGGCTATCGATATTGCTATAAACGGAGATACAATTCTGGTTCATCCAGGTTCATATAATGAGAATCTTTTTGTTGAGGAAAAGAGTATTAATCTTGTGAGTATGTATTCAACTACTTTGGACAGTGCTTATATAGATCAAACAATATTGGATGGTGAAAATCTCCGTAACGTTATTACTTACTACAACACTGAAAATTATAACTGCACTCTTTCCGGATTTACGATTGAAAACGGGAGTTCATATATTAACGGTGGAGGTGGTATTTATTGTTATTATAGTTCACCAGAGATTTCCTACTGCAAAATAATAGAGAATTATGGATCTCCATATGGTGGTGGTATTTGTTGTTACAACTCTGACCCTATAATCAGCAAATCTGAAATTAGTTCGAATGAAGCTAGTCGAGGAGCTGGTATTTATTCCCGATGGTCTTCGCCTATTATCCGTGATTGCAAGATTTATGACAATTCAGCTTTGTTTTCTACAGATGCAAGTCTGAGTTTCCTGGATTCATCACCAGAAGTAGTTAACTGCCAGATCCATAATGATCCAACCGCAGATAATGGAGGTGCTATATCAATTCGGTCTAGTGGGAATTATATTTTAGCAAATAACATAATCACCAACAACACATCTTCTTCTCATGGTGCAGGAATATATATTTCTGATTGTTCACATTCATCCGGTCTTATAAGCAACAACCTTATTGCCAATAATCATTCAAATGAATATGGAGGTGGACTCTTCATCCAGAATTCCTCTCCGACTATTATCAATTGTACAATCTCCAATAACTCTTCTGATTATGCCGGTGGAGCTATATTATTTTGGAGTTCTAACACTCATATCTTTAATACAATTTTCTGGAATAATTCTGCTCCAACTGGTGAACAAATATATTTATATAATGACAGCGCTGATCCAAGTTTCTATTACTCGGATATCGAAGGAGGACTAGATCAATTCGGATTCAGTGACGATAACTCAATTGAAGATTATGATGGAGATTATGAATACAACATTTTAGAAGATCCACTCTTCAATAATAATGAAAATAACGATTTCCAGTTAACAACAGATTCCCCCTGTATTGACTTTGGAACTGCGGATACAACTGGTTTAAATCTACCACTATGGGACCTTGCTGGCAACCATCGAATTTGGGATGGTGATGATGATGGGACAGCCATCATTGATATAGGAGCATATGAATATGGTTCTCCACCTTTTGTAAATTCAAATGAATCTACAATACCAGCTAAAAAGCACCAAGTTTTGAATTACCCTAATCCATTCAATCCAGATACGACTATAGAATATTATATTAGTAATAATGCAAATGTCGAGATTAGTATGTATAATGTGAAAGGCCAAAAGATAAAGACTCTCATTAAGAATTATTCTCAAAAAGGGCAATATTCGATTAAATGGAACGGAGTAGATGAATATGGAAGATCAGTAAGTTCCGGAATATATTTTTATAGATTAAATGTTAATGGCAAAACTAAGGCTGTGAATAAATGTTTATTATTGAAATAAAAAAGCTACTGCTAACTCTTGGCCAAAGCACTCACTTCGTTCGTCTTTGCGCCAAGTCATCGTTAGC
>LKUE01000426.1 GCA_001412365.1 Desulfuromonas sp. SDB | reverse complement strand
TAGAAAAAACGGAGAGTAAACCGAAGGTTTCATCTGCTACGCAGATGAGTGGGCTAAGTGAACTAAGTTTACTTAGTTCAGTTCATCCCACTCTTACCCTCAGTTAGAGCGATTTGTTTTTAGAAAAAACGGAGAGTAAACCGAAGGTTTCATCTGCTACGCAGATGAGTGGGCTAAGTGAACTAAGTTTACTTAGTTCAGTTCATCCCACTCTTACCCTCAGTTAGAGCGATTTGTTTTTAGAAAAAACGGAGAGTAAACCGAAGGTTTCATCTGCTACGCAGATGAGTGGGCTAAGTGAACTAAGTTTACTTAGATCATTCTTTGATAAAAGAAAATTTAAGAATTTTCTGTTTTACCCTCAATATCATCTTCTTTTACCGTAACATCATTTTTATCTGCATTTTTATTAAACAGCAAATCCAGATTTATAATCTGGTTAATCAACACCGCCATGATGGTGGTAGTGGGCAGAGGATCGGTGAAAAAGGATTGAATCAAATGAGGTGACCGGGCGTAAAGTTCAGGAAGAAAAGCGGTACTAAGACCCATAAATAAAGATATCCCGGTAACAAAAGTTCTGCGTTGATCCCACCCGTAGCTGAACATTTCCTTTAAACCGGTTATGATCATGAAACAACCTGCAAAAATTATTGATGCCCCCAGTACCGGTGGAGGCATTTTAGAAATTACTGCGGTGAATTTCGGCAGAAATGCAAATAAACAGAACATTATCCCTGCACAGGTGGCAATCCATCTGCTGAAAACTTTAGTGGAACCGGCTAATCCTACATTGCTGGAGGAGGTGTCTACTGCCATTGCTCCAAAGAAACCGGCAAGAGCGGTGGAAAAGCCATCTGCAATGAGACCGTTTCTGATGGGGAGATACTTTACCTTTTTTAAACCTGGCTCTGAAATTTTCTGGGCAGCGAGAAGGTTGCCAAATGATTTTAAAGATCCGCTTACGGCGATAACTACAAATGGTATTATCAGATTCCATTGAAAGCTAATATTTTTTACTCCCCAGGGCATAGTGGGCACGGCAATAAAAGGAGTGTTTTGAAAAACACTCATATTAAACCGGTATTCAGGGATGAAAATTGCCGCAGCCACCCAACCTGCAATCATGCCGATTAGCAGGCAGTACATTCTAATTAGTCCTTTACCCCATACATTGCATAAAACCATAACTGACAAGGAGAAGAAGCCAACAGCGATTTCTACCCCTCCCACTGCATCTCCATGAAAGTTCAAGCCGAACAGAGAAGATACCGATGATTTAATTACACTTACCCCTACCATCGCCACCACTAGTCCAACAATATAAGGGGGGAAGACTTTCTTCAATTTCTGTACAATAGGAGCCAGAATCATCTCGACTAATCCGGCAATTATTATCATCCCCCTCATTAGAGGTATTCCCCCCACCCAGGCGGCGGAAAGAGATAAACTGAAATAAGAAGGACCGCATAAATTTGGACATAAATATCCTGAGCCAATGTACCGCAATCTGAGTGATTGCAATATTGAACCTATTCCTGCAGCCAGCATGGAAAATGAAATTATAGCCAGGGTGGTTTTGGTGGAAGCGTTAATTTGACTGGCGAAGATAATGGGCAATCCCAGGGACATAAACATCAGCAGTACATGTTGAATTGAAAGTAAAATCAGGTGGCGGGGGGGAGGAATCTCATTGACTCCATACTCATATTTAGTTTTATTATCTTTTTCTGAAATAATTACCTCTCATGGCATTTCAGGGAGATCGGTAATTGCCCCGATAAATATGAATCCCCAGGAAGTTTCAATCTTTCTAAGGTACATTATCTTTTTTACTAATTGACGCTGATATCTGTTTCTAGCCATGAAAACCTGCCAAACACTATCCTGCTTTTCCAATTGATTAACTGCTAACTGAAAAGGTTTGTTGCCAACTGGATCGGTAGCTTGGAATAAGTCTAAATCCAGCAGATTATTTTCAATGACTGGGGATATGATAATGCTGGTATCGGATTTGAATGCAAAAACCTTTACATCCCGAAAATTGTAAATTGAAATTGGATTTTGAATTTCTTCAAAGGCATCATCGCCTTTTTGTTGTAAAATTTGTGCAGCATTATCCACAATGATTCGGGCAAATTCTCTTTCTTCTTGGGGATAATTAATTCCTCCCCCCACTATTAATATTTTATTTTCTGGTGTAGTTACCACAAAATGACAGGAAGACTTGGGGACAGGATAAAAATTTCCCGGCTCCCACCAGGAGTAATGAACCCAGTTATGAGGATTACCGGAATCATTAATTGCCTTGATGATCATATCGAAAATGTTTTTTCCATTAATGTCCTTTACCTCTCTGAGATTTCTCCCTTCAAAGTCAGGCATTCCTGCGTGGAAGATAGCATTTGCTTCCATATCGTATACATAGAGGTAAAAATTATCAGAATAATAATTTTCCCGGTGCTTTTTTAAATATTCAATGCCTGATTCACCTTTTTGCTCGATCATTTGAGAAGCTTCATATACAAAGCAGACCAGGTTTTTTGTATCCCGGTATTGGTAAATACTGAGATTTAATTGATCGCATTTACCTTTGCATCCTAATCCGGTGATTAGAATTTGAAAACTAATTAATACAACTATTAACCTGGGAAAAGAAGGGTATTTCAAATTGTTAAAACTCATTAGATATTATTGAATAGTTCAACAAACAAATTTAGGTTAATTTATTATAAAATGTCAAGTTGATTAGTGAGTAAAAACGAATCGAGAATTATTTAATTTTGCTGTTGAGATAAAATTTAAAAGCGTTTTCCATATTTTGACGGATTACGTTTTCAATACAGCCTATAAATTTCATTATACAATTATATTTCAATGAATAATAAACTGTAGTTCCATTTTTTTTATCTTCAATTATTCCTGCATTTTTTAAAACAGATAGATGTTTAGAAGTTGTTGATTGATCTATACCAATCATCCTGGCAAGTTCACAGACACAGTGGGGTTTGTGTTGAATTTTTTCTACTATAAAAATCCTGGAGGGATGAGCCAGTGCTTTAAATATTATAGATCTTTGTTCTGCTCGGAATTTTTCTTCTTCAGTCATAAATATTCCTTTATGGTTATATAGCCAATTTATTCAGATAAGTCAAATTAATACTTGACTGAATATTGTTATTTGGCTATATTGCCATGTATAAATAATAGGTTAAATTAATCAGGATTAATTTAATTACATTAAGGAGTTTTATAAATGGAAAGATTAAAATTAATTAAATTTTATCTGCTGGTGCTTTTTCTAACCGCATCCTGTACTGACGCCTCTCAAGCCCAGAATCAGGAAAGCAGTAATCAGACAGAACAAACAACTATTACCCAAGAAAATGCAGAAAACGATGAAATTGAATATCTGGTAACTTTTATTGAACTGGGCTCGGTTAACTGTGTTCCCTGCAAAATGATGCAGCCGGTGATGAAAGAAATTGAGGAAGAATTCGGTGATCAGGTAAAAGTAATATTTTACGATGTATGGACTGAAGAAGGGCAACCTTATAGTCAAAAATACGGTATCAGAGTAATTCCAACTCAGGTATTCCTGGATAAACATGGCAATGAATATTACAGACATGAAGGATTTTTCCCCAAAGAAGAAATAATAGAAATACTTAAAATGCAAGGCGTTGAATAATATGATGGCAGTATATTCAAGACTGACCATGATGCTTTATGAAGCATGGTGGATAGCTTTGTTAAGTTCATTTATCTGGGGAATATTGAGTATAATTTTAAGTCCCTGTCATCTGGCAACCATACCATTAATTGTAGCTTTTATAAGCGATCGAAAAGAGATATCCAATAAGAAAGCTGCGCTTCTGTCCACTATGTTTTCTCTGGGGATTCTGGTTACCTTGATCATTATAGGAATAATAACCGGTATGATGGGAAGAATATTGGGGGATATCGGAGGATTTTCCAATTATATAGTAGGTGTGTTTCTGTTATTATTTGGTTTTTACATGCTGAATATTGTAAAAATTCCTTTTTTGGACCGAAGGATTTCTCCAAATATTAAAAGAAAAGGGGTTTGGGCAGCCTTTTTAATTGGTCTGATATTTGGTCTTGCTCTGGGACCTTGTGCTTTTGCGTTTATGGCTCCAATCGTTGGACTGGTGTTCAGCTTAGCTTCTATTAATCTCTTATTTGCACTTTCCCTGATATTCTTTTTTGCCCTGGGACATTGCGGAGTAATTATTTTCTTTGGAACATTCTCTGAAATGGTTAGAAAATACCTCCACTGGACTGAAAATTCAAAGGGAATTATCTGGCTGAAAAGAGTATGCGGAGTTCTGATAATTGGAGCTGCAATTTATTTGTTTTTAACCGCTTGATATTTAAATTTTTGAAACATTTATAATTGGTGAAGATGAAGTTGCTGATAGTGAATAAAGTAATAATTTAAATCGGAAATTAATAAAAGGAGTGCTTTATGAAAATACAAATACTGGGGACTGGATGTCCTAAATGTATAAAACTTGAACAAAATACCAGGAAAGCAGTTGAACAGCTTGATATCCAATGTGAAATTGAAAAAGTAACTGACATAAATAAAATAATGGAATTCGAGATTATGCTTACCCCTGGTCTGGCCATTGATAAACAAGTTGTAAGCGTGGGAAAAGTACTGAATATTGAGCAAATTAAAGATCTGATAAAAATGAATGGTAATTAACATGTCCGGTTGTAGTTGTTCATCTAATACTCTTAATCTGGTTTACGCCTGTTCAGGAGCTGCCAATACCGGTTACCTTTCAGATCAGGTAGCCAGGAAAATCATGAAAGACAGTTGTTTTAAAATGATCTGTCTGTCCGCCCTGGGGGCAAAAAAATCCAGTTTTATTGCCAATGCCCTTGCCGCTGAACAAAACATTGTTTTAGATGGTTGCGGGGTCAGTTGCGGAAAGAAAATTTTTGATTTTAATAATCTTAAACAATACCAGCATTTTATTTTAACTGATTATAATGTTGAAAAAGGTAAGACAAAAATCAACCATAATCTGATTGAGCAGATTACTGAGAAAATTCTGGGAGAGATCAAAGATGAATGAGAAATGGTTTAATCATCCTAATGCCAAGTTGATTATCTTAGCTGGTATATTCATTTTAGTATTTCTAGTCCCCTTTTCTGATCCGAAAATCAATCTGGCGGTAAACGAAGCGCTGATGATGCTGCAGGAGTATGCCCGGGAACATGTTCTGCTGTGCTTGATCCCCGCGTTTTTTATTGCCGGGGCAATTATGGTCTTTTTAAATCAGCAGGCGGTAACCCGCTACCTTGGACCCAAGGCAAATAAATTTTTAGCTTACTCGGTTGCTTCAGTATCGGGAGCAATTCTCGCTGTTTGTTCCTGCACAGTTTTGCCCTTATTTAAAGGCATATACAAAAAAGGGGCGGGTATTGGCCCCGCGGTTTCATTTTTGTATTCAGGTCCGGCAATCAATATTCTGGCCATTGTGCTAACTGCCAAGGTTTTAGGGGCGCAGTTAGGCTTGGCCCGGGCAGTTGGAGCGGTTATATTTGCCTTTTTAATTGGACTTCTAATGCATTTTATCTACAGAAAAGATGATGAAAAGAGATTAACTGATGAAAAGTTATTTCAATCTATTTCTGATGACAGTTCCAGATCTTTATTGCAGAATGTGATTTATTTATTTTCAATGGTGGGAATACTTGTCTTTGTCAACTGGGCTCCGTCTAAAGGACAGCTACCAGTATGGGATTTTATTTACAAAGCCAAGTACTTTATCACTGCAGGGTTTGGAGTTATTTTAATCTTCGCCCTGGTTAGCTGGTTTAAAAAAGATGAATTAAAAGAATGGATTATTGCCACCCGAGATTTTACTCTGCAGATATTGCCTCTTCTTTTTGGAGGAGTGATATTAGCCGGATTTTTATTAGGAAGACCTGGTCATGATGCATTAATTCCTTCTGAATGGATAACCAGACTAGTAGGAGATAATTCCATTATGTCGAATTTCATCGCTTCAATTTCTGGTGCATTTATGTACTTTGCAACCCTAACTGAAGTTCCAATTATGCAGGGATTAATTGGGTCAGGAATGGCCAAAGGACCATCCCTGGCACTGCTGTTATCCGGTCCTTCCCTTTCACTTCCTTCCATACTGGTGATTGGAAGCGAATTGGGAGTTAAGAAAACTATAACCTATGTGGGACTAGTTATTGTCATGTCCACTTTAGCGGGAATGGGTTATGGCTTAATTACTTGATTTCGGTTAAGGATATTAAAAATATGGTTAATAAAGCAGTGTAAAACTGATAGTATTTTTTTATGTCCAATGAAATTGAAAACAAACTTATCTTAACTGATCAATGCAGGGAAAACCTGACCAGCTACACTGTTCAAGCTTTCAATAAAATCCATAAAATTCACCGTCCGGTTATCCTGGATATCGGCTGTGGAACCGGAGTTCCCAGTATAGCCCTGCTCAGAGAAATTGATGATGCTTTTGTGGTTGCAGTTGACCAGGATGAGGAAAGTTTAAGCTGGTTCAGACAAAAAATAGATAAATTAGGTTTTACAGAACGGCTTAAACTAATACAAGCATCGTTTTTTCAGACAGAAAAATACCAGCAGAAATTTGATCTGATTTTAGCTGAAGGAATACTGCATATAGTTGGATTTCAATCAGGATTTCTGATTCTCAAGGAAATGCTTGAAAATAATGGTTATATGATAATTCATGATGAAAAAAAGGATATACAGAAAAAAAAGAATATTTTTAATCTAAATAATTTTGAGATAATAGATTGTTTTGAACTTGACCGGAATATCTGGTGGAATGATTATTTTAAATGCCTGGAAAAGTCACTCAGTGATTTAGATGACAAACAGTTATTTCGAGAAGAAATGAACTATATCCGGGAATTTAAAAAATCCCCGGAGCTATTTGAATCAGTTTATTTTGTTCTGAAAAAACAAGTACATTAATAACTTTGTTTTGATGATTTAATATTAATTATGTTATTTAAAAAATTCAGAAGAAAAAGAATACTGAACAAACCTTTTCCGGTCAACTGGCTGGAGATTATCCGAAATAATGTGCCGCTCTATGAAAAATTACCGGAAAAACTACAGCAGGAATTATTAGATGATGTAAAGATCTTCATGGCGGAGAAAAATTTTGAGGGATGCGGAGGATTAGTATTAAATGATGAGATAAAGGTCACCATTGCCACTCAGGCTTGTATACTGCTGCTTAACCGGAAAACAGATTACTATTCAAAATTAAACACTATTTTAGTTTATCCTCATGGCTACATTGCCCCAAATCAATATTCTATGAATTTAGGAGTAGTCACTGTAGGATCTCAAGCCCGGCTGGGGGAGTCATGGATTAAAGGAACAGTTGTCCTTGCCTGGGATCATGTTCTCAAAGGGGCAAAGCACCTGGATGACGGCTCAAATTTGATTTTTCATGAATTTGCCCATCAGCTGGACAGCGAAGACAATGTCGCCGACGGAACTCCGGTCATCACTGACCGGAAAAGTTATTCGGCTTGGGTTAAGGTTATGAGCGAAGATTTTAACAAACTCATTCATGAACTTGAAATGCACAAACAAGATATATTGGGAGATTATGCAGCTACTAATCCTGCTGAATTCTTTGCAGTAGCCACTGAATTGTTTTTTGAAAAGCCTAATCAGCTGTCTAAAATCCATCCTAAGATGTATGAGCAATTAAGAAATTACTATCAACAGGATCCCCGTAAGTATAGTAAAAATAAAGTTTAATTGATCTGATAAAAATATTTTAAAATTTAAACAATCTCTTGTAGTAATAAAGTTAGATTTCAGCAATCCGGCAGCTTATTTTTATAACTGGAAAGAATAATAAGTGGTTTAAACGCTACCCGTATTGTTAATTTAATAAACTTAATTTGCATTATAATAATCATTGATGTATATTGACCTAAATTTTTAACATTTACATATCAACAAGGAGATTTTATGAAAATTGCAATTTCAACTGGAGATAAGCAGGTTTATCCTCATTTTGGCAGATGCCCCACCTTTACTATAGCAGAAGTGGAAAATGGAAAAGTATTAGATGTTCAGGAAATAAATAATCCCGGTCATAGTCCTGGTTTTCTGCCTAAATTCTTAAGTGAAAGAGGAGTTTCAGTAATCATCGCCGGAGGGATGGGACATCGGGCTAAACAGCTTTTTGACAATTACAATATCCAGTCAGTAGTTGGAGTTTCAGGATCGGTACAATCAGCTATTGAACAGTTCGCTTCCGGTTCCTTAGACGGAGGAGAGAGTATGTGTGAACACCCGGATGGGCAACACAATAACAGCGGAGATTGTCAGGAAAGACAACAAGGAAAGATTATCGTTTCTTCAACCGGAGCTGATCTGGATAGTGAAATGGATCCTCGGTTTGGCAGGGCACCCTATTTCCTGATATATGATTTGGAAACTGACCAATATGAATCTATTGAAAACAGCAGTGTTCAATATGCCCAGGGAGCTGGATCCAGTGCTTCTCAGCTTGTGGCGAATAAAGGAGTAAAAGGGGTAATAGCTGGCAATTTTGGTCCTAATGCTGCAAATGCATTGAACAGTTTTAACATTAAGATGTATGTCTCCCCTGGCGGTAAAATTTCTGAAATAATTAAAAAATTTAAATCTGGCGAAATTAAACCAATTGACAGTCCTACCGTGGCTGGACATCACGGTCAGAATTGATGTTTTACCATCATGAATATTGCAGTTGCCAGCGGTAAGGGAGGAACTGGTAAAACCTTTCTGGCTACTAATTTAGCCAAAGTAATATCTCAGCAGCAGAAGATTCCGGTTTGCTATCTGGATGGTGATGTAGAGGAACCTAACGGGCATATATTTTTAAAACCTGATTTTAAGTTCGAGCAAAGTGTTTCAATTCCAGTACCCCAAGTAGATGATCAAAAATGCACTTACTGCGGAAAATGTTCTGAGGTTTGTCAGTTCAATGCAATTATTGTAGCTAAACAAAAAGTATTAGTTTTTCCTGAACTCTGTCACGGCTGTGGAAGCTGTAGTTATTTTTGCCCAAGTCAGGCTATAGCGGAAAAACCCAGAGTTATTGGAAAAATTCAGCAGGGTTATTCCGGAAAACTAAACTGCTATCAAGGAGAATTAAACCTAGGTGAACCGATGCCGGTACCGGTGATCAATGATCTAACTGGAAAAATGGATAAAAATAATATTAATATCTTTGACTGCCCGCCGGGTACATCTTGTTCATTAATTGCTGCATTGAGTAAATCAGATTACGTCATCCTAGTTACCGAATCTACTCCATTTGGTCTTCATGATTTGAAATTATCAGTGGAAGTTGTAAAAAAATTAGCCCTTCCTTGTTCAGTGGTTGTCAACCGGACTTCCGGAAATACTGATTTAATTGATAATTACTGTAATCAGGAAAATTTAAATATTTTGGCTAAAATTAATGATGACCGGAAAATTTCTCAAATTTACGCCCGGGGCGAACTGGTTATAGATTATCCTGAATACAGTAAAATTTTCCACAATATTGTTGAAAAGATAAATTTAGAGGGATAGAAAAATGAAAGAGATAACTGTAATTAGCGGTAAGGGAGGGACTGGCAAAACCACCATAACCGCCAGCTTGGCTTACCTATTAGAAAATAAAGTAATTGCCGATTGTGATGTAGATGCGGCAAATTTGAATTTACTGATAAAATCAACCCCGGTTAGCCAGCATGAATTCAAATCAGGGAATAATTACCGGATTGATCTGGAAAAATGTGTTCAATGCGGCAAATGCAAAGAAGTGTGCAGGTTCGATGCAGTGGAGATTGATGAGGACGGTCAATACAATATCAATCATATTAAATGCGAGGGCTGCGGATTCTGCTATTTCGCCTGTGAACTAAAAGCAATAGATTTCACAATAAATTCAACTGGAATGTTGTACCAATCTGAAACTTCCCTGGGCAGTTTTGTATACGCGGAGTTAAATGTTGCCGAGGAAAATTCAGGTAAACTGGTTACTGAAGTAAGAAAACAAGCTAAGAAAGTTGCCCAAAAAAATAAAGCTGAATATCTTCTGGTGGATGGCCCCCCGGGAATAGCCTGCCCGGTTAATGCCGCTTTGACTGGTACTAATCTGGCAGTAATAGTAACTGAACCAACCCTTTCCGGTATTCATGACCTGGAAAGGATTATCAGGGTGGCAGAACAATTTAAAATCACCAGTTATTGTATAATCAATAAATATGATATTGATGATAATAATGCTGAAAAAATTCAAGAAGTCTGCGCTAAATTCAATATTCCGGTAATTGGCAAGATACCTTTTAGTACCGAAATATACAAATCTGTGGAAAATCAGCAGATTTTTGCAGAGAGTTATACCGATCACCCCATTTCTGATATATTTAAAAATATACTGGAAAAAATCAGCTAGACTAATCGTTGACTAAATTAAACTTATCTATTATATACTAAATATTTAGAATAGATATACCCCTGATAATTTTAAAGCGAGGAATATATGGCTTTAGAAAAAAAATACGACAGTAAATCCATTGAGTCAAAATGGAAACAGTATTGGATAGATAATAAGATTTTTAAATTTGATCCCCGGAAACCGGGAAAGATATATTCGGTAGATACACCTCCTCCCACTGTTTCGGGCAGCCTGCATATCGGACATATATTCAGCTACACTCATACCGACATCCAGGTACGCTATTTCAGAATGAAGGGTTTTAATGTTTACTATCCCATGGGGTTTGATGATAATGGACTGCCTTCAGAAATTTTAACCGAAAAAGATTTAAAAATTAAAGCCACTGATCTTCCCCGTAATGAATTTGTGGAAAAATGTTATCAAACCTGCAAGAAATATGAACAGATGTATCAGAACCTTTGGGAGATTATTGCTCTAAGTGTAGATTGGGATGAGGTTTACACCACGATACAGGAGAGCAGCAGGAGAATTTCTCAACGTTCATTTATCCATCTGCTTAAACAGCAAAGAATTTACTATCAACAAGCTCCGGTGATGTGGTGTCCTAAATGTCAAACTGCAATTGCCCAGGCGGAGATTGAAGAAAAAATGTTCAACAGTAAATTTAATGATCTGATATTCGAACTGCCTAACCGGGATCCATTGGTTATTGCCACAACCCGACCGGAACTATTAGCTTCCTGTGTGGCTGTATTTATTCATCCTGAGGACAATCGCTATGAACATTTGATAAATAAATCAGCGGGTTTAACCTTAAAAGTTCCCGTGTTCGGTCAAGAAGTTCCTCTGATAACTGATCCTGCTGTAGATAAGGAAAAGGGTACCGGAGTGGTAATGTGCTGTACTTTTGGCGACCGTCAGGATATTGAATGGTGGCAGAAGCATGAGCTGCCCTTAAAAATATCCATAGATGAAAGAGGTAGAATGAATGACCTGGCTAGAGGATTTGAAGGACTGATTGTGGAAAAAGCCAGGAAGGAAATTTTGGCAAAAGCTGATGAAATGGGTTTGGTGAAAAAGAGTGAAGATATATCTCATCAGGTCAATACCCATGAAAGATGCGGCACTCCGGTTGAATTCCTGTCTAAAAAACAGTGGTTTTTAAAGGTAATGGACCTCAAAGATGAATTAATCGCCAGGGCAGATGAAATCAACTGGTATCCTGATTTTATGAAAAAGAGGTATATTGACTGGGTTAGAAATCTAGCCTGGGACTGGTGTTTATCCCGCCAGAGATTTTACGGAGTACCCATTCCGGTGTGGCACTGCAATGCTTGCGGAAAATTTATACTACCTGAGGATGAACATCTGCCCATTGATCCCATAATTGACAAGCCCCCGGATCAAAGGTGCCCCCACTGCCAGGGAACTGATTTTACTCCGGAGACAGATATACTGGATACCTGGGCGACCTCTAGTTTAACCCCGGATTTAAATTTCAGATGGGGAGAAAAGGATCAAAAAGATTATCTATTCCCCATGCAGTTGAGACCTCAAGCTCATGAAATTATAAGAACCTGGACCTTTTACACTATCTTGAAGAGCCATCTCCATCATGATTCAATACCCTGGGAAAATGTGGTGATTTCAGGTTTTGTAACCATACCTTCCCAAGATCCGGGTAAAGTTAACATCAAAGGGGGAAAGAAAACATTTAAGGCGGAGAAAATATCCAAGTCTAAACATGGAGATATTGCCTCTCCCTTAAAATTATTGGAAAAATACAGTGCAGATATTCTGCGATACTGGTCGGCCAATGCTTCCCCTGGATACGATATGCAGTTCAAGGGAATTGAAGAAATTGAAGTAGGCAAGAAAGTGGTGACCAAAATATGGAATTCATTTAGATTTATTTCCATGCACCTAGAAGGTTATACACCAGAACTATCAGATTTATCGGAAGTTATGGATAATTTTATAATTTATAGATTGAACCAGGTGATCAGCGCTTGCACTGATTATTTTGACCATTACGATTTCCGGTTAGCCCGGAACACAGTAATTGAATTTTTCTGGAAGGAATTCTGTGACAACTATCTGGAAATAGTGAAGGACCGGTTGTACAATGTCGAACAAAGAGGAGATAAAGCCAGGAAATCTGCTTTATTTGCTTTGTACACCGCCGGAAGGACTATTATTGGATTATTAGCCCCCTTCCTTCCCTATATAACTGAAGAAATTTACGATCAACTTTTCACACAAGAAGGGGTGAAAAGCATTCATCTGAGTAAGTGGCCCCAGCTGGTAGACGTTGAATTTAGTGATAATCTGGAAAGTCAGGGGAATATGTTTTTTGAGCTTCTAGCTCAGTTGAGGGAGTTCAGGGGATCACAGGGCTTATCCCAGAAAGCGGAAATCACCAAGGCAGTTTTAAAGACCGGTTCTGATAATTTAAAATTATTTGAAAATATTCAGGAAGATTTTCTGGCTACCACCCATATTCTGGATTTAGAAAAGGTCAACTCAGGAGATGATCAATCTTACAGTTTGGAATTTATCTAGCTGTACGATGATAATATTATATTTGACTTTGACCGACAATTTGATATATTTCAATATCCCAGGGGCGGATAGCTCAGCTGGTTAGAGCGCCTGCCTTACACGCAGGAGGTCACAGGTTCGAATCCTGTTTCGCCCATTACTCCTCACCATAAGGAAAGAACAGGATCAACAAGATGCCCACCCACCACTCCAGATTATTGACAGGATTCACAGGGTGCCGCCCTCCTCGCCCTGATTATAACCACAGATAAACACCGAAATCTCACCTGGAGGATTCATAACCAGAAATGATTGAATAAATTCA
>LKUE01000425.1 GCA_001412365.1 Desulfuromonas sp. SDB | reverse complement strand
AAATAGTATCATATGACCACAAGGCATATTAAGCAACTGCTTTTCAAGCAGTTATAATATTGGATTTCTTAAGGCATTTAGCAAAAACAGACTTACCGGCAAGGCTCCGGGTTGTTTCAACCGGAGCCAGAGCCTGTTCCTGCTTCCGGTTATCCCTGGCAGGTTGCTTCCCAGCAGAGCCTGCTTCCGTTTCACCGGAAAGTTGAAGATCCTGTTTTTGCTGATCAGAGTCAAATTCTTTAGTACATAGTTCTTTATTTCGCTGGATTTTTTGCGGCAGCAGATCGATATATTGCTGAGCAACTCTGGCCGATAGATGTGAAAGATGACTAATTTGCTGGAGCTCAGTAATACCATGCATCCATAGCGTTTCAACCTTATGGTAATCCCTGATATAGCGATCAACTGCTTCTTTGCTGTGATTTGTTTTGGCCGCAATAGCTGGAGTGAGATACCCATCCAAATATAGGGTGATGATTTCTCTTTTGTGTGTAATGGCACCAGACATATCGTGTATGTTACCTCTTGTGGGAAGCAGGTGCCCTTCTTTCTGGATCTGATTTACATACTTACTTACGACAGCATCCGAAACACCTAACAACATAGCCAGGTCCAGCTGAGAGAGCAATGCACCCTGATCAAAAGCTTCATCAACTAATCTTTTGAGCCTCTTTTTCCGAAGAGTTGATGTATCGAAACCATGTGCAATGTGATCTATATCGGCATCTGTATTCATTGAGAGTATAACAGGTTTCATCCGAGTCTGAGCGAGTGTCTTACCTCGTTGAGGATATTCATCAACAGGAACTGCCATCCAGACCAGTTGACCATTCTGTATATGCCTGAGATCATCATCAACGCTTCCTACCAGGAAGAAGTCTTCCAATAATGACAGGATATCATCTACTATAGCTTTGGCTGTAACTTCTCCCTTGTCGTAACCGTAGTTATGCAGGAAGCGATGAACCAGATGATTACGCAGGCCTTTACCTTTGAGTCTTCTTATTTTCTTTAATTGGATCTGTGCTTTTGTTAATGGCTTTGTCATTGTTTTTGCCTCCTCAGCTTTCATCAGGTCCGGATTTTTTTTTAGCATCAGGGTTAGCTGATTGAGGTTCCAGTAAAGCTTTCAGCCTGGTATTATCTTTATGTTCATAGGTTCTCAATAACTCTAGATATTCTCTTACCAGTCTGTCAGATTTATGTGAGATCAACCTGATCTGGTTTTGCTTAAAACCTTGCTTATGCAATGTGATTACCTGAATGAAGTCTGTAAGATAACGCTTTACACTGCGTTCGGAGTGATTTGTGATCCGTTCAATTTCTGTGAAGGTATAGTCTTTAAGATAGTAATCAATGATTATGGTTTTGTGAGAGATCCCTGGTCCCATATCCAGCTTGGAACCACGGGTTACTATGAACTTGCCTGATTGATTTAAGGCTCTTACATCTCGTTTTACAGTAGCCGGACTCGTTGTCAGCAGCATGGCAATGTCTTCGTAGCTCAACAAGGCTCCCTGCTCATAAGCCTGCCTGGTTATTCTGGCAAGACGATGCCGGCGCACTCCGGCAGTTCCGTATTCTGCTAAAACATCAAGATCAGTGTTATAATCAAGAAGCTTTAA
>LKUE01000424.1 GCA_001412365.1 Desulfuromonas sp. SDB | reverse complement strand
CTCCTGAAAAAAATGTTCAATTTCAACTGCATTCGATATTTTAACAATACTATTTTATCCCTGGTAAATTGAAAAGTTTTTTATAGATGAAATTATCCTAATGAAAATTTATTAAATTCAATATATGATTTATCTATGTGGGAAATAAAATCAGCTAATACCATAATCATTATAGCCCCCTTAATTTTGATCGGGGTAATCATGCTTATCGCCGGATTTGTTGTTTCCCCGGAGGCCCAGACTGACGACGGACATAATCTGAAATTATTTTTATTTGTGATGGGGGCTATATTTACAGGCAGTCCGGTGGCGATGATAGGAATTATGTATGTTTCCAATCTGAGGACTTTGAACCGGTATAAATATTTAAACCAACATGGATACCGGGGAAGAGCCAGGATTGTTGATTTTAATGAAACCGGTACGGAGATAAATAACTGCCCGGTGATTAAATTTAAATTAGAAATTGAATCGGATTATAAATCACCCTATGTGGTTGACAAGAAAGAAACTATGAATTTAATCAATCTAAGCAAACTGCACCGGGATATGATCGTAGATGTGTTGATTGATCCGGATAAACCTAAAAAAATTATGATACTTTGGGATTTTTAGATTACCTGTGGGGATTTCTTATAATTATAAGAAATCCCCAAAAATTACCCTAATTAATTTTTACAATTCTACCGGTTAACTGCTGATCATCTATATTCAATCTATAGAAAAAAACACCGGAATTTAATTGACACCCTTGATCAGTTTTCCCATCCCAGTTGAGTTGATAGCTACCGGCAGGTTGATTTTGGTTGACCAACTCGGCAACTTCTCTTCCGTTGAGATCATAGATCCTTAAACTCACCTGAGCTGAATGGGAAAGCTGGTAGCTGATTTCAATATATTGCTTAAAAGGGTTAGGATTGAGAGAAAGGCGTATTTCACTAATTGTATTTATGTTCGGATTTTCTTGTGCTCCTCCAACTGAGAAGCCGGTGGTCTTGAACAAGACCCCAGGACAGCTTCCTCAGCCATTGGAGAAGTTAGTAATCCACAAACTGCTGTCCCTGGGATCGAATTCAATTCCCCGGATATTGTCTTGGGTGGAGCAGGTAAATCTGAATCCGTTTACCCATGCTCCGGTTTGAGGATTTAACATCATCACTGTGGAGGAATCCAGAGTACTGGCACTGTTGAAGTGAGTAAAAACATTTAACAGCTGTGAACTGTATCCTGCTTGTACACTGGCTAAACACCTGGGTCCTAAATATCCCTGACCGGGATGAGTCATGGTATTCAATAGATTGCCCAGAGTATCGGTTTCATAAATGTAGTGGGGAGAGGCATTCATCCGGTCCACAAAAAATAAGGTTCCGGTATTTTCCATCCAGGTTATTCCCGAAGGATAGGTAGTGGCGGGGCAGTCGAAAGAGCCCAGAACATTACCCAGGGTGTCAATATGATAAGCTTTAAAGGTTCCCCGGTTGACCAGCCAGAAAGTGTTGTCCTGGCTGCAGTAGGTGATGTCGGCGAAGCCATTGAGGTTGTAGGGAGTGGGCAGAGAGCCGTAATAGGTGAGAGATTGATCAGAACTGGCTATGTAGATAAGATTATTGTAAAGGTTTAGATAGTAAATCCGGTCATTGGAGGAGTTATAGCACATACCGTATAAACCGTGGCTATCCTGGGCAGGAGGGGTAACCGGTCCCCAAACCAATTGTCCCTGGGCACTTAAAAAATTAAATGCACCGCCGGATAACATCATCATCATCATCACAATTTTAAGAATTTTCAAATATACCTCCTTTAATTTAATTGCCTTAACCTAATTAATATTCTATTTCATTTTGAATATAATATAAACCTGGAATTTTATACAAGGTTAAAATCCTAAGTTTATTTTGTACAGGTAAATTAATTTGACAAATTTTATTTTTGGTTTGTTAATTAATGGAATAAAATTTGTCTGCTCAAGGTAAACTTAAACTAAACAGAGGAGGATTTTGTGAAAAAAATTATATTGCTTATTTTATTTGGTTCTCTTATTGCTGCCGCCGGCTCCGCTCAGTATTTTGAAGACTACCATTATATTTCTGTCAATGGTGAATCAACAATTGAAATAGTGCCGGATAAAGTTTTAATAACCCTGGGAGTGGAGACCAGAAATACAGATATTGTGGTTGCTCAACAGGAAAACAATCAAATTATCAAAGATGTATTTTCCATAGCCAGTTCATTTGGAGTTGATGACGATGATATGCAGACCAATTATATAAGCGTAGAACCTTATTATCAGGATGTATACGACTATAACGGAGTGTGGCAGGGGCAGGAATTGGAAGGATATTATGTGCGCAACAGCGTGGTTCTAACCCTTACTGATCTTTCTGAATTTGAAGACTTCATCACCAGTGTACTGGAAAGCGGAGTTAATTATGTCCACGGTATCCAGTTTTCCTCATCAAACCTGGACCAGTATAAAAATCAAGCCAGAATCGAGGCAATTCAGGATGCCAAAATGAAAGCTCAGATGATGGCAGAAGCGCTGGGAATGGAAATTGGTGAACCCATAACCATTTACGAAAACCAAACCAGCTCCTGGACCTGGGATAGTTATTACTGGGGTTATTCCTGGGCGGAAATGAGCACTTATTCAGGTATATACTGTTACGACTGCACTGGAGCAAGTTCAAGAAATCCCATTGCCCCCGGTCAGATTTCAGTAATATCCAGTGTTAATATTTCCTTTGAATTAAAATAAATACCGAATAAACAAATTATTGACGGTAACTAGGGATTTTAAGGGTAATTATGTTAATCTGAGGTGGGCAGCAGAATCTAACCGGTGGAGTGATGGTGCCCACCCCATTAGATACAATAATTGTAGTTGAACTTGTTTCAATTCTTCCGCTGCGGTATTTCTGACCGAATTCACTGGGCAGAATAGGTGCCCACAAATTGAAAAAGGTAATTTGTCCTCCATGAGTATGACCGCATAGCATCAGATCAACTAAATCAGTATGTAGATATTCTGCAAAATCAGGATTATGGGATATTAAAATGACGAAATGATCTGAGTTAACTTTATCCAGTAATTCAGTTAAATCCTGCCGGTCTTCCCACATATCTCCCACTCCCCCCAGACGAATACTGTCTTCATTATTAACAATCCAGAATCCGGCATTATCTAAAACTTCAATTCCCGCTGAATCCATATAGGCTAAACTTAACTTTTTGCCTTCCCAATGATCGTGATTGCCCAGAACTCCCCATACTCCGTAATCTGCCTGCAACTTTGCTAATTCTTCAAAGCATGATTTTATATACCGGGGGTGTCGGTGAACATAATCTCCTCCCAGCAATATTAAATCAGGCTCAATATCATTAATTCTGCTGACCAGTTGTTTAACCCGGCTTCTTGAAAAATATGGTCCGTGATGAATATCGGATATAAATACTATTTTAAAATTGTCAAAGGCTGGAGGCAGGTCGGGATCAATGATGGTATCTTCCTTGTTCACCAGTAAGAAGGGTTCAATAAATATATACACAGTCAATAATGTAAACAGCAAGAATATCCCCATAAAGGTGAATGCAGTAAATTTTTTTAACTTCATTATCTTTTCCCAATCAGATTAACCTGTACTGACCGGTTTCTGGATACATTATCGAAATCAATAAAGACTACCTGCTGCCAGGTTCCTAAATTCAATTTTCCCTGGTTAAAGGGAATAGTCAGTGAAGGTCCAATTAAACTTGCCCTGAGGTGTGAGTGACCGTTACCATCCTGCCATTTATCATGGTGATGATAATATTGTTGGGAAGGGATTAATTTTTTCCAAAGAAGTTTAAAATCCTCTAATAATCCTGATTCAAATTCAATGGTGGTTAATGCTCCAGTGGATCCGTTGATAAAGACATTCAGCAATCCCTGCTGCAATTCAGATTTATTTAAAATTTCCGTAATCTTTTCAGTAATATCAATAATATCTTTATTGCCCTGGGTGCTCATATCTAAATTTTGTGAAAAAAAATTGATATTGTCTCCTAAATATAATTATTAATTTGCAATATTACTATTCATGTAATAAAATCTTTCCGTTAATATAAATCCATTTTTTCAATTTTATTTCAAGGATATTTTTAATGAATAATTACAGAATAAATTACATATTTTTAGTTCTGATTACACTTGCGTTCTCTTCTGCATTTAGTTACAGCAATACCGGGGGTTTTAAAATTGGAGCTAATGTTTCCAGTTTGCCCGGAGGAGAAGAAGGAGATCAAAGCTCGATCAGAGGTATTAACTGCGGTATATTCTACAATTACCAATTTTGCCGGTTTTTCTCCATTCAACCGGAAATTTATTTCACCTCCAAGGGCAAAGAGGACATCATATTGTCACTGGGAGCTCATAATAACCAACCTACAGTGATATACTATATGGAGATGCCGATTTTAGCCAAATTTACTTTTCTTGATCATGGTTCCCTGAAATACAATGTTTTCGGCGGACCCTATGTAAGCAGATTTATTACCGGAGTGACCAGCATTCCTTATGATCAAATTACCGGAGAAGAGGAGGAGCTTAAACTCAGAGGAAAAGTGCAGGATTATGATTACGGGCTGACTTTTGGATTGCAGCTGGATATCATGGTTATTGATTTCCGCAGGTGGATGGTGAGTGTTGATATCAGAAGAACAATTGGATTGAAAAATATTGATACCGAACTAACTTATCCCTGGTTGAAAGATAGAAGAAATTCAACCAATTCAGCAATGGTTAGCTTGGGCTACCGTTTTTAACTATTTTTTGAAATTACTGAATTTTCTCTGTCCCCGGGAGGAATTATGAAATTTATCTGTATTGGCGTTATTTCTGCTGTAATAGCTTTCAGTTCAGCATCTGAAAATATTGAAGTTAACAGTGATTTAAATTTTCAACTACACCGGGGATCTCCACAATTAACTTTTACTGAAATTTTTCCACATTACCATTCTGAATTGACCCAGATGGATTTAAATCCGGGTATTTACCCGGAAGGTGATTACATTGGGGAGTTGATATTTTCCAACGATGGCAGCTATTTATTTGTGTCCAATCGTATGACTGATAACATCACTGTTTTCGATGCAACGACTATGAATTTAATTGATAATATTGAAGTGGGAGATTATCCCCAGTACATGGCGGCAACCGATTCCCTGCTGATAGTGACCTGTGCATTTAGTGATGAAGTTTATGTTATAGGATTAGATAATTTTGCGGTTGATACTGTATTTACCCTGTCTTCGGGTATTCAACCCTGGACGGTGAAAATTCATCCTGATGGGAATTATGCCTTTGTTGCCTGTGATATCTCCAATACATTGGAAATTTTCAGACTGGACAGTTTTTCTCATTATATGACCGTCAATGAATTTCCAATTGCTCTGATCACCTATGGATGGGGTTCAGAGAACGGAAGGAATTTTGTGAACTTCACTTCTTTTGATTTGACCCCGGATGGACAGTATATACTGGTGGGGGATTGGGAAGACACCCTGTTTTATTATAATACTTCCAGCGGAAATATAGACAGCTTTATTCCGGGGATACCTGACTGCCCCATCCTGAGAATTTCAGGAGATGGCTCCTCGGCAGTAGCGGTAAGTTTAACCAATCCGGCAGTACTTTATCGAATTGATATTGCCAGCTTTCAAAAAACAGACAGTGTGGTTTTAACCAGTCACACCATCAGCATGGCTTATGATGTAGCGGTAAATGAAGACGGATCTAAAGCATTTGTGGGGATCAACGGCAACCAGAGCGCTTTGATTAGATTTAACAGTTCTGACTTCATAACTTTTTCCTCCACCTATACCCCTTTCTGGCTGGGGGTGTCTCCTGATCACAGCTTGGCTATCAGCGGACAGTACCGTTTTTCCATAATTGATTTTAATTCTGAGACTATGCTTGGTCAGTATCAGGGAAATTCCATGAACAGAGGAGCAGTGTCCCCGGTAGACTATCAGGCGGCTGGATTTGATCCTACCCGGCATGAAGGAATCTACTGGTATGATTATTCAAATCCTTCTTCCCCCAGCTATACCGGTACTACGGTTAGCGGTGAATATCCGGAAGGTGATGCCCCCCGCAGGGTGGCTATCACTCCTGATGGCAATAAGGCAATTATAACCAATGTTTTATCTGATAATGCCACCATAATTGATCTTCAGGATTATACTGTGGACACCATTATCAATATGGGTGATCGAGTGCAGGATGTCGCCATAACTTCAAATTCCCAATGGGCACTGGTCTGTACCTTTGAAGGAAATTCAGTTAAAGTAATTGATTTAACCAATAATGAGGTTGTTGCAGATGTCTATACCGGCACCAGAGCGGGGGTGATATCAATATCTCCGGATGATCAGAATGCCTATGTGGGAAATATTTCTGCCAACACTGTCTCCATCTTATCGGTTAACGGATCTTCCACCTATAAAATAGGGGATGTCTATCCGGGGACAATCGGAGTTAGTTGGGCTGCTTATGGGGTGAGCAGCGATGTTGAAGCCAGTCCCCATGGAAGCTGTGGATTAGTGGCAGTTTCCTTTGATGATTCAGTTAAGGTTATTGATTTAAATTCAGCAAGCATAGTAGCCAGTTTACCTTCAGGCGATTTCCCCCTGCAGATCGCATTTGACAGTAGTGGAAATTATGCCACGGTGACTAACTACTTCAGTGATAATGTCACCATAATGGAGATTAATGGTGATTCTTCATCAGTAGTGGGTACTTTCGGTTACGGAGAAAGCCCTCTGCGATTGGCTTATTGTGATTACAATGATCAAATGGGGATAGGACATTATACCTCTAAGACTGTGGTGATGATTAATCCCCGCACTGGAGCATATTTACATACTTATGATTACGGCAGTTACGGTAATTTGATCCAGGTTGATTTTGACCGGTGGGGTAAGCCAGTAGTATTGACCACATCTGACGGAAATAATCCCGGCCACCTGATCAAAGATAGTATTGCCGTTGTTCTGCCTGCTACCCCTGCATATTTTGCTTTCAACGATTCTGTTAACAAAGCAGTGGTAGCTATGCCCGGACCTGATTATGCCACTGTAATTCAATATGATCCGGTGGGAGTGCAGGAAATTGTTAATATTCCCTTAAACTCCGGGCAACTCCAGTTCCGTACTATCCATAATTTAAATTCCGGAGAAGTTACTATAAGATTCAACCTGGATTATCCCCAATACATAGACTTAAATATTTACGATGAAGGGGGGAGGAATATACGATGTTTGCAGAGGGGATGGCTAAATTCCGGAGATCACTGTTTTAGCTGGAATATCAGAAACTGCCAGGAATGGACAATATGCCCGGGAAATTATTTTATCATGTTTAATTCAGATCAGGGTAAGGCATCTGCTAAAATCAGCGTGATTAGATAATTTTTTTTAAATATTGCTAAGCATTTAACCGTCAAATAATTTTTTAACGGTGATAAGCTCCTGGTCAATATCTCTGATTAATCTTTTCATGATCAAGTTAATCGGAGCGATTTCCTTAACTAATCCCACTGACTGCCCTGCCATCAATGATCCCTGGGCAACATCTCCTTCCTGCACCGCCCTTCTCAATGCCCCCATCCAGAATTCTTCAACTTTGTTTTGGGCTTCGCTGCGGGAGATATTCCCCTGATCCAGTTCTGCCAGTAATTTAAGCTGTAACTTGCCAAACTGTTCAGTAGCTTGATTTTTCAATGCTCTTACCGCTACTACGGGAAGATTGCTGTCAAACTGGGGAGTGGAAACTGCATCTCTGGCATTTGATTTAATCAGCTTTTTCTTGAAATCAGGATGGGCGCAGCTTTCTTCAGCAGCAGCAAAAATTGTAGCTAATTGAATTCCCGCCGCCCCCATAAGTAAAAGATGCGCACCCATTTTACCGGTGGCAATTCCCCCTGCCACAAAAATGGGAATTTCCGGAATCTCAAAAAGTACCTGCTGCAACAGTATGGTCAGACTTACCTGCCCTACATGACCTCCCGCCTCCATCCCTTCTAAAATCAAGGCATTAGCCCCGTAATCTATCATCCGCCGGGCAATGGATTCAGTGGAGGCAAAACACATTACCTTAGCTCCGCTGTCTCTGGCAAACTGAACTTCCTTTTTCTTGGGAAAACTCCCTGCAAAGATTACGTAGTCTAAATTCAGGTCGGTGATTAAATCAAGTTGCTGCGAATAAAGTGGAGCAATGGTTATTAAGTTAACTCCAAAAGGACGGGAAGTGAGATTTTTAGTTTGTTCAATTTGCTGTTTCAATACTTCTAAAGGAGTGTTGCCACCCGCCAGACAGGCAAACCCTCCTGCATTACTCACTGCGGCAACCAGCTTGGGATCGCTAATCCAGGTCATTGCTCCGCAGATGATGGGATAGGTGGTGTTTAAAAATTCATTTCCCTTTCTAAAAAATTTATCTGCTATTATTAATTCCATTGTTCCTCCCGTTTACTATCTAATATCTTTATTCTCAATATTATAAGTTTAAACTGAAATTCAAACAGAAAACTAATATTTTTATTAACTACTTTCTCCGGTTATGGTATACATTGTTACCTAAAACAAGGAGGGTAATGTGGATAAGAAAAAACCGGGGAAGTATTCCAGGAAATCAAGGGTAGATGATTTTATTGAAGATCTGAGCAGGGAAGATGTAAACCTGCAGAATAAAATTAAATTTAAAACTCAGCTCATTGCCTTTACCGATGATGAAAAAAGAGAATTAAACCACAAAGTTGACCGTCTACCCGACAAGAAAAAAAGAAAAATAAAGAATATTATAGATGATTTAACCTAGATAATAATTATTTGTTTAATGTTTTTAAGCCCGGATGTAAGTCCGGGCATTTTTTTTTATTTCAGATGGAGTATCTTCAATGATTGGCTGGAGTAATCGGTTGACAGTCTGAAAATATAAACTCCATTTTGATAACTGCTTAAATCGGTTTTTAAACTGTAGCTACCGCTGCCCTGGTTAGTATTTAAAATATTTTCCACCAGCTGTCCGGCCAGATTATAAACGGAAAGGTTAACCATTGAACTATGATCGATATGATAACTAATCTGAACCAGGTGTGATGAATAGTCGATTTGATAAGCAATAGAATTAAGATTAGGTCGATTCATCGGTTCTTCCTGACAACCCAGTTGACTTTCACCGATATCCACGATAATTCCTTCGATTTTAGTAAGACTGTAGGGTATTTGACTGGGTATGAGATACCAGCCGTTATAAGTCCCCCCCCAGCCCATATTAAGATGGTAATAATCATCGGTATTATATCCGTCTGCCACAAAATTATGTCCATAGGCATTATTAGTTTCAATAGCGGCAAAATGAACAGGCATGGCATCTTTCATATTCTGGGACATCCGTTCATATAAACTGTCCGAGGTGGAATCCAGAAGTTCACAGTTAGTAAAGTTAAATTTCAAATAGGCATTGTAAGCCTGATTTACCCCCCAGGTGCCGGAAATACTGGCTGAGTAAACTTGTTTGCAGGCAGCTCCGCAGGCATATACCAAAGCAGCTTTATCCACACTGGTTAACGGATAATTATATTGATAATGGGATTCCAAGGTGTCCAGATATACATTTAATTGAGTCCAGGAGGGGAAGTCAAAAGTTTCTGATGCATCATCAATCCAGAAATCCTGTTCATAATTATGATAGTAGTCGTCATTGTCATCAAATCTTGTGCTGTTGATGTTGCCCTGGAAGTTGAGGATCATCCCCATGGCTACTGCCGGACAGCCAGCCACACATCTGGAGCCAGCGGCAGTATCCATTGGGCATAAATTGTTGTAGGGACTGCTCTGGGTCCAGTTCTCCATAAGCCATCCTCCGGTAGGGGTGGATCCGGCAGGAGGCCATTGTTCAAAAAACCTCCGGTCAGGATAATTGCCGGTTAAAAAATCATTCCATTGGTTATGAAATTCGCTTCTCGCGGCTGGAGGAATTTTCTCAAAGTTCTGCATTTTCCAGGTTAAATCAGCTCTGGTGAAATTTAGCAGGGGATTATTTTCAACATCCCTAACCCCGCAATCATTCTCATAGGAATAAGCTATTACCGGAGGTAATTGATCATCGGCGGTGATAATTATAAATCCGGTGGGAGATAGCTCAAATACATAAGCTACAACCCAGTGGTTGTCCTCTGCATAAAGTATAAAATTATCTTCCAGATGGTAATCATGCTGTTTGCCGTCATATTCCAGTTTAGCATTGACCATTTGATAGGAGGTGGGAACATCAACCGGGGTTGACATCAATGCTGAAAAAAACAGGCACAACAGTGTGGTCAGGGACATAATTTTCATCATATTTCCTCCTTGATTTAGAACTTATTAAAAAAATAATTTTAATTGTAAATGTTTTAGTGGATATTGTCACTGGGTTGTTAAAAAATTCTTAGAAAGAGGAGTCAAGCCAAAGCTTGACTCCAACCGTAATGATCTACCAGATGAACAGAAGATTCCAGAAATTATTATCGGAAATCCGTTTTTCTTTCCGGTCTCTATAAGTTTCTGTTCTAAATTTTCTAGGACTGGTAGTCCTCCTGGTGATATGTTTACTGTTCTTTTTTTTCATCACTCCTCCTTTTCTTTAATTGTTTAGACAACAATGGTTAAGAAAAGTTCTCATGAGATTTTTAAATTTCTAAAAATTTTTAAAAATCTCACTGTTCTAATCTATCAGAATTATTAAATAGGAATTAAACTTAAGTTAAAAATCAATAAACATATAATCAGTTAAAAAGCGATGATTGTTGATTTTCTTTCTGCTGATCCATTGATTTTAAATTGGACATGGTTATACCCAGCAGTCTTACTTTTCTAAATCCAGCTTGGGTATGTTTAAGCAGGTAGGAAACCTGTTTGATTATATCCTCTGCACCATTTACATAGTAATCCAGAGTTATGCTTCTAGTTACTGTTTCAAAATTTTTATAACGGACTTTTAAGGTTACGGTCTTGGCAGAGTAGTTGTTTTTTTTCATTAAATATTCAATTTTTTCAGAAATATTTTTTAAGATTTGTATGATTTCCTTCCGGTTGCTTATATCATCTTTTAAAGTTGTTTCGCTTCCTAAAGATTTTCGTTCCCAGCATGGATTTACCGGACGGTTATCCAAACCTCTGACAATGTGGTAATACCATTTGCCAACCTTTCCAAAATGATCACTAAGTTGTTCCAGGGTTAGTTGTTTTAAATCTTTGCCCCGGTTAATTCCCATCTTTCTCATCTTTTTCTCAGTAACTTTACCAATGCCGTAAAATTTTCCGATATCCAGATTCTCCAGGAATTTTTCCACTTTATCCGGCGGTATTACCGTCAATCCGTCTGGTTTCTGGTAATCGGAAGCGACTTTGGCTACAAATTTATTAATGGACACTCCCGCAGAGGCAGTTAATTTGGTTTTTAGTTTAATTTCCGATTTTATTAACTGAGCAATTACGGTAGCTGATTCAATATTTTGATGATTTTCAGTAACATCCAGGAAAGCTTCATCCAGAGAAAGGGGTTCCACTAAATCAGTGTACTTGTAGAATATTTTCCTGATCTGTTGAGATACTGCTTTATACACTTTAAACCGGGGGGAAACAAAAATTGCCTGGGGACAGAGTTGATGAGCTTTATTGGAGGACATTGCTGAATGAATGCCGAATTTTCTGGCTTGATAGGAACAAGTTGCGACCACACTGCGGGTATGAGGAGGTCCTCCTACTATTACTGGTTTGTTTCGGTACCTGGGATTGTCCCTTTGTTCAATGGACGCGTAAAAAGCATCCATATCCACATGAATTATCTTTCTGATCATAGTTAATATTAAACCGGATCAACCTTGGTTAAATACTGCAGTAAATATACATACAGTTGAACAGAGCCGGGATTATTAAAAATCCCGGCTTAAAAACTATCTGATCATTAAGAACTGGTCAAAAGCTGAACCATCTCTTAACACTGCAAAATATCTTCCTGCTGGCAGCAAAATACCTCCGGGATCATCGCCTCTCCAACTTATGGTTATATCTCCCTGGACATTCCAGCTCCGGATTATTCTTCCGGAAAGGTCATAAACTGACAACCTGGTGGGATTGATTGCTTTAATATGAAATGTAATATCTCCATTATCCCGGTAAATGGTTTTAACAAAATTAACCTGGCGGGGAGACTGAACCAAGGGATTTTCTTCTACTCCTACGGAAAGATTGAAATAATCAATTATATTTTCAATCAATTCATAACTGCTTTGATAACCGCTTTGATTGGCAATTAATCTGGCTTCCACAATGGAAAATACTAAAGGCATATTGGGATTTCTGACAATAGCCCAATCATCGGTATTAAAATAAGCTGAACCCACTCCGCAGGAGGATATATCAAAAGTGTAGTTCTGATAAGCCGGCATAACCCACCACTGCATACTGTTGCCTACCGGATCGCCGATAACTCCGGTTAACTCACTGGTGATGGTGCTGTCCCCATTGTAAATACAGCCCAGGGTATCCGAAAGAAACTGGGAACCCTGTAGTTGAACCGGCAGAAATGAAGAAAATAAAGCCAGAGGAATTTGTTGGGAAATGATGAAATTTAATTTATCTCTGGTTACTGATGAAACCGGATCAACTACTCTGCCCGTTGTCCAAAATACCGCTTGATATCTGGTTAACACTGAGTCCGGAGGAAGACCTTTGGCAGAACAATCCCATACCAGGAGTCCAAAACCTAAACTGTCCAGTATTTCTTCGTACTTGTTATTGTATATTCCCCCTCCGTCGTCATCAACTATCAACACCGAGTCTTTAGGGATGGTAACTTCTGCCCGGTGGTAAAGCTTTATCAACGGATCAACAGTTAAGGAATCAGGAGTATTTTCATGCAGGGAGAAAGTAATGGTAGAGTCATCCATCCATAGAGGACCTCTGACCACCAGACTGTCCTGATACCACAAGCCAAATTCAATGGGAATTTTAAAGTAAAAGCCGGTAGTCTGCATTTGTTTGACAAAAATATTCAGAGAATCCTGTTCATGCCACCATATTACATAGAGATCGGGATAATCGGTTTCCACCAGCCATTGGTGGAAAAACCAGTCTAAATCCTGTCCGTAGTAATTCTCCATAATTTGTTTGAGATCTTCAGTGGAAGCATTACCCCCTTGGTAAGTATGATAAAATTCCTTCATTGCGGGGAAGTACAAACTATCTCCAATTAACTGTCTGAGCATGTGATGAAACCAGGAACCCTTGTCGTAAACATTGGTGCCAAAAGGGTTGGGGCTGTTTAATATGGGCCAGTGATAATAATCATCAAAGGCAAGGGCTCCAGATCTCTGGTCAATAAGATGGTCTAAAAATCCCTGGGGACCTCTTAATGCCCCGGTGCCCAGACATTCATAATAGGAGGTGGTGCCTTCATTGATGAACATTTCATCAAAAGTTATGCAGGTTACTGCATCTCCCCACCAGCTGTGGGCAATTTCATGTGCGTGAATGTCTCCCCGGTTCCATGCCCATTGACCATAACGGATACAGGTTTGCTGTTCCATGGCATTGTATCCGCCGGAATGAGCTTGTGCATGTTTTTCTGTTTTGAAGGGGAAGGTGTCAATCAAAGTGTCGAAAAGCTCCATGATAATTTCGGTACTATCCAGCATCTGTTCAGCCAGAGACTGATATCCGGATATGGCGTAGTATTTCAAGGGATAACCATGATAGGTTCTCTCTAAAATGATGTATTCATCTGCCATTACTGAAATCAGGTAAGTGGTGATGGGATAGTGATGATCCCAGTTGAACCGGAGCCGATTTCCGGAGAGAGTATCCACTGATAATAAAATACCATTAGCTGCTGGGTATAGGTTATCAGGAACGGTAACGGTAATGGTTACTCCGCTGTCCGCTTTATCCCAACATTGATCAAAACAGGCGAACCAGTGTTTGGAAGCGTGATCTACTTGGGTATTGGTGTAAAATCCGGAAAACGATTGTTCCAATCCTTCTGTGGGTTTTCCGGCATAGCCGATCAGGACATCAAATTCATCTCCGGGATATTGAGTGGAGGGAAGGTCAATGTATATGGTGTCGTCTTCCCGGGTATAGGTGGCAGAAACAGCATTGACCATTAAACTGTCAATGTCATGTTCACCTCCCAAGTGAAGGGGAATACTGTCAATTGTATTTACTGCCTGGGCAGTAATCAGGGTGGTTCCGGCAATGGAGTCATAGGGAGGAAAAAACTCGATATCAATATTATAATGCAGTACATTGTAGGAATGGGGGAGAACGCTGTCCGGATAGAATTGCTGCTGAGGATCAAACTTACCCTCATTGAATACATTTAATTGTGCAATAATCATTAATAAACATAAAAGCATTATGCCTCCTGAAGGGTCATTAGATTGTTGATAAATAGTAAATAATCATTCTACAATAGTAATCAGGATAAATAAAATTTTTTTAATTAAAGATGGGGGCAATTTATCTATGCTCATTAAGATAATTACAATGGTGTTTGTTGCGGTATTTGCCATTTGCCTTATTGTCCCAGCTAAGTTGATTTCCGGCGAAAAGGTTAAGAAATATGTAAACGGTATTTTAACCTCAGTTATACTTTTTGTGGTGATAACAAATATTGTCTATAAAACATGGTTTAATTCCTTTGACCTGAAATACGATCTTCCCCTGAATCTCTGTGATTTATCCTTGGTATGGATTCTTTTAACTCTGCTCAGTAAACATCAATATTTTTTCGAGTTGTCTTATTTCTGGGGTGTGGGGGGAGCAATCCACGCCTTACTCACTCCGGATTTGATATCCCTGGAGATTAATTTCCCGGTGGTGCTGTTTTTATTAAATCATGGCATTGTAATTGCAGCTGCGCTCTATTTATGTTTAGGTCTGAATATGAAGCCAAATCGCTGGTCTTGGTTAAGAGTGCCTGCATTCACCCAACTTTATTTAATTGTGGTTGGTTTGGTCAACCTCATCCTTAATTCAAATTATTCATATCTGGGACACAAACCCCAGCATCCCTCGGTTATGGATTATTTTGGTCCCTGGCCCATTTATATAATATGGCTGGAAGTATTCGGTTTGCTGACCATGGGCTTGCTGTTCATTCCTTTCTGGATGAGTAGGTGGATTAAGAAAATAGAAGATAGCAAAGATTTATAAAAGTTTATTGTTGAAAATTTAGTGATAAATTGTGTTAAAATATTATGGTTGCTGTTAGCTGTTCAACCGGAGGAAAAAATGAAAATTAAACTGTTAGCGCTGCTGCTGATTAGTGGATTAACCTGTTGTGCTTTATTGATCAAAGAATATCCTGAGCGTATTTTGTCCCCCTCTGAAACTTTAAATTTATTTGTCTGTTCAATGGAGGAAGGGGATTTTGAAACAGCGGTGGATTGCCTCAGCAGTGAATCTGTTGATTATTTTTTAAATAACCTGGATGATTATATTGATCCGGTTGACCTGGAAGAGATGAATGTTTCCATTGAGCAATTCAATGAACTGACTGACCTGGAAAAGATGGTTTTAATTTTTTCCATGGAAGCAGATGATTTTATGGATGGTTACACTGTGGAAGTATTGTCTGAACAAATAAAAGGAGAACAGGCAACATTGAATGTACTGATTATCGAAGATGACTACCAATATGAGGAAGATATCCATTTAATTCTCCAACAGGGGCAGTGGAAGCTTCAAGGTGATTTTTAACCAATGGTCAAAACAGGGATAATTGATTTAAGTTTAAATCAGGACAGTTATAGAGATTGGCAGCGGGATTTAAAAGCATTCTGTGTTTTAGATCAAATCAATGGATTTTCAGGTAGTTATCCTGCTGCTGAAAGTTATGATCTTTTCCTGTTAACCGGCTCAGAGCACTCCATCCTTGATGATTTTTGGTGGCTGGAAAAGCTGGAAGACTGGATAAGACAATTGATAAAAAAACAGGTGCCTTTAATCGGCATTTGCTACGGGCATCAGCTTATCGCCCGAACACTTTCCGGAAAATCTGCGGTGAGCAGAGGAGAAAGACCGGAAATGACTTTTACTGAAATAAACTTCAACTCCAGTCACTGGTTATTTAAACGGGTTAAACCTCCCCTGGAGATGATGTCTGCCCACTATGACCTGGTAAAAATAATTCCCCTGGGATTCAGGGCAATTGCCAGCAGTGAACATTGTCCGGTGCAGGGGATGGTTAATGAAAACCGGAATGTTCTCGGTCTGCAGTTTCATCCGGAGATTGATGTGGATAAAGCGGTGAAATGCATAAACAGGGAAAAAAGCAGACTTGCCCATTTAAATATGGATGTAAAAAATTTACTAGCCACAGTCCCCTCTGCTAGAGAAAATCACCAGGTAATTTTTGAAAATATATTTAAAAATTGGTTCAAGGAGAAGTTGTCATGAACAGTGTGATAATATTTTATTCCCTGGAAGGAAATACCAGGTTTATTGCCCAGACCATCGCCCAGACTATCCGGGGAGATATTGTGGAGTTGAAACCACTTAAGAAATATGCTTCTAAGGGATTCTTAAAATTCTTTGCCGGGGGCAAAGATGTTCTTCTAAAAAAGACTCCCCCTCTGGAAACTTATCAGTTGGACTTAAACCATTATCAATTATTGATTTTGGGCACACCAGTGTGGGCGGGTAGTTACGCCCCTCCCCTCAAGACCTTTTTCCAGCAACAATTGATTGAACAAAAAAATATTGCCCTGTTCTGCTGTTGTTCAGGAAGTTGTGGAAAGACATTTGATAATATAAAAGCTGAAATGCCCCAAAATAATTTTGTAGGGGAAATTTGTTTATTTGATCCTCTTAAAAAAAACAGGGAGAGTCAAGTTGAACAAGCGAAAAAATGGATTAAAACTATTCAACAACAAGTCCAATCTCAAGTTAAAGGTTGATAAGTATCCTGCTCCCGATGTGCTAATTGCCATACTAAAGTTTGTTGAAGATCTGGAAATTTTATTTAAACGGGGATGGTACCGGATTCCGGTTAAAACTGCTCCTCCCCATCTACATAAATTTTTATATCTGGCTTTTTATCAACCCCGCTGTTTTGGTGAACATAAATGGCGGATTAGATATTATGGAAAAATCAGTGATATTTCCATAACTAAGAGGAAAGATTTGCTGCCCCGCCAGCCAGATCACCCCCGGGCTGAACAGGATTATTATAAAATCAGATTAGCAGATTTAAGGGAAAGGCATCCTCCCCTGATCTCCTCCCGGGGAAGAAGAATCGTGTTTATTCCCACTACAATTGAAAAACTGATAAAAGCAGAGGAGATTAACCACTGTTTCCACAACAGCCCGTTAGAAGATAAATTGTGGGGAATTATGAAAAACCAGGATATCCGGGCAGAGAGAAATATCTTTGTAAATAGCTATCAACCGCATAGGAAACTGCAGTTGGATATGGTGGTTCCCTGTAAGCGGGGTATTATTGATGTGGAGTGTGACGGGGACAGTTATCATTTGAATCCAAAATCAGCAGTGAAGGATAATGCCCGGGATAATTGGTTGACCTCTCGGGGCTGGAAAATCTTAAGATTTTCCAGTGAGCAGATTAATGAAAAAATTCAATCAACCCTGTACACTATCAGTCAAACTGTAGATTATTGCGGGGGAGAAAAAAGAGGCGCAGTTAACTGGGATGAACAGTTGCAGTAGAAATTATTTAATATTAATTTTTATTCTGGCAATGTTGAACAGCGGATGTAGCCAATATGACCATATAAAATTTATTGAAAATTCAACCGGAATAGTTTTCCCTCCCTATCCTGAAATTTTAGAAGTATTTGATAACCAGGAATTTTATCTGTGTGCTTATATGAAATATGAAAAATATGCCATAGATAGCTTAATTGCAGTGGTGGAGAGTAAAGGATGCCAAGAGATTGATTTAATTCAGAGTACCTGGTTTTATAATTTATCTAGGCAACCTTATTTAAGTGATTAACATGAAAATATTAAGTTATATCAGGGAAGGTCCGATAATCAACAGTGGAATATTTGCCTAGACCCTAACTCCGGCGAAGTATGGATACTTATTTTTTATCCTGATATAAGCGGAGATTCTCCCTGATATCGCCTGATTAACCCTGTTGAAATAAAAAATAAAA
>LKUE01000423.1 GCA_001412365.1 Desulfuromonas sp. SDB | reverse complement strand
GAATTTTGAAATATTAATAATGAATAAGAATAACCACAGATAAACACAGAAGACACAGATGTCCTGCTGACGCAGGAAATGATAATGATAAAATTATGGGTAAGAAATTTTTATATCAAGATTTAACTAAAAATATAATTAACTGTATTTACGAAGTGTACAATATATTAGGGATTGGTTTTCTTGAAACCGTATATCATAAAGCATTGCTTGAAGAATTAAAAATTAAGAAACTTAAAGTTAATAATGAAAAAATAATAGAAATTCATTATAAAGGAAATCTGGTTGGTGAATATAAAGCAGATATAATTGTTGATGATAAAGTAATAATTGAAATTAAAGCAGTATCTCAGTTGCAAAAACATCACGAAGCTCAATTATTAAATTATCTAAACGCAACTGGTATAAAAGTTGGATTATTAGTAAATTTTGGAGAGAAATTTGAAATTAAACGAAGAATATATTAATAAATCTTTTTTGTACATTAATATTAACTGTGTTTTGCTGTGTTTATCAGTGGTTAAAATTTAGGGGGAGGTATGGTTAAGAAAATTATAATTGGATTGGTGATATTGCTGGTGATTGTAGTGGTTGGGGTAGGAGTGAAAATTCTAATTCTGGATAAAGGAAAAAATCAGCAGGAAGAACAAGCCAGTGAATTAGATGAGCTCCCCCCCCTGGAAGTAAGGGGGGCAATCGCGGACAGTGGGGATGTAGTGAAATGGGTGGAATGCCTGGGCAGAATTGAAGCCCAGAGAAAAGTTGACTTCATAAGCCCCACTAATACTTATATTCAAAGGATTTATGTGGAAGAAGGAGACCGGGTAGAATCAGGTCAGAGATTAGCTCAATTGCGTTATGGGGCAGAACTAGCTCAATATGAACAGGCTTTGTTTGATCTGGAGAAAGCCCGTAGCCGTTATCAGTATTCACTGGAGCAGGGGGACACCAACCAAGATTTGTTAAGGGTGAGTTCAGGTTTGCTTTCTGCGGAAAGAGAATACACTGCGGTAAGTAGAACAATTCAGGACTTGAATATTATCGCTCCCTTCGATGGAGTGGTAGCCAATGTCAACTTAGCCCAGGGAAGCAGTGTTCGGCAGGGAGATGTGGTGCTATCGGTGTATTCAGATCAGGGATTGGTGGTGGAATCGGATGTACCCCAAACTGAAATCAGAGGCATCACCCCGGGAAATCATGCTTTGGTGAGGTCAGTTGATCAGCAACGGGAAGAACAGGGAACGGTAACCGGGATTTCTCCGGTGGTGGATCAAAATGGCACCGGGAAAGTGCTGGTCAGTGTAAATGATCACTGGCTGATCGGTGAAATTGTGGAAGTACATATTGAAAGCGAGAAATACCAGAACCGGATTAGAGTACCCCTGCAGGCAGTACTTCAGCGGGAAGGAAAATTTCTGGTGTTTCTGGTAAAAGAAGGGAAAGCGAAGTGGCAGTGGATTGAAGTGGGGGAGACGGGAAGGGATTATATGGAAGTAGTGGAGGGGGTTTCCCCCGGAGATACGGTGCTGGTGGAAGGCCAGTTTACCATTGCCCATGATGCCCTGGTCAAGGTTGTTTTTGAATGAGATTTGTCAACCTGTTTGTGCACCGACCGGTATTTACCGCCATGCTGTTTTTGGCATTGATGGTGTTGGGGATTATATCAGTGTTCAATCTTCCCTATGAACTGCTCCCCGATATAACTAAGCCGGAGATTTCTATTGTAACCATGTATTCAGGTGCTTCTCCGGAAATCGTGGAAAGAGAAGTGACTACCCGGATTGAAGAAGCAGTTTACGGGATCAAAGGAGTAATGGATGTAAAATCGGTATCCACTGAAGGCAAATCCCTGGTCACTGTTTATTTCCACCGCAGCAGCGATGTGGATGCATCTCTTCTACAGTTGAGGGAAAAGCTTGATGCTGCTTACTGGTCATTTCCTGATCAGGCTGATCGTCCCAATATAATGACCACCGGTCCATCATCCCAGCCCATAATGGGGATTTGGGTAAAAGGAGACCGGGATCTAATTTCAGAAGTAGTAACCCGGAGATTAGAGCAAATTGAAGGAGTTAGCGAGGCTAGGATAATTGGATTAACTGAAAAACAGATACAGGTAATCATTAATCCTGAATTAACCGATGCCTACGGTATATCCCCGGAGGAAATAAAGCAGACCCTGGAAAGCTACAACATCTCCATGCCCATAGGAATGGTAAGAGAAGGCAGTTATTCATTTCCCATCCGGTTTGTGGTGAGCACTCAGGAAGTAGATCAGGTGAAAAATCTTCCCCTCCAGCAGGGCAGGTACTTGATTGGGGATATTGCGGTGGTGGAAGAAGTGGAAGGGGAACAGACATCTTCAATATACTACAATGGTGAAAAAGGTTATTTTATCGAAATCTACCGAGAATGGAATACCAATGCGGTAAGAGTATCAGGTAGAGTTTCCGGAGTTATTGAAGAGATAATAAAGGATTATCCGGAATTAGAATTTCAGGTAACTTTTGATGATGCTAAATTTATTATTCAGTCAATTAAAGAGATAATTATTTCCCTGATTATCGGAGGACTACTTGCTTTTATCGCCTTATTCATGTTTACCGGTAACCGCAGAGTCCCCCTCATTTTAGCAATATCCATGCCCCTTTCCATTGTTCCTGCCTTTTTCTGTTTTTACCTGGGCAAAATTTCGGTGAACACAATGACCCTGGCCGGTCTGGCTTTAGCTATTGGAATGCTGGTGGACGCTTCCATTGTGGTGCTGGAGAATATCATAAAAGTCAAGGATGCGGTAAAAGGAGCCAGTGAAGTGATATTGGCAGTCACCACTTCAATTATAACTACCATGGCTGTATTTTTTCCAGTGATCTATATCCACGGCATTGCGGGGATGATGCTCAAACCCCTGTCCTTTTCTGTAATCATTACTCTAGGCTTCTCCCTGCTGGTCGCTTTTACAATATTGCCTTTACTGTCCCAGGGAATCAAGGGCAGCGGAGAAACCCGGTTCAACCGGCAGTTGAATAATATCTACCGGAGATTTTCGGACTGGTTTTATCATCACAAATTAATGGTTTACCTGTACTCAGTTATATTCCTGGTGGTGGGGGTATTGATATTCTGGATTGTCCCCAAACAAGCATTGCCCACCACCCGAGCTGAATTAATTTTAGAATACGAACTTCCCTACAATACTTCAATTCCGGAAACTGAAAAGATCGGATTGAGATTAACTGAATATTTCACCAGCCAAGGTGCTGATTGTCTGTTGGCGGTGGGAGAAACCGATCCATTTGGATTAGCTCATACCGGAAATGGAGTTATCCGGATCAAAGGTTATCCGGGGAAACCGGATTTAAACGAAATATTTAAGGATTACCAGGATATTCAATATTCTTTAACCGATCATAATCCGGTTTTGGCAGCATTTACTTCGATGGGAGAGGTTTCCCTGAGGGGATTTTATGATACTCCCGGAGAAGGTGAGGTGGTATTGGAGATGATGAAGGAAAAACTGAATTCTGCAGTATTCAACTACACTGAAAAGATACCGGTAATCAACATCTATCCCCGTCACCGCATAATGTCACAACTGGAAATTTCCACTGATCAGATTCTCTCCCGGATACAGATGTTTACCGAAGGTGAACAGGTGGTAGAGGTGGAACGGGGGGAAGAGATTGTATCCATTTATCTAACTGCTCCCGGAGGTATTGACCAGTTGCAGCAATTAACTGTACAGAACATCCCCTTAAATTTTATCACCGAAATCAAGCAGGAGGAGGTCTCCCGGGGAATTGTAAGATTTAATGGGAAAAGGTGTATTGAAGCGGTAATCCCCTACACCACCAATTTAAACATACCTGAATTCCCATTTAAGCTGGAATTGGGGGGGGAGGTAAAAGAATATCAGCAGGCTCAACTCAGTGCCCTGTTCGCTTTTGGAGTAGCTGTATTTTTGGTGTACTTGATTTTAGCTTCATTTTATGAATCCTTCCGTATTCCCTTGCTGATAATGATAGCAGTCCCCTTTGCCGCTTCCGGATTTATGCTTTCCCTGATCATCACCGGAACCACTCTTAATATAATTTCTCTAATCGGACTGGTGGTTTTAGTGGGAATAGTAGTCAATGACTCCATTGTGCTGGTGGATAGAGCTGAATATCTGAGGAAGCAGGGAGAAATATTTCCCGGAAAGATTGCCGCGAGGAACCGGCTTCGACCTATCATCATGACTACCCTAACTACAGTGTTGGGACTATTGCCGTTTTCACTGGGCAGTACTCTGCATGCCCCTTTGGGCAGAGGAATAATCGGGGGTCTGCTATTTTCAACCTTTATAACTTTAGTATTAATACCAGTGGTTTATGACCGGATTTTTTCTAAATAGACCAAAAGCACTTTTTTCATTATACGCAATCATTGCAGTATTGGGCATCACCTCTCTAATCCGTCTGCCCATCGAACTGTATCCCGAGGTATCCTATCCGGGATTGACCATCTCCGTAAACTGGTCGGGAGCTTCCCCCGAGTTGGTGGAGAAAACCATAACCCGGAAGATTGAAAGTGAAATATTTAAGCTGCAGGGCATTCGTAATGTTCAGTCCCGGTCAACCAGAGGTAGCAGTGAAATTTCAGTTGAATTCGAACCTTCGGTGGACATTGAATATCAGAAAGTACTGATTTCAGAGGCGATTTCCCGAATTGAATTTCCCCAGGATGTAAGATCCCCTCATATCGAAGAACAGTCCCCGGAGGAATTTGAAAAAACTTACCCTCTGATCATATCCCTGAGTGGACCTTATGATCTGAATAAAATGACTGAAATTGGAGAGAGGATCAAGATAGCTTTGGAGAGAACAGAGGGGGTTAAACAGGTCCTCTTATCCGGAACTCCCGAAAATATATTAAATGTGGAAATAACTGATCCCACCGTAAATCCATACCAGGTAGCCCAGGCATTCTATCAAAGGGATCAAGCAGTCAGCCATATTGATATTGACGGCAGGAATTTGTCAATTGTACTGAAAAATCCGGTATATCCGGAACCGATGTACATCGGAGACAGGCTGCTATCGGATGTTGCCAGGATTAACTTAATTACCGAAGAACCTATGTGGATCAGCCGGATAAACGGAAATCCTGCTTTAACTTTCCGCATAGAGAAACGCAGGGATCAGGGACTACTGGAATTCAGTGAACATGTTCGCTCCTGCCTAACTCTGCTTGATCTGGATGACCAGGTTGAACTGGAGATAATCAGGGATGAAGCTGATGATATCCGGGATAATATGAAAAAACTGGGTATAGTTGCGTTAATTGCAATAACCGGGGTGTCATTAACCTTCCTGGTGACCATGAAGAGTCGGTATTCAGTGGTAATATTTTTCTTGACCATACTGTTTTCATCTCTGATCACCGTGATCATAATGTATTTCACCAAATTAAGTTTAAATGTGCTGACCTTAAGCGGAATTGCCCTGGGATTTGGCTTGGTGGTGGATAATTCCATCATCGTCATGGAAAATATCCTAAGGTTAAAGGAAGACCAAGTTCCCCAACCGGAAAAGAAGGCAGCGGGAGAAGTATTCCTACCGGTAGTGGCATCCACTTTAACTACCATTTCCATCTTTATCCCGTTTCTGTTTTTCCAGGGAGAAACCCGGGCATACTACATTCCCTTCGCTCTGGCTGCCTCCTACACCCTGATTTCATCAATCATTGTTTCCTTTACCCTCACTCCGGTATTAGCTAAAAAGCTTAAACCGGTGATTTCCTACCATCCCCGGAGTTATCAGTGGCTGTTGAAGCATATACTGACGTTCCGGTGGGTAGTTATCCCCTTAACTGCCTTAATCATCGGGGCAGGTATATATCTGTTTCAAGCTAAAGTGGAAAAAGGAAGTATTATCAGCTACTGGGATGATAATACTCTATTTATGAGAATTTCACTGCCTGCCGGTTCGGAGAAGGGGGAATTAGTTCGGATGCTGGATATATTCGAGCATGAGATAAGCCAGCATACCGGATATATCAGCTACATGTCCCGGGCTTATGATAGAATGGCGTTTATTGAGATTGACTACGATAGAGACATTCCCCAGGCTTATCTGCTCAGAGAAAGATTGCAGGAGTTAGCTACTAATTTTGCCAATTGTCGGATAGTGATTGTTGGATTTGGTGATCCGTTCTGGACCGGAAGCGGGTTCAGCGGTTTTCCCCAGTTCACCATAAAAGGATACGACTACTACAAGCTGGTCAATGTCTGCCAGCGGGTCAAGGGGAAACTGGAATCCCATCCCCGGATCGTCAATGTGGACATCAACTTCTCCTGGTGGGGACAGCAGAAGGAATTTCAGATAACCCCCAAACCGGCAATGATATTATACGGTTTTTCCCCCTACTATGTAGCCAGCATGCTCCGGCAGAAAATAAGTTTTAATCTGGTTACCGAATATGAAACCTACACTTTGAATGTATTCAGAGACAGTCTGCTGAAAAAAGATCAGATGAACAGTCTGCCGGTGGGAAGAGGAGTGGAGTTGTCCGATCTATGCAATATCCAGGAGTATATAACTCCGGGAGTCATTGAACGGGAAAACCAGCAGTACACCAAGGCAATTGCCTATGATTTTCAGGGTCCCTATAAGATGGCGGAGAACTTCCGGATTGCTTTTAGAAATTCATTGGAACTGCCCCAAGGATTCAGCGTGGGCGATTACATGTTCCATGAACCGGAACCGGAGCTGAGTAAAAAGGAGATTATCATTGCTTTGGTGCTGGCAGTGTTTTTACTTATGGTAATTTTATCCAGTCTTTATGAATCATTGACCAAACCGCTGCTGATAATATTAGTGCTGCCCTTTGCCTTTGTGGGAGTAGCTTTGATTTACTTTATTTTCGATCAGCTTTTTGACGCCAGCGCATTTGTGGGATTGATACTGCTGCTGGGAATTGCGGTGAATGACGGCATTGTACTGGTGGATCATCTTTCCCGGGGAAAACATCAAAATCTGGAGAATGTGGTCACCCGGGCAGGACACCGGTTCAGGCCGATCCTGTTGACCACCTTTACCACGTTGATTGGATTGTTGCCTTTTGCCTTTATGGAGTCAGAAGTGCTGGTGTTCTCCAAACTGTCTATATCCTGCCTGGGGGGATTGATCTTTTCCACTCTGGGCAGCTTGTTAATCCTGCCGGTATTTTATTATACCTTCTTCAGTAAAAAGAATACTCCACATCCCCAATAATAAACCACAGAAAACACAGAGAGGTAAGGATGCTGCTGTGCAGATGCCACCCCCACCCGGAATTAATAACCACTGATGAACACAGTACCCACCAGCACACAGTCCCACAGGAACACAGATTATAAAAGATGCTGCTGCGCAGATGCCACCCACCACCCATAAATAATTGACCACAGAAAACACAGAGTCCCACTACTCACCCCTACCTGAACACAGAGAATTAATTATACAGTAGCTGGGTTTCTTTTTCCTCCATGAACTGATTGGTGTAGAGCTTGTAATAATATCCCCGGTTTTGAATTAACTGATGATGACTTCCGTCTTCAATGATTATACCTTTATCCAGTACCAGTATCCGGTCTGCGGTTTTAATAGTGGAAAGACGGTGGGCAATGACAAAGCTGGTTCGGTCTTTGAGTACGGCGTTTACCGCTTCCTGGATTAATTTTTCAGTTTCCGTATCCACCGATGAAGTGGCTTCATCCAGGATGAAAATCCTGGGATCAGCTAATATTGCCCGGGCAAATGAGATCAGCTGTTTTTGTCCCACTGAAAGCAAGCTTCCTCCTTCACCGACTTCGGTATCATAACCCTGATCCAGTGAATTAATAAAATTATCGGCGTTAACCAGTTTTGCCGCCTGGATAACCTGTTGATCAGTAGCATTTAATTTACCGTATAAAATATTTTCCTTTATGGTCCCGCTGAATAAATGGGGTGACTGCATCATCACTCCAATGTTGTTCTGCAGCCAGTGAATGCTGCGGAGTCGGTAATCCAAGCCATCAATTAAAATTTCTCCTCGGGTTGGTTCGTAGAACCGGCAAATTAAATTGACAATAGTACTCTTACCGGAACCAGTTTCTCCTACAATGGCTACAGTTTGTCCGGCAGGAACAGTTAAATTGAAGTCTTTTAGAACCTGTTCGCCTTTGGCGTAGGAAAAACTGACCTGTTTGAATTCAATATCCCCTTTGATCTCCGAGAATACTTTAGTATGGAGATCTACTACTTCCGGATGTTGCTGTTTGAATTTTTTTAACTTCAATTTAACTTCAGGTGAATCCTGGATTTCCGGTTGGACATCTAATAGTGAAAAAATTCTCTCTGCAGATGCCTGGGCGTTTTGAAACTCAGCAAAGATTCTGGCTAATTCCTGTACCGGCTCGAAAAATCTGACCGTATAGGCGATAAATGCCACCAAGGTACCATAGGTCAGAACTCCTCCGATAACTCCATTTCCCCCAAACCATACAGCTAGAGCGGAACCCGCACTTCCAATGAGGATGACCAGGGGAAGGTACAGGGAGGATTGAACTGCTGCGGAAAATGAATATCTGAACATATTGGTGGTTAGATTCTGAAATTCAGATAAGTTTTCATTTTCCCTGACCAGGGTTTTAGTTGTTTTAGCCCCCATTATTCCTTCGTTGAATGATCCAGTTATCTTGGAATTGGTTTTTCTGACCTTGCGGTAGCTTCGGAGGATTAGAGTTTGAAATTTTCCGCTGACTGCCACCAGCAGGGGAACAGTAACCAGTACAATCAAAGCTAATTTCCAATTGAGCACCATCATGATTACAGAGATACTGAGCATCATGGTTGTCCCCCAGACCAAATCCACAAATCCCCAGGCAAAGGTATCTCCCAGTCTTTCACTGTCCGAGGTCATTCTAGCCATAATCCAGCCGATAGGAGTGCGGTCGTAATAGGAAAAAGATAATGACTGCAGCTTGTGGAAACCCTGTTTCCGGATATCGTAGCACATCCACATATCAATCTTTCCGGCTAAAGCTATCAACAGCCAGACATTAATGCTTTGAACCGCCACCAGCACAAAGTAGATCAGGGCAAATCTTCCCAATCCATCGGTATTCTTAGGGGTAATATAACTGTCTATGGCGGTTCTGGTCATCAGAGGAAATACCGCATCAATCACCGCCACCCCCAGCATAACTACGAACAATCCTATCAAGTAGTATTTATAGGGCTTGGAGTAGCTGAATACCTTTTTCCACAGATCAAACTTAAGTGTTTTGGTGAATTCCTGTTCCTGGAAACCTTCATATTCCACGTTGAGCTCCTTGCCAAGATTTATTTAGTGGCTTGTCCATTGGAGGATTATCCATTTCCGCTTGAATATCATCCTCCAGATCATTTTGAATTTCCCAAATTCTCTGGTACAGACCAGATTGATTAATAAGCTGATGATGATTACCACTCTGGACAATTTCTCCTTTTTCCATTACCAGAATTAAATCAGCTTGAGCGAGAGTAGTTAAACGGTGGGCGATGATGAAGGTGGTAGTTTTCCCTAATTTCTTATTTAAGGCATTTCTAATACGGAGATCAGTTTCGGTGTCCACTGCGCTAAATGAATCATCAAAAATCAACAGAGGTGAATTTTTCAAAATTGCCCGGGCTATAGCTACTCTTTGTTTCTGTCCTCCGGAAAGGGTTACTCCTTTTTCTCCCACCAAGGTCTGATATCCTTGGTCAAATTCAGTAATTACGTCATGTATGGCTGCGGTCTGAGTGGCATCCTGGATTTCATACTCTTTGCAATGTTCTTTACCCATTTTCAGATTGTCCGTAATTGTCTTAGAATAAAGGAATGGTTCCTGAAGAATTATACTAATCTGATTTCTAATCCAGTAACGGTCAATATCCTTAAGTTCAACTCCATCAACAGTTATGGAACCGGAACTGTAGTCATAAAGCCTTGGTATTAGATTGACCAAACTGGATTTTCCCGAGCCGGTAGGTCCCAGTATAGCAACAGTTTGTCCTGGTTTAACCTTGAAACTGATGTTGCTTAAAATTTTATGACCGGACAGATAGTGAAAACCTACTTGATCAAAATGAATATTTCCCTCAATTTTAATTAATTTTGCTTCTCTATCTCCGTGGATGTTTAAATAACTGGGCAAAAGAAGATCTGGATTTAGCTTGTCAATTAATATCCGGGATTCCACGTGAGTATTTAAAATCATTTTAATACGCTCGACGGATACAAAAGCTTTCCCCATGTCCGTCAGCACTCTTCCCATCTGTCTTACCGGCCATAACAGTAATCCCACATAGGTGGTGAAAACCACCAGCGTTCCTAAGCTGATCTGGTTCTGTGCCGCCATCATTGCCCCTGTAACCAGAACCAATGCAATTTGAGTTAGGCAGAGAAAATCGGAAACAGACCAGTACCAAGCCAGCAGGATGATCAAACGGTAAGTTAAATTACGATAATTCATATTTTTACCTTGGAACTTATTGATTTCGTATTTTTGCCGGGCAAAAGCTTTTACCACTCTAATCCCGGAAAGATTTTCCTGCAGCACGGTGGAAAGTTCTCCTTCTGCTTCATCAGACATTTTAAATGCTGCTTTTACCTTGATAAAAAATATTATGGCGAATATGAAAATGATAGGCACTAATATCATTGAAATAATTGTCATTTTGACATTTAGAGAAATCATTATAGGTATGACAATCAACAGCATTATCAATGCTCTTCCAATTTCCACAAACTGCATCGCAAAAAATCTGCGGATGGTCTCCACATCAGAAGTGCATCTTTGAATAAGATCTCCAGTTTTACTTTCAGAATGAAAAGAAAAAGGTAAATGCTGGAGATGATTGTAAAGTTGATCCCTTAGCTTCTTTATGGATTGTTCGGAAGCCTGAGCTGCCCACCTTCCTTTCAAATAGGTGAATACACCCTGAAATAAAGTTAGTATTACAATTACTGCCCCTGGCAGCCACAATTGGTTTCTAATAGATTCAGTGCCTCCTAATTTCTCTATTATATTGTCTATCCATAAAGGTGTTTGCAAAGGATTGTTGCCAATTATCGAATCTATGGTTATCCTGATCACTTGGGGAATGGCATAACTGAATACTGTAGCTAGAGCTACTGCTAATATGGCACCAATATATAGTATTTTATTTCCCTTGATGAATGAAAATAATTCAAATATTTTTCTGAACATTTTTTCCCCGCTTAAACAATTTACAC
>LKUE01000422.1 GCA_001412365.1 Desulfuromonas sp. SDB | reverse complement strand
TATTATGTTTTCATAAAGTTCTTAAAAAATTCTTAAAAATAATATCCTAACTTCCTATATGATCACAGCAATATAATTATATTTCAGGCAATTATTGATTAAATTTTAAAATACCCATAATATGAATTTAATGTTTGGACATGCCTGAAAAACCATACTAAGGAGAATTGAGATGGCTCAAGTATATTTTATACCAGTTGAAGATGACTGCACTGACCAATCTGTATCCGAAAAGGCTAAGACCTTGTTGCAAACAGTAGAGCAGAAACAGCACATAATTTTTCCGGATAAAGTACCGTTGAAAGTTCATTTTGGAGAAAAGGGCAACACCACCTACAATAAACCCGTTTACTATCAAGAAATTATCAACTACCTGCAGAAAAAAGTAAAACAACTATACTATATTGAAACCAATGTCCTCTACCGAGGTGAAAGAACCACCAAACAGAAACATCTAAAACTTGCCGGGGAGCACGGTTTCAATCAAATTCCCATAATTATAGCTGATGGAGATTCAGGTAAGGATTCAATAGAAGTGGACATAGATAAAAAGCATTTCAAGTCCTGTAAACTGGGCAGAGAATTTCAGAATTTCGATCACATTATTGTTCTCAGCCATTTTAAAGGTCATATGCTGGCGGGTTTCGGGGGAGCATTAAAAAATCTGGGGATGGGATTCGCATCCAGGGAAGGAAAGCTGGCTCAGCATTCCAAAGCAATTCCCTGGCTGAATTTTTTTCAATGCAAAAAGTGCGGACTGTGCGCTGATCATTGCCCTGCTGATGCCATTATTATTGGTTTCATTCCCCGGGTAAATTCCAAAAAATGTATAGGATGTGCTTCCTGTATTGCAGTTTGCCCCACCGGGGCAATGAAAATTAACTGGTTAAATTCACTATCTAAAGGCTTTCTGGAAAAACTTGCTGAATACGCTTATGCCGCTCAGCTAAATAAAAAAACAGTTTATCTGAATTACGCAATAAATATAACCAAATTATGCGATTGTGAAGGAAAAACTCAAAAACCGGTTGTGAGCAATCTTGGATTATTTGCTTCTGTTGACCCAGTTGCCATTGATCAAGCTTGTTTGGATATGCTGGATAAGCGGCAAGGAAAGAAAGTTTTCCGGAGAGGAAGATATCTTTTGCATTATGGAGAGGAAATCGGACTGGGCTCAACAAATTATGAATTGGTAAAGCTGGCTTGAAATTATGAAATGTTGATTAAATCAATAATTTTATGATAATTTAATCTTTCCCTATTACCGCGATATACATTGTCTCCGGAGATTCAATAATCTGGTTTATCTTCCATCCTGTATTTCCAAGAATTTTCTCCAGCTCCTCCGGAGATGCAAATAGATAGTTAAACCAGGGACCGAATAAATTTTTATATCTAATTCTAAGTCTTAGCTCCCCGGATAATTTTCCCCTTTTCCGGTTCTGCTTTTGATATTCCAGGTGGTAGGAGTCTTCAGTTTTATAGGGATTAACACACTCTCCGATAATCAATCCATCGGGAGTGGTAATTCTGCTGAATTTTCTCAGCACCACCCTGGCTCTGGACATATTTTCCAATAAACCCAGATTATTACCCAGCATTAATATTGTTCTGAACATGCCTAAATCGGAGGTTATGTTTTTCAAATCCAACCACCGGCAATTTTTCAATCCTCTCCTCTTAGCTAACTCCACGCACAAACTGGACTGATCAATTCCCAAAACCTCCATCCCTTTATTCTGAAGATAGAGAGAATGACGCCCCGCTCCGCACCCTACATCTAATACCGGTGATTTAGCATATTTTATCGCCTTCTTTTCCATATCCGGCCAATCTTTGTATTGTTTAAAATAATCAGCCGGCTGGTCTAAATCCAGGTAACCGTCACTTCTTTCCACCATCATAATTGATTTGCCGTTTTGGTAACAGTCCACCAATGCCTGTCCGAAAGAATCTGCTTTTTTCATTTTAATCTCTCTTTTTTATCTAAGTTAAATAGTTAAGAATAATCTAATCATTTCATGAGTTGAACTAACTCCACAGTACATTTACATAAACTCGGTGATTGCAGTCATCAATGATCACCTTCCCTTGGTAATGACCCTGGGAATCCGGGGGTATTTCATATAAACGCCCCTGTTCCAGTATCAACGGACGGTAAAAACCGGGTACGTATTCATCAACATGATAGGTTAGATCAGATGAATTGATCTTTCCGTAATCATCAGGCAGGTACCGGCAGGTGGAATCTAGAATAACCGGATTTTGGGATTTAACCGAGGTGGATTTATTCAACCACATTTCAATATCTTCTGAATCAGCAGAAAAAGCCAGATAGGATTCCCCGGAAAACACCCCTGCCCATTGGGCTGCTCTAATCTCATTTGCAGATGCCGGCAGTTCAGTTAATCTGCCCTGGTGGATAACCAACTCCGGATCAATTTCAGCTAATCCTTCAGTTGATCTCTGCCCGCAGGATAATAAAGTCATGCAGAGAAAAATTAAAACAATTTCAGCTAAACAATATTTATTGTGTCTAATCATACTATACATAATATTATAATATTAATTCAATCTTTGGAAATTGTAAACGTTAATTTTAATTACTAAAGTTCAGTTCATTGGTAATTATTTTTAATTTACCGGTAATTAATTATTTAATAAAAATCCGCTTAAGTAAAATATATCCGGAAAGAACCAATCCTCCGGCAAAGCCTAAACTATAGCTGGTAGAATGGGCAAATAAAGCAAAAACATAACGGGGATAGATATTTTCATAAATTCCAGGCGGAGTAGAGATGCTGATATTGAAAATATTGTATTTTGCCATCAGATATCCGGCTATTCCTGACGACATCGCAACTATCAATAATGCACTGAACATAGCCAGCACCGGTTTTAACAACCAATTGAGTGAAAGCTGCCTTATCCTGACCAATCTGGAAGATAAGCCCAGTACAATGCCTAAAATCAATCCCACCCACCAGGTGGCAATTACCCCCCAGACTAAAGCATAAAAGATGGGGGGACCTCCGGAAATTACCGGAGGATGGGCAATGCTGAAGTACTCCACACAGACATGAGCAGTAACCAGATCATGGATTATTCCAAAACCAACGGCAATTACAACCATGAAAACAATAATTTTAAAAAATTCCATAATTATATTTAACTGGAAATTACAAAATAATAAATTTATTATTTTAACAATAATATACTGGTTCAGGATTATTAAGTGTCCAAAGAGAAAGAATACAAGACCTATTTCACTTATTACAACCGGGAAGCTAAAGTTACCCACCAGGAGAAGGAATATAAATTCACCGAGAAAGATTTCAGGGAATTAAACCGCTATTTAAACTACTGGCATAACCGCACTGATCCCAGCACCTGGTTATGCGCAGCCACCGTAAAACATGCTGTCATAAAATTTTCGGGCAAGTTGCCCCGGAAAAAATTAATCGAACTTTGCGCAGAAATCCTGAACATCAGCGAACAGAAGCTGGAGGATGCTCTGGACTGGAATGCCAATTATCTTGCTTTTCATGACGGAGGTACGGTAGAGGAGTATCATGTCTATCCAAAAGATGAACTGTGATTTCTCCGGTTAAATTTGGGTTACCCTCAGATCAAATATCCGGGAAAGAGCGGCAATAGAAATTGAATGATTTATTTTGCCGTCAATTACTGCCTGTTTGAGTTCCCGGGAAGTTATCAGTTTTACTTTTAAATTTTCCCCGGGATCAGGACGGGGTTGTTCAGTGAGTTGTACGTTACGGGCCAGCCAGAAATGACATCTATTGTTTAAAAAGGCAGGATTAGGCTTTACAAATCCCAGATATTCCCATTGTTCTGAAGTATAGCCGGTTTCCTCGGATAATTCCCTTTTAGCCGCCTGGAGGTGAGCTTCCCCCGGTTCAATCAATCCCGCGGGAACTTCCAGTGATTTCATTGCTGCTCCAAACCGGAACTGCTCCACCAGGATGATTCTATTATCTTCAGTGACCGCAATGACATTAACCCAGTCCGGAGTATCCAGGATCACTGCATCCAGGATGGTTCCATTGCGGAGATTTCTGTATTTACTGATATTAACTTTGAATATGTTTAAATCGGAATTAAGTTCCGATGATAGTAATTCCCATCCAAACTCCTTCATTTTTCCTCTCTTTGTACTGATTAATTATTTACATTTAGATATGTTTTAACTTTTTATACCTGATAATGCTGTATATTCCAACAAATAACATTACCACGGCAATAAACCCTAAAATTGAGATGAAGGGAATAAAAAACATCACTATCACCACAATAAACTGGGGCCAGGGATCATTGGCGGGATTCTGTATGGATTCAATAAATTCAAGGGCAAACCAGATAGTAAAAATTATAACCAGTACACTGACTATCAGGGATATCCAAGCGGACCTTAAATTCCGATTAAGCGATTTTTTTCTTATTTCAGTTGACTTTAATTCTGTTCTATTCATGCCCGTAATCCGGCAGCAATGATTATTCCCGTATCCGCAGCCAGGTGCAAGATGATATTCATAACAATGTTTTCTCCGGTTTTCTTAGCAAGGAGAAACCATGTCCGGGAAACAGCAACTAAAATAATCCCGGTTATTATCAGCCAAGGCAATTTCAGCAATCTCCACAACACTATTAGATGATATCCTGAAAATGAAATATCAATTAACCACTGATTAACTTTACTTTGGCTTAAACTGGTCCAATGAATCTGTTCCAGTAAGGGATGAACTATTCCAAAGTAGGGTATCATCAGCAGAAAGGCTAGATTGTCCAGGTTATACCGGGACAACCAAACTCCAATCTCCACTGTGCACATAATAGGCATGGTGTAATACAAAATTAAACCAGTTCCTGCAAACCAGGGCAGAAGAGACCAGAATATTCCGCAGTTCCATCCGCACTTAATCCGGTTAATATCTGTAGGCACTCTGCCGGCGGAGGTTATTAAAATTAAAAGGTGATAGCACAATATGGTAAGCCAGGCATTTTTTAATCCCACCC
>LKUE01000421.1 GCA_001412365.1 Desulfuromonas sp. SDB | reverse complement strand
CCCGGCAATACCTGATCCGGACCTCCCACCGCATCTAAAACCAGCAAAGGAGCAGAAACAGCAATGCCAACATTACTGACCCAAGTGCTCTCAGCAGCAGTGATGGTCAAATTACAGGGAATGCTGTATCCGTCAGGGATAGAAGAGGCAATATCTACTGCGAATAAACCGTTTCCTGAGGTGGAATCAGAAGGATTTATATCTCCGTAATAAACGCTGTCTTCTGTAATATTGATATTGGGATCAGTGCTGGATAATATCCCATAACAATTATGAGCAGTCTGATTTCCCCAGTTTTTGACATATACTTCCAGATCATAATTGCATCCTGCATTTATCTGACCGTTATTATATCCACCAGTGGGATTTAACATCAAATAGCTGACATAGGCATTATTACTAGTAATATAAATTGTACCACGGTGGGGTTGCAGATTATGGGCAGTCACTACCACATTTAATGAACCGGCTTGAATGGTATTGACCATAATATTTGCCACCCCGGTGGAATTGGTGTATCCAGTCCACAGCGAATCCTGATCGGAAATAGCAACCAGGGCATTTTCAACCGGTGCTTTAGATGTAGAAACGTTAACCTGTACGTTTACACTTCCGATAGGTATGGCTGAAGGATAATTTACTACTGCCTGCTGAGGATAACCGGTCCAGGCATCCATGGAAGGATCTCCAAACAGGTGGTATGCCTCATAATAATACTGGGGAGAAGCATAAGTGCCCCCATAAGTATAAACTCCAAATAAGCCGTAATCATAAAATCCTTTTTGCCAAGTTATTGAAGAATCATAAATTGCCTGAAAAACCCACCGTTCCAGAGTGTCATCTTCTGTCCAGTAAGAGCTGGGAGATGATCCCCAAAAACTTACTGCACCTTTATTGCCTGCTCTAATCCAGGTTTCAGCAAAACATTCGGATACTGAAAACTGCCCGGTATTACAGGCGTAACTCATCACCACTGGATACATTCCTTCATTAGTCAGAGCATTGACATTAGACTGGCTGAAAGGTGGTCCATCAGCCCAGGAAGTAGTACTACCGTGCCCGGAGTATATCCCCCAGGATCTTCCGTCATTAAAAGCATTGCTGACCTGTCCGGTAGTTGCACCATAGTAGTACCACAAGCTGTCACAGCTGTACCCGTCCGGTCCAAGGTATGTCTGGATTACCCAGCGGTGGGATCCTTCACTGACGTTGTGATTATCTGAACTAGCCATAAATACCGCTTTTTTGCACCAGGCATTACCGGCAGTCCACAGATCGGGTTGTTCATAGTACAATATTTTATCTAAAATAGAATCCAATTCCGCTGAACTGCTTACTGACAATCTGCCCAGCCATATATCCGGAAACAAATCTGTTCCATCCAGCTGAGTGTAAGGATGATCTGAAATTACATTAGTCTCCTGTCCGGTGTATCCGGGTATATGATTATTATCACCAACAAATATGACAAACTGAGGAGGGACTGCCCAATTGTCATAAGCATCCTGGAGGTAATTTTTAATCTGGGTGGTGGAAGTCCCGGTTTGACTTGTAGCGGTCACAGTTACCTGATAACCCTTTTCTCTTTTCCACTGGACAAAGTCAGTTAAATTTGAAATATAGGCATCAGGGGCAATGATAAGAAAACCACAGGGGAGCTGAGGATTTTCATTGAAATCATAAGCATTGGCATTAACTAATATTTCCTCCATAAAAGCTGAGGTTTGTTGACTGTTGTATTTCCGGTAATTTTCTGCAGTAACTGCAGGATTAGAACCGGTTAAATACAAATTAACCTCAATGCGGGATCTTATCTCCAATTCACCAATATCCGGTTGATATCTAATTGGATAAATATCTACAGTAACAAAATGATGACCTCTGATATATCCCTGATCAGTTATAATCACCGGCTGCTCACCATAAACATTACCCTGACTATAGGCATCCATATTAATTATAAATTCCGGCTGATTCCCTTGAATTTTTTCCAAAGGAGGCTGTACCGGATAGAGCATATTGGTTATGTACAATTTCTGATCAACTACGGCATTAGCTTCAACTTCCACCTGAGCTCCCGCGGGAATTTCAATTACTTTCCTCATAACCGGCAATCGAGGGGAGCCAACCGCCATCGAACTGTGAATGCGGGGAACTGAAACTGTATTGAATATTTGATACCCCTGCTGGATCTGATCAATGTTAACCTGATTAAATTCGCAGGTTAAATTTATCTGATTAAAATCAGAATAATTCAGTGACATCCCGGTTTGGGGGGAAGATAACTGAATTGTTTCTGAATAAAGTCCCAGAGGTAATAACAACAGCAATAAAATTATATTTTTCACTATTCCTCCTGGTTGTTTAGTTTCAATTAATCCTGCGGATCAGGCGCGGCGATTAACCGTCGCCTGCATCCGGTTTGTTAGAACTTGTTTCCTCTTTTGTTTCTATTGATAGCTTCTGTTTTGATAGCTTCTGTTTCAAAAACCTGAATAACCGCTTCCAGTCTTGAAAACAAAGCGCGAACAATGCTCCCACTGTCCCTGCGGAGACCAAACCGACCGGGCACCCCTGTTGACCACAAAAAGGGCAAACAGCGAACATAGAGTAGAGACCCGTAAATCCAAACCACCAGCCCATGAATCTGAATAATTGGCCAAACGGCGACATCTTTTTGTGGCTATGTTTATATTCGCTTTCTTCTTGAAGCATTTGCTTTTCGATATCTAAGTTTTTCATGGTTCTAACAATATAATTATTTTAATTATATAACATATTATATAAATCGTAAATTTCCAAAATAAATGTTCAAGACAAAACTTCAATCAATTCTTTTGCTTCCTGCTTAGTCATATTTCTGCGGGGGAATCCCAGTACCAGGTATTTTTTTTGTTGAAATAAGTGTTTCAAGGTCAAAACATCATTTAATTTTACCAGAGATGATGGCTTAGCCACCTGATCATTAATTAAAACAGTTTTTTGAACACAGGCTTTATTAGCTAGTGTCCGGCTTTTGAAAAGTCTAACTTTAAATAAAAATAAATCAAGTCTTTCCGAATTCTTATGGAATTGTCCGTTGTTCAAAATACAATTGCTGTTTTAATGAATCTATCCATCTATTGATAACCTGCTGTCTCTGTCTGAGAAAATAATTTTGCTTTAACTGCTCTTTAGCTTCTTGGAAATCTACCGGTTCTCCTAAATTAACTTCATGCAGTTTAAAAATCACATAACCGAAGGGAGATTGAATAGGCGAAGTATATTCTCCCGGTTCTAACATGGTTAATATACTTAATAATGACACATCCATAGAATCCACGGGTACATTTCCCACATCCCCCCCCTGCTCTCGGGAATAAGGATCATCTGAGTAAATTCTAGCGACTTGTGCAAAATCCTCTCCTCTATCCAATCTAGCAGTTACCGAATCAAGCTTCTGTAAAACTCTCAAGCTATCTTCGCTATTGGGTAGCATGGAGATAAATATTTGATAAACTCTGGCACTATCCGCCCACCGGGTTGGCACATAAAGAATATGGATACCCTCCATACTCTGAATAACTCCCATGTTGCCGGGTTCAATAGAAAAAATTGAATTTTCAACTTCAGGCAACATATCTCCCCGGTGTACTATTCCTAAATAACCTCCGTTTGCTGCGGTTTCTTTATCCTCGGAATAAATACTGGCAATAGACCGGAAATCTTCACCTTCACTCAGTGCCTGAAGGACCTGGTTTGCCTTACGATTAATCTGCATCATTCTCTGTTCTGAAGGATTGGGGGAGAGAACTATTCGGGAAAGATGGTAACTGAGGGGCATTCTTAAACTGTCTTTAATCTGTTGATAAAACTCCAACAGCTCTTCATCATCTACATTAAATTTTTGGAAATTTGACAGCTCCGGATAATTAAATGCCAGATATCTTTCAGTTACTGCATTGTACATTAATTCTTTTTCCATCAATCTCATTGATAATTCCCACTCAAGACCGGCATTTTCAAAATAAGATTTAAGGGTGTCAATAGTTGCTTCTTCACCGAACATCTCCGAGGCAAATTCCTCCAGAATTCTCAGGTTTTCCTTCTGAATTTCAGATTGATCAATTCTAAGGTAAGACAGGCTTTCCGGCATATTATCCACCAGAGCGTAATTAACTAAAGCATTCAACCGCTCTTCAAGTAAATTCTCTTCTAACCGGGGATTGGGCATTTTTTCAACCCCCATTAATAATTTAGAAATCTTGAAATAATTATCCAGTTCAGACTGGGTAATTACATCATCATTAACTACCGCTACAATTTTATCTGCCTCTCCTGCAAATGAAGAGGCAGATAATATAGTCAATGATATTATAAAAAGCGAAAATTTATGCATAATTGAAGCTATCTAACTTTTAAGCTTTCTGGATAGGTAATCACCCGTTCCCCTATCAATGTATCAATAAACTGATTGACGTAGTTAAACTTCTTGATTTCAGTAAGATACAGCATAATATAAGGTCTGAGCTGATCAAAGGGAGCTATAGGCGATTCAATATACCGTTCATCAATTACTTTAGCCAGATAGTATCCTTCCCCTAATCTGAATGGTTCGGAAATTTCTCCTTCATTTAGAGGAGCCACTATTTCCTCAATCAACTCCATTTGTGAATACAATCTCCTCACTTCCATCAATGTATCTAAGCCAATCAATCCGGCAATTTCCTCAGCAGGCACACCTTGTTCAATCATCTCCACCGCAAGTTGAGCATTAGCTTCGGAAAGGAACTGATACAGCACCACATCCTTTTCATATTTCACTTCATCTTTCCACTTGTTGTAAGCTTCCCGGATATCCGCTTCAGTTACTCCAGGCAGAGTTAAAGTGATTCTTTCTAATACCATCTGAGTAATAATCTGCCGGGAGGCATCAAACTGCATAAATATAAACAGCGAGTCCCTGTTCAAACCTTCCTCAACCCCTAAGCCGTATACTGCTTCTCGGGAAAGCCAGGTTTCCAGCATAGCTTCAACTATCTCTGTAGGTAAAGTGTCCGGATCTACATCCATCATATACCTTATATATGACCGAAAAGGCTGGTATCTCACTTTATTACCATTTACCTCGGCAATAATAGTAGAAGAACCATCATCCATCAGAAACTGACTGGTTTCACCATTGGTGGTACCATTGGAACCATTGGTTTCTTGATCATTCACCCCGGATTCTGAGCTGCAGGAAATCAAGGCAAGTCCAGAAATCACCATAGTGAACAACAATATACATATTGCAAAATTTTTAGTCAAAATAAACTCTCCTTTTTTATTCACCGCTAATCAGAATTTGAATTATCTCATCGAAATTTTCAACTCTAGTTTGGGGATATTCAGATTGCAATTCCTGGATAACTGTCTGCTTTAAAGAATCAACTTTGGCATTTATTAAATTCCCTTCAATTCTCGCCCTGACATCTTCATAGGGGAGTATTGATTCTGGGGCAATTTCTTCAACCATTACAATGGCAAAATGACCTGAATCAACTGCAAAAACATCGGAGATTTCATTCACCGGCAGAGAAAAGATTACTGAATCAAAAGCCAAATATCTTCCCTCCGGAAACATTCCCAGTTTTCCTCCGCTGCGTGAGGAGAAATGGATGGAATACTGCTTGGCTAATGTATCAAACTTAACTGTATCTCCGGCAGTTAGTTGTGGTCTTACAATATTTTCAAGGCTGTCCTTAGAATTATGCTCAATTAGTCTTGCTCTTCTTCTTTCCGGTAAAGTAAACTCTGGCAGGTTTTTCTGATAGTACTGGGCAATTTCTTCTTCCTCCACCACAACTTTAGCTTTAATTGAATCCTCAGTAAGTCTCCAGGATAGAGAGCGGTCAATCTGGGCAAAGGTGTTTCGTTTTACTACCGGCAAATCACCAATATTTAAATCTTCAGCAGCATCCATTAATAAATCAGTCATCATAATTCGGCTGCAGGCGTCCCTGAATGCATTAGTATCCGGCATAAACATGGGTAAGGTCCATTCACGGTCATCTACTCTCTGTTTTAACTCACCCAGGGTAATGCTGGTATCACTATAGGTGACAAAGATCATGGAACTTTCTTCTTCTGAAAAAGTAAGAGGAGCCGGGCCATAGGGACCTCCGGAATTTTCCGATAATCTCTTATACAGTACCAGCAAAGCTGGTTCCTGAATTTCAACTTGAGCTGCTTCTATCAAGCTGTCTATAAAATTATCCGCAACTTCTCTTCTCATCTCCTGTTCCTTCATACTGAGAAGATGAGGATACATCTCTTCCAAGGGGCGTCGGGTCTGATTTTCCCGGGTAGCCATCCTGTATATAATATGCCAGCCGAAATCAGATTTTACCGGCGAAGAGAGAGCTCCATCTTCCAGGGCAAAAGCAGCTTCTTCAAAAGTCTTTACCATTCTGCCCTTGCTGAAATAATCCAAATCCCCCCCTCTGTCTTTAGTTCCTTGATCTTCAGAATATTCAGAGGCAATTTGGTCGAATAAGTTTTCATCCGCGGAATCAGTCCAAGCAGCATTCAACACCTGGTAGAGACTGTCTGCAAGCAAGCTGTCTTTTACTAAAATGTGTTTGCATCTTATCTCTTCAGCCATGTCTTCCCACATCTTAACTATTTCCATGGAATCAACTTTGGTGGTATTGATTACTACCTGCCAGTACAGTTCACCCAATATGCTGTTTTCCCTGGATTTTTTCAAAGAAATCATCAAAGTGGAATCATTTAAGTAGCCGGCTTCCTCTGCTCCTAATGCTAATAAATGCATTTCAATAAGATTATCCAGAACCTGCTCCATCCTCATCATGGCGGTGTCAGGATCTTCTCCTTCATAAACAAAGAAATTATTTCTTAACTCCACAATACCAATTTCTCTTTTCAAATCATCCTGACCAATAGTAACCAATAAAGTATCTCTGTCTACCGCTTTAGGTTTTGTTGAACAGGATATTAAACTTAACAGGGCTAAACCAATGATTATGCCGCCAAAAGTTATTTTTCTCATAATTCCTCCTTTTTATCTCTCAATATATTTTTAATTAAAGTACTGTCAATATCTATCTCTACATTTTTACGGGCTGATTCCAGAATTAAACTAGTAATCTGGTGTTTCATCTCCTTTCGATAAAAGTATTCCACCCGGGTAAATGCTTCGGTAAAAGGTATAAGTGAACTCGGATGATGATTTAACACCATTAGTATCACGTAATAACCATCCATGTACACAACCGGGGAAGGGGTAGAATCAGGTAAAGAAAATATAATTGAATCAACTTCCTCCCGGTAACGGCCTCTTTCCACAATTCCCACATATCCGTAATTATCTCCCGAAGGAAGTTCTGACCAGGAATAAGCTAAAGAATCAAAATCATTTCCCCGGGCTAAAGAATCATATAAAATTTCAGCAAAACTTGAATCTTCCACTCCGATAATAGACAACTCCACTCTCTCCGGCATGGAAAACCTGTCAGGATTCTGCTGATAATAAACAAATAATTCAGTACTGTCCAAATCTTCACCCATACTCCTGCTGATCAGAGTTGAAACTAATAAGGAATCTGCTATCTGTCTATATTTTTGTAATATCTCCTGGTTTTCATCAAAGCCCCGCTGCAGACATTGATGTTCTAATAATAGAGGGGGTATTATATCCCTCATCAAAAATACGTATAGATTATTGCGGTCAGATAAATCAGGGTAGAGCATCCTTCCCCTGGATAAACGGTTAATCATATCACCTATGGTAACTGTATCAGCATAATCTCCATTGGAAAAGCATACCAGCCACACCGGAAGATGTTCCGGTTTATAATCAGGAAGCACTACCGGGTCTTCTACCGTTAATCTGGAAAAAGGATAGTAGCTGCTGATTATTTCAATACCTTGAGAGTTAAATTCATAACTAAATTCTTTTTTTAAATTATCTATATACCTCTGAGCTTGTTCAAACAGGAAATGATTTTGAAAATCTCGAATATAAATTTCTTTTAACTGTTCAAACTCCCCGGGGCTTTCCACTTCGCTGCTTCCCAGTCTGACAAATATAAACAAACCGGTATCAGTAATCATTGGTGATGATATTGAATAATTCGGCATCTCCAGAACCAGATTGCCCTGGGTTGAAGGCAATATGGTTGCAGAAACTGGACCTAAATTGCCCAAAGGTCCTCTAAACAGAGGATTTGATCGAAATTTACCCACTACACTGTCAGCATATCTTCCCAGGGCGACGGTGTCATTTTCCATTAATTCATTCAGGGTATTTGAAATCAGATCAATTTCACTCTGAACTGAAGGATAAAACCTCAGCACCATCAGATTAAGATTATAATGTCCTGCTCTCCAGTAAAAATAAGCCAGGGAGTCCTGATCGGATAAAAAACTGTCTACCACTTCTTCCCATAATTTATCAATCATCAGCATTCTTTTAATATCCACTAAATCATAACTTATCACGCTATCAATTTTATTTTGATAAGCAGCTTGAATTAATACTTTAAAATCAATTACTGAATCCAGATAAAGCCAAAAACTGTCTTCTTCCAGATAATAAACATATTCAGGCAAATCTTCTTCATTTATGTATAGACAGGATTGGTCAAATTTGGATTTTATTGTCACCAGATTACCATTGCTGCTGCAACTGGTTAAAATTACAGACACTAAAGCCATGATCAGAAATATTTTATTCAATAATCTATATTTTATCATTTAGGATTCCCCTCAATTACTTTTCCTCGGTTAGATTCAATATTTTTTTAAATCTTTCAATAAAATTCTCAAGTTTCTTAAAATCCATACTCCAGTTTTTAATTTGTACTACTAGCTGTTGATGTTGCCTGATAAAAAATGGATTCCATTTTTCAGGCAAAGATTTAACAAATTTCTCAATATAACATCTTTTTGTATCTTCTGCAAATTCAATTTTTAGATCTTCTCCAATTACCACCTTCATCCAATCTAAATCTTTCATTATTCGATAGATCCTGGATACCTTGAAAAAATTCTCCGCCTGAGGCGGAATATCTCCGAATCGGTCAATTAACTCATTTTTGATATTTTTTAAATTGTCTATATCTGCTGTAGATATCCGACGGTACAGATAAACCCTTTCCTGTGAATCTTCAATATAATCAGGGGGAAGATAATAAGGTAAATCAACACTTAACTCAATCTCTTTTATGCCCTGCTCTCCGCTGCCTGCTCTGAGTTTATGGATGGCTTCATTCAGGTATTTCAAATAAAGTTCATAACCGATATCACAATCAAAACCCGACTGCTGAGAGCCCAGTAAATTTCCCACCCCCCTTATTCTCATATCATGAACCGCCAATTGATAACCTGCTCCTAATTTAGAATATGATCTTATTGCCCTCAATCTTTCCTTGCCCTGATGAGTTCTGGGTCCCTTGAGCGGAATTAAAAAATAACAATAAGCTCTTTGCAATCCTCTGCCAATTCTCCCTCTAATTTGATGAAGCTGAGCCAATCCAAAACTATCCGCTCTATCCACAATTAAGGTATTGGCATTGGGGATGTCAATTCCCGATTCGATAATACTGGTGCTTAACAGCAGATCATAATGATGGTGATAAAAATCAAACATAACCTTTTCTATTTCCGCACTTCTCATTTTACCATGAGCGTAGGCAATAGAGATATTGGGTAGTATCCTGGATAGATACTGATAAATTGAACTTAAACTTTCAATCCGGTTGTGCAGGAAAAACACCTGCCCGCCTCTTTGTATCTCAAAATTCACTGCATCTACGATAATCTGTTCAGAAAATGGCAAAATATGGGTCTCCACCGGATAACGTCCGGGAGGAGGGGTTTGGATCATGCTGATGTCCATTAAATTCCACATGGACATGTGAAGTGTTCGGGGAATGGGAGTAGCACTCATAGATAGTACATTTACATTAGTTTTAAGTTTTTTAATTTTTTCTTTCTGCTTTACTCCAAACTTATGTTCTTCATCTATAACCAGCAAACCGATGTTTTTAAATTTGACATCGGCAGAGAGAAGACGGTGGGTGCCTATCAATATATCCACAACCCCCTTGCCTGCATCCTCCAGTACAGAGTCAACCTTGCTCTTTTCCACAAATCTGCTTATCATTTCCACCGTCACCGGAAGGTTTTTCAACCGTTCCCTGAACACATCAAAATGCTGCTGAGCCAATATAGTGGTGGGGGCGAGAATAGCCACCTGATGATTGCTTTCCACCACCTTAACTGCTGCCCGTAGAGCAACCTCGGTTTTGCCATAACCTACTTCCCCGCACAGCAACCGGTCCATTGGCTTGTCCATTTCTAAATCCCGGTATATTTCTTGAATGGCAACATTCTGATCATCGGTCTCTTCATAATCAAAGTTATTAACAACTTCTTCAACCAATTCATGTTGAGAGGTTAGTTTTTTGGTTTTTGATTGAGTTCTTTTACCGTACAATTCAGCCAGCTCCATGGTTAAGTCCCAGATAATTTTTTTTGCCTTTAATTTCCTTTTTTCCCATTGAGCTGTCCCCAGTACACTTAACGGTGGATTCTTTTTGTTTTCCGGTCCAATGTACCGGGAAAGCAGATAAAGTTTGTTGACCGGTAAATAAAGCCAGGCTCGATTGGCATATTCCAGAACCAGACATTCTGTCTTTTGGCGGTGATAATCAATTACTTTGACCCCATGATATCTGCCGATGCCTGCCTGTTCGTGAACAACTAATGAGCCGTAGGGTAAATACATGATTTCATCACGTTTCAAAGTATTTTTACTAAACTTTTTTGGACTTCGTTTAAATTCTACCTGAAACAATTCCTTCTCCGTTAAAATCAGATAGTGGAGGTCAGGGATATTAAATCCGCTGCTTAAGCTGAAGGGATAATATTGAGCCCGGGGGAATATTTTTTTAAGCTTTTTGATCATTGATTTTGATCTGATCAAGATGATTTTTTTCCAATCCCCATATTCCCTGGACAGATGAGTTAAAAAATCATTCCGGTCCTGGTGCAATTCAAGGGTAAATTGTTCCAAAGGGCTGAATATTCCCGTAGACCAATGACAGGGTATCCATTTATATGATTTTTTTACTTCAGCAGCAGATAAAACCATAGATTGTTCCAGAATTTTATCAATTTTAATATCGTCATTTCTAATTTTCTGAGCTAATAATTCCCCTCCTTCTATAAAAACATCTGGATATTCAGGATGATCATGGAGGTAGCGGTCAATTTCATTTCTGGTTAAAAAGTATTCTTTAGCTGGCAATATTTCAACTTCATCCGCGGTTTTAAAGCTGGTCTGCAATCCTGGATCGAAAAATCTAATTTCTTCTACAACCTCTCCGCTGAATTCAATCCTCACCGGATGCTTTAAATTTACTGGAAAAACATCAATGATCCCCCCTCTCCTGCTGTATTCGCCAGCATTGAGGACATTAGTGCAAAGTTCATATCCACCTAAAATTAACTGCTCCACCAGTTTATAATAGGGAGAGGATTGTCCTGGGTTCAAGGTAACTACAAATTTTTTCAATCTCTGCTCATTGGGTATCAGGTGATGAAGAAACTTCTGTTCTAAAATAAATAAATTTCCTGTATCATTGATCAATTTATACAAGAATTTTATCCTATCTACGGAAATATCATTGCTGGGGGAAAATTCTCCAATTTTTGCTTTATCCCAGGATTTAAAAGAGTAAACTTCTGTCTGAGTTAAAATTTCCAGATCTTCTAAATTTTTTTCAATTTCTTTTTCATCATCAACTACTAATACAATATTTCTTTTTGGGAATTTAGCTTTGAGGGCTGCAGCTTGTAAGGCTAACTCTGATGAATGGGTATAATTGATTTCTCCATTTTGATATTTTTCAATCAGATTATTAATTTCTATTAAAAATTTTTTATCAAATAACATATTGTTGATTTGGAAATTAGTTAATCAATTCTCCACTCAAAAATTCCCCGTAAACATTGCATAAATTATACAAAACTGACGTATTTATAGCAAAAATTATAAAACTTTATTTAAAAGGTAATATTATTCAGTGCCGGTTAATTTAAAGCCGCCTTGCTGGAAACTGCTCAGGGAAAAACTGAAATTTTCAATTGATTTCCGTTGGTTGGGATATTCCATTTTCTGCAATTTTGCATCTAATTTTTCCGGTTCATCTTCATATCCAATAGCCAGGGCTGCAATAACTTCAATTTCCTGAGGTTCCAGGTTAAGCAACTGATATACTTTTTTTCTATCAAATCCTGCCATGGCGTGAGTGTACAAACCTAATTTTCGGGCTTGCAGCGCTAAACTCATCCAGGCAGCTCCTGTATCAAACATCGCATGAAAATTGGATTTGTTATTTTTCGAAAATTTCTTTCTAGCCATTATATAAGCGATAACCGGAACATTTTTGTTCCAGGTCCGGTTGCCGGGCAATAAAGTGTCCAGCAGTTTTTCTTTTTCCTGTTCATTTGTTGAAAAAACAAATAACCAGGGCTGCTCATTGTAACAGGAAGGAGCCCATCTGGCTGCTTCAAACAATGAATTTAAAATTTCAGAATCTAGTTGAGAGTTTACAAAGGAGCGGGGGGACCAGCGGTCTATAAACATACAATCAACATGATAATCAGGTTTACGGGTATTTTCCACATTCATATTTCCTCCTTACCATTTTATTAAAAAATGAATATTAACAATTTAATTAACGGTAATGTTAACCTGATAAAACTTCTCCATCATCTCCACTGCTGAAGATCCAAACTGCATTCCGTTAAGCAGGTAGTATTGTTTGGGTTTATAAAATCTAAAACTGCATGGATACAGTCCATACTGATATTTTATCAGGTAAACCAATGTAGTTTGGTAGGAGCCAAGATTTAATTCTCCCAGAAATTCAAATTCCCCGGGAATAATATCTCCAAATTCTGATATTATAAAAGCATTGTCATCTAATAACTCTTCCAGCATATCCAAGGTGGGTACAACCTCCTCCTGCCGGTACCAATGATTTTCCACCAGTTCATAGATTAACTGGGGATCTTGATTTTCAGAATAATATTGCAGGGCTTGCTGGCAAATTACTTGACAATCTTCAATATTTCTCAAAGAGTCCAGAGACTGACCTGGAATAGACAGGAATAATAATAAAATCATTGAAGCTACCATATCCACATCCTTTCAAAAATTGTTTTATTTTTACAGAGAATATATTACTCTTAATGCAATAACTATGAAAAAATTCATACAACAGTTTACCCTTAGATATTATTATCTTTGGTTTTCCTTGGCTTTGCTGATAATCTTTTCCCCATTACTTCAACAATTTTGGGTAAATCAAAATTTGTCTTACCTTTTAATTATATTTCTATGTGTAATTATATATGTCTTACAGGCTTATTCCATCAACAGTCAATTTCCATTTTTCAGGAGTATATCCCAAGTTCTGATTTATAAAAACCAGCCTGCTCTCAGCTTCATTTATATTTTCAACAATGTTCTCCTCTATGTTCTGGCCATACTGGTAATAGTTAAACTGTCAATGCCTTTACTCATCCCCATGTTAACCAGATTAATCAATGAAAATATACTGAAGTTTGTTCTTCCGACTGTAATTATATTTATCTCCGGTTTATTCCAGCCCAAAAGAGACCGGCATATATTGGGAAGCATATTTCTTTTATCGGTAATCCTGCTGATATTATTGTTCAAATCTCCTCAATCTTCACCCCCCCAGATTTACCCAGTCTCCCCGGTGATGTATCTACCTGTACTGTTATGGCTGATGTCGGAAAATTTCAGAATTAACAAAAAACATGCGACGTTTAATCTCGGTTTTATAATAAAAATAATTTTACCCCTCACCGCAGTATTAATTTTAATATTTTTACTTGGTCCAAGACTGTCCGCAATGTGTTTATCTCTGCGCTTAGATCAAGATAATGTAAATCCTCAAAATTTATTGATATTCATAGCCATTGCTTATTCTGTTTTTGTTACTGCTAATTTTTTTAT
>LKUE01000420.1 GCA_001412365.1 Desulfuromonas sp. SDB | reverse complement strand
GGAAAAAAATTATTTTAGCAGAAGATGTCCCCAGGAAAATGAAAGTTGCAGTAAATGCAGCAAAAAATACCGGGTGGGAAAAAATTACCTTTTGCTACAATTTGAACAATAAAATTTATTATTCTTTTGCCGGTTATATAAAAGAGGAAGAAACGGACATTGAAAATAATATTGCCAATGATTTACCTGATAAATTGGAAAATTTATCCAATGAGATGATCAATAATCAGGGTATTTACTATATAGTACCAGGATTTAAGAGAATTGATAAATTACTGGGAAAAGATAAATCTAAGTATTGGAAACCGAATTATATAATCCTGGTACCTTTGGTTAGAAGAGCTTCTCAATATGCGGGTTGGTTGATGCTGGATGATCCACTAATCAGAGAAGAACCGGCAAGAGAGGAATTCATGACCCTGGTCGGGTTTTTTCAGCTGGTGATTAGTGAATTGGATGTATTTTTAACCAATAGGGAATTGATCAACCTGCAGAAAGAAAAGGAAACCTTACTCCGGGGAATTGCTCATGACATTAAAAATCCATTAACCGTTATAAGCGGTTACGCTAATACTATGCTTAGAAGTGAAGTCCCTGTAGATTTGCAGAAAAGGTTTTTAACTTCCATACTGCTGAAGTCTAATGAGATAACTAAAATGATTGAAGATCTATTAGAGTTATCTCACCTTCAGAATCTTAACCAGTTAGTGGATATAACCTCCACTGATTTAAAACAATTGATCAGAGAAGCTTACTTGTCTCAGGTTGATTATGCTTATCAGAAGGAAATTAATTTAGTATTGAATTTACCCAAAACCAGTGCATTGGCTGAAGTTGATAAAAATTATATGAAAAGAGCAGTTGAGAATTTACTGAACAATGCTATAAAATACTCAAATTGTAAACAAAAAGTTATAATAGATTTAATCAGGGATGATCCCAACTGGATTATTAAAATTCAGGACAAAGGAATGGGATTGGAAGACAAGGATGTAGAAAACATATTCAATGAATTTTACAGGTCTGACCGAGTATCATCCATCCCCGGAACTGGTTTGGGTTTATCTCTGGTCAAAAGAATAATTCAGCTCCATCAAGCTGAAATTAAGGTGGAAAGCAAACCTGGCAAAGGCAGTGTTTTTACAATTATTATTTAGGTAGGGAATTAAATTATGCAAGAATATCCATTGGTATTAATAGTAGATGATGACAGAGAACTGGTGGAACTGATAAAGTTTAATTTTGAGCAGAGGAAATGGAGAGTAGTGGTCAGTTATGACGGGATGGATGCAGTGTTAAAAGTCAATCATCATCTTCCTGATATCATTATCTCTGATATTATGATGCCCGGTATTGATGGTTATTCACTTTTAGAAACAGTAAAAAAGGATCCTAAAACCAAAGATGTCCCCTTTATACTGATATCGGGCAAGAAGGCCATTGAAAATAAAATTAGAGGTCTTAAAGAAGGAGCTGAAGATTATCTGGTGAAACCATTTGTGTTTGAGGAGTTGTTTGCCAGAGCCAAGGCTCATTTGAGTATTTCCAAGAAAATCCGAAATTTAGAATCAGAAGGAATTAGAGGTAATTTAGCAGTAATGCCCATAATTGATATAATTCAAAATCTCTCCGTATCAACTAAATCGGGAATGCTTAAAATAGATGGCTCAGAAAACAAGGGGATTATTTACTTGAATCAAGGTAAGGTGGTTAAAGCTAAATTCGGACAACGCACCGGTTGGCCTGCATTTTACATGATTTTAACTCAGAATAAGGGCTTCTTCTCTTTTGAAGAAGGATTAGTGGAAGGTCGTGAATTTGATCAAAACCTGGAAAGGATGATTTTGGAATTTGCCCACCAGTATGATGAAGAAAAAAAGATGCTGAAATCACTCGGTTCGGTTAACTCCTTATTTAAGATTTGTTCGGAAATTGAGGTCAAAGATGATGAACTGCTGGGTAAATTGATAAAGATGATCAAGGATAAAAAGGAAATTGAGGACATGATCAGATTACTGCCTTATTCCAGTTATGACATAATTGAGAAACTGTTCACTTTAAAATCCGAAGGTTACATTGACCGGATGGATTAAATATAGATGTAGCTTTATTAATCAAAAATCTCCTGTTTCCTTAATGTTTGCCCTGATCTGGGTTATGGGGATGGGGGGGAGTTTATTTTCTGAACCAGTTTATTATTTTGCCCCATCTACTTGCTCTAAATGCAGAAATTTATATAACCGTCTGGAATCCATAAAGCAGTACGATCCCATATTCCAAATTTATGGATATGACCCTTATACTAATCAAGGAAGAAAAGAATATCAAATTAGGTGGTCACAATTACAAGCTAAAAATCAACAGGATTACTATGTATTCCCAGCAATATTTGTGGGTGATACTGTTTTAACCGGAATGGATATAAGTGATTCCCTGCTACTGTATTATTTTTACAACCGCAGTCAAAAAGATTCTGATCCCCCCCCACTAACTGATCTTTCCTGGTTTTCAGTGGTATTATTGGGATTAGGTGATGGTATAAATCCCTGTGCTTTTTCAGTTCTTCTGTTTTTATTATCCTATATGAGTTTAAAGCATTCATCCCGTTATAAAATCTTTATCTCTGCGGGGATGTTCATCTTGGGAAATTTTCTGTTTTATTTTATTTTTGGAGTGGGGATACTGCGATTCATGAAAAGTTTTATAGTGATCATTCCATATTTTTCCACAGGGATTAAACTGGCAGCTATATCCATGGGCATATTTGCTGGGGTGAGTATAGTAGTCAAACTGGCAAAAAAGAAAGTGTATCTGTCAGGATTATCCAAATCTGATCACAGAAAAATCCATAAATTGATAAAATGGGGGCAGAAGTCCTTTTTACCTCTTTGGATTTTAGTTGGAATGCTGGTTGGTTTTGCTGAGTTAATCTGCACCGGGCAGATATATTTTCCCACCCTGGTGATGATCCATGAATTTCATTTGACGGATATTGTCTATCTGCTAGTTTACAATATCTGCTTTGTAGCTCCCCTGGTGGGGGTAGTGGTGTTTTATTTTTTTGTTCCCAACTTAAAAGTTTTTGAAAATTTAGTTAATCGCCATTATTCAAAAATTATGATATTCATTTCATTGTTATTGTTCGGATTATCTGCTTATCTAATATTCAGCTTGTTCTGATCAAGTATTATCTTAAGCAGATTAGGAATAAGTTCATCAAATTTTTATCAGCGGGTATATTCAGAATTGGTACTAATCAGAGGAATGCTGATCGGCTACATATTTTTCTTTTATCTGACTGATTTTATCAGGATAAGCCAGAAATGCTTCCACAAATTCAGGATCGAAAATAGTTCCCGATTCCATTTTGATAATTTTAAGGGATTTTTCCAGGGGAAATGATTGTTTATAGGGTCGTTTAGAAGTAAGAGCATCAAAGACATCGGCAATTGTACAAATTCTTGCATATATGGGTATTTCCTCTTTATGCAGGCCAAAGGGATATCCCTTTCCATCCCATCGTTCATGATGGTGCAGGGCGATTAACCGGGAAGTTTCAGTGATCTTGTCCCGGGCATTTTCCAATATTTTTGCCCCGTAGATAGTGTGCTTTTTCATTTCCTCCCATTCAGTTTTATTTAATTTTGCTGGTTTAAGAAGAATTGAATCGGGAATGCCGATTTTTCCAATATCGTGCATGGGAGCAGCATGAAGAATTAATTCCTGCTCCTCCACCGGTAATCCTAAATTTTCAGCAATAAGAAAACAATAATTACTCATCCTTTTGATATGATTGGCAGTGTCGGTATCTTTGAATTCAGCCGCTACCGAAAGTCTGAAGATAGTGTCATAATGAGCTTGTTTCAATTCATTTTGATAGGTTACATTTCGATATGCCACTGCTGCCTGGGAAGCCAATGATTGAGTTAATTCCACCAGTTTTTCGGGGAAAGTTACAATATCACCATTTTGCTCTTTGTGGTTTATCAATTGTAAAACTCCCAGTATCCTTTCAGAGGGATCTTTCATGGGTACGGTTAGAATGGAAATGGTTTTATAATCCGCTTTCAGATCAAAAGATTTATTATGTTTGAATGGAAATCGGCTGGGTATTTGATAAGCATTTTCAATATTCACAGTTTTTCCGGTTAAAGTGACATATCCGGCTATACTTTGATTGGATATGGGCATCATTTCATTGATGTAGCTTGTTTTTACCACATTATCTCCGGCTCTTTCCGAAAGGGTTTGATTTTGACTGACTGTTAATTCTAACTGATCATCATGTACAGTATAAAGAGTCCCCGCGTCACAGTTAGTGAATTCCCGTGCTTCCTTTAAAATGTATTCGAAAAAAGAATTAACATCAGACAAAACGGAGAGGGCAATGCCAATCTTGTTCAATCGGTATAGTAGCTTAACTGTGTCAATCATGGGGGGTGAGATCAGCTGAGTAATTATTTTCATAATCGCTTCCCAGGGGGAAACGTCCGTAAAGGCTGGTGAAAATCGAACTCAACCGTTTTTTTAGATTCCAGCAGTTGTCATCTTCCTGGTCAAATATAACCGTATTTACTGATGAATATCCTCTTTGAGTTAGTAGATGGGAAACTTTTTTAGTTTGTTCCACTGAGCCAACTTCCCCGCAATCCAGATAAAAAATATTGGTTTTAGAAGGATCCCGATGAGATTGGTGATGGGAAAAACGATCAAAAGGAAAATATTTGGTTCCCTGAGATATTATGTATTTAAACAGGTGAGGATGTTCAATGCCCATGATGATGGAAAAGGTCCCGCTGCTGCCCAGTCCCCCTAAAGCCCTGTATTTGTAGTCATTTTTTGTGCGGAAGGAATTATCCACTGAGGATATAATTTTATCAATAAACATTCTTTGGAACATCCGGTAAAATCTTCCGGAAGGGCAGTAAAGATCTTGCTCATCAAGATCAGCAATATCATCACAGTTCAGGGGGATCATAACCATAATTGGCGGATCCACCACTGTTTTAGAATTGATATGCTGAATAAGAGTTTTCTGAGCTTCCAGATAGGTAGCATAATGTTCTCCATGATTAAGGTACAGCACCGGATAGGTTTTCCTGCTTCTGTCGTAATCAGGAGGAAGAACCACAAAGAGATCCTTGGAAATTGTCATTCCTTCGAATTCAAAATTAATATGATGTCTTACCATTCTGCCTTCGGGCCAAGAAGGATCAGGTAAAAAGTGAATTACTGAATTCATATTCTTATGCAGACGGGGACCGATAAAACCATCCCATTCTACATTGATATTCAAGGGATCGGATAACCAGTTATCATCTATCTCAAATTTGTACAGTAATTTGTCCAGTTGATGATAAGTTCTTATGGCTAATCTGTATTTACCGTTGTAATATCTTCCTAAATATCCATCTCTCTCCCAATTAAGATTATTAGACCGTATATAAATATAGTCCTGATTTAGATTATCCTGGTCAAACCAGACGAAGATGACTTTACCCTTTTCTCCATGTAAGGGAAGTTTGTTTTTTTTGTTCAAGGCTTTTAGGGTATTACCAATGGTCTCCTCGCGCTGATGTTCATCTTCAAGTTGATTAAGTTCCTCTAGCAGTAATAAAAAATTGTCAACATTCATATTTTCTCCTTTTTTTATAGAATATACCTTAAGTTGAAAACTTCAAGGTTTTTCTTTGGGAATTTTCTTTTCTTGCCTGGGTTGATCATTCCAGGTAATATGATTACAACACTAAATGTGGAAAGGCTGTTTGCTGGCAAGGTAAGAGTATTATCTGATAAACCTGATCATGTACAAAAAAATCAATGTTTAGCCAGGGGGCATTATGATTGAAATAGATTTTACCGGTAATCAGGAATTTATTGAGCAACAGGAACTGGAAGGAAGCTACTCCCTGCTGCAGCAAGCCTTGCAGCAGCAGAAAAAAAGGCAGGTCCGGGGAAGTGAATATCTAGGTTGGCTGGATTTGACCGAGGAATCTAAAAACAGCCTTGCTTCCCTGAAAAATCTGGTGAACCGGTTTAGCGGTGACATTGAGGTTTTAGTGGTAGTGGGGATAGGAGGATCTTATCTGGGGGCAAAGGCTGCTTATGATTTCCTGGATTTACCCAGGAAAGGATTCCCCCAGTTGGTTTTTGCAGGATACAATCTTGATGGCACCTATCTACAAAAACTGCTTGAATATTTGGATGACAAAAAATACGCTATTAATTTCATCAGCAAGTCAGGAACCACTCTTGAGCCCAGTATAAGTTTTCAGGCTTTGTTAAATCATTTGAAAAAAAAACTTAATTCAAAAAAATTATCTGATTATGTAATTGCTACAACTGATCCTGAAGACGGACAGCTGGGAAAATTAGCCCGTCAGAATAACTGGGAAAAATTAAATGTTCCCCCGGATGTGGGGGGGAGGTTTTCAGTATTGTGTCCGGTGGGTTTATTCCCCTTAGCTATGAGTGGGGCAGATATTGAAAAGATAATTGAGGGGGCTCATCAGGAGAAAAATGTAATTTTATCTCCTGATCCCCAATTAAATCAAGCCATGCAATATGCTGCAATCAGATTTAATCTGTATTTAAAACAATATCTGGTGGAGCTGTTTACCACTTGGTCCAGTTCCACAGTTGATTTTGGTCTGTGGTGGCAGCAGCTATTCGGGGAAAGTGAAGGGAAGCAGGGCAAGGGGATATTCCCGACCGTGGCTCATTATACCCGGGATTTACATTCGCTGGGACAATATCTCCAACAAGGTGGATTAAAAATATTTGAGACTTTTTTCTCAGTTAAAAACGAATTTGAATTCACTATAAAATCCTGCGGAATGATGGAACATCTGAATTATTTAAATAATAGTTCTATGGACTGGGTGAATTCAACCGCTAGACAGGCAACTAAAAATGCTCATCAACAGGGATATAGACCAGTTATTGAAATACAGACAGAGGAAGCAGATGAATATAATTTTGGCGAGTTGGTTATGTTCTTTCAACAAAGTGTTTTCTTCAGCTCAATGATGTTGAATGTAAATACCTTCGACCAACCTGGAGTAGAGAATTATAAGAAAGAGATGAAAAAATTATTAAGTGGACCCCGATGAACTGACAGGAGATGCACATGAGTGAACAATTCAGTGATGTAGTGGAAAATTTAAGAAAACTTAACGATATTGATGAATTGGAAAGAATTTGTAATCAAAAAATAAACAATGGGGAGGAATTAAAAATATCTTATCGCGGTTTGGAGTATGCCTATAAGGTCAGAGGACAACCGGAAAAAGAAAAAAAAGTACTAAAGAAACTGCTGAATTTTGAAAATAAAAAATCGGATTTATGGATTAGATTGAGTGAATTAACTGAATTATCTGTGGATGAATATGTTCAAGCCATAGATGATTTGATAACTGAAAAAAAAGAAGCAGAATCTTCTGAATTTTTAGAGTTCTTAATCAGTGAACAGTGGTTTGATAAATTAAAAGTAATTAAATGGTGCAGACGCTGGGGAGATAATGGTAAACCGAAGTTAGGGAGTTGGTGGGCTCAGAAATTTATTGAGGTCAATAAACCAAAGGACAATTGGCAAATTGTCCAGGAATTATCTCTTCTGGCCTGGGAATTATATCCCAATGAAGAAGTAAGGAAATCCTTAATTGAATCCTTAAAAAAACTTTATAAAAAATCTTCACACCTGGATTATT
>LKUE01000419.1 GCA_001412365.1 Desulfuromonas sp. SDB | reverse complement strand
GAATATGTGAGGGGAAATGCAGTACAGCAGTACTGCCAAGCTGTTTGGAAAACAGCCATTTACCCACTAATTTACACGAATCCCTGCACACTTCCCCGCCAAGAACACGAATGGACACTAATGCCCACAACCCACCATAATAATAGAATACAGATGGGGGGGGGTTAACTGGATGAATAGAATTATTTAAGCCATTTTTTATTTATAAATTTATTGATATTACTTAAAGCATTATCAATTGTTGACTGTAAATCAGAATCTGATTTGTATTTCTTTGTTTTTTCTATAAATTGATCAATTAATTTTTCAGCTGAATCACGGTCTTCAACTTTCGAAATTTTAATTATAATTAGTTGACTTAGAGCGCTAATATAGGCGGGATAATATTGAATCTCCTCAGCAATGTCCCTGGATTGAATAGCTGCTTTTTCTGATTCACTTATTTTGTTCAGAGTGAATAAATACTCTGATTTTTTTTCAATAAAATGGCTTTTAAAGTATAAATTATTTATTTCGGTACAAAGTTCTAAACTTTTATTAATAAATTCAATTGCCTTCTCCATATTTTGTTGTTGGAAAAAAACATCCGCCAGATACCCGTAGGCAATGGCTAATCCTTCCCGATCCCCTAAATCTTCAGATATCTTTTTTGCTTTATTGAGGTAAGATAATGTTTCCTTCAATTTCTTCAGCTGAAAGTATACTATCCCCATATTGGTATAGGTTATTCCCAAACCCCGCTTGTCTCCAATCTCCAGGCATAGATGTAGATCTTTTTCCAGATATTCCAAAGCCTGCCTGTTTTTCTTCGTTTCCATAAATAAAGTGCCGATATTTCCGTAAGCAGCGGATAAACCTTTTTTTCCCTGTATCTTCTTAGATATTTCTGATTGCTCGAAAAAACACTTTAGTGCTTTTTGTTTATTTCCGGTCATATTATGGATTATTCCAATATGGCCAATTACGGTTGAAAGATTATCTAGATTATTAGTTGTCTTTGCTAATTTATAATTTTTCTGAAGATAATTTAGCGCTTCCTGATATTCACTTTGTACGGTGTGGGCAATACCCATTCCATCGTAGGTGATAAAAAGTTGTTGAGGGTCAGGAGGATCGGAAAAGATTTTCTCTGCTTTTTTATAACATCCAATGGCTTCTTGTATTTTTCCCTTCTGCAGTAAAAATTTTCCTATTTCATTATAGGCAGTTCCCAATAAATGGCTTCGCTTCTGGGATTCCAGGTAAGTTACAGTTAACTGTAAATATCTTTCTGTCTCCTGCCAGTAGCCTAATACCAGACAAACCCGGCAAAGATCGAGCAGCATTTCAATGTAATATTTTAGGTTATTGTCAACGGGAGTTTTTTTAACCGTCAATTGAGTGATGGAGATGCCATCCGCTTGATAAAATTTATTCAGGATGGAGTAAAACTCATAAGCCTGGGGATAATCTTCATTAAACATTGCTTTTTGACCTGCTTGATTCAGGTAAGTCATCGCTTTTTGTTTATTATCGGTGTTTTTATAATGATCAGCCAGCTGATAGATGTAATCTTCCAGTCTTTCTGTATAATTTTCTTCAATTATTTCAGCTGCCAGCTTATGTAAGATTTTCCGGTTGGAAATTAGCATGGACTGGTAGGCAACCTGCTGAATTAAAATATTGGTAAATGAAAACTGACCTGATTGAAAATCTAAATCTTTCTCAATAAATCCGGAAATTGTCAATATTTCCAGCAGGAATTTTAAATCATTACCATCATCAAATTTTTGGTATAATTTCGCTACTAAATCGTAGCTGAACTTCTCTCCAAAAACAGATAATGTTTGGAGTAACTTTTTTGGTTTTGGGGGGAGTTGGTCAATTCTGGATAAGATCAATGCATTTAAACTATCCGGCAAAGGCAGTTCATTTACCTTTATATCTTTAAGATTGTTAATCAATTTAATCCATTCTCTTAAATAAAGGGGGTTACCCTGGGATTTTATCATTAGATTTTTTATGATCATCTCGTCCATTTCCTGATCTTTGCTTAAATTCACTAATAGAATTTTAAGTTGTTTTACCCCCAGCGGTTTCAGATTTATTTCCTGAAATTGACTTTGGTCAATAATTTGACTGCTTAAATTAAATTCGTCCCGGTAAGATATTACGATCATGATATCTAGGGATAGTTCCTGAATATCCAGACAGGTAAGAAAATAATCCAGAATTTCCCTGGAGATTTCATCACTTAAATGAAGGTCCTCCAGAATTATAACCAAAGGTTTATTTGATTTATTTTCTTTTACAGCCAGGGCAGTTAAAAATAACCTTATAGCTGACTTAAGGTGAATTTTTCTTTCTTCTGTTCCCAGATTCAGTCTGGGGTCATCAGTTTTAATTCCTAATACATTTGCAATAAGATTTGCTGCATCTTCTAATTCTTCAAAAATATCATCTTCATATAAAGATGTTATGAATTTATTCCAAGCTGTATTAAATTCCTCTAAATCTATGGAGTGATTTGATGTCAATTCAAAGAAATTTTTTAACAGAGAGTTGAAAAGACAGTAAGGATATTGAGCATAGCGGGGTGGTTCCCCCCATAAAATATTTCTTCGTGGACCTATCTTGCTTAAAAATTCAGAGATAAATCTGGTTTTCCCTATTCCCGCTTTCCCCCTGATGCCAATAACTGTTACCGAAAAATGATCCTGCTGTTTGCCAATTTTTTGGTATATTTCATAAATCTGGTTTAATTCCTTTTCTCTGCCCACCATGATTGGTGCATGAACATCTTCAGATAAAACATTTTTATTTTTTTGGTTTTTGACTACACATACTGGAATTGGCTTGGATTTGCCTTTAACCATTATTTCAGTTAAATTGTCAAATTCAAACCATTTGTTTACCTGTTCCATGGTTGCCTGGGTTATCATGATGCGGTTTACCGGAGCATTAGATTCCAAACGGGAAGCAAGATTAACTGGATCCCCGTATACGGTAAAGTCACCTTCCCTTTTTTCACCGACTCTTCCTGTAGTAACTAATCCTGAATTTATCCCTATCCTGACCTGGAAGCTGTAGTTTTCAAATCCTTCGATCTTATGTAAAGCGTGGTTGAATTCCTTAAGCTTTTCAATCATGGATAGACCGGCAGATATTGCCCGTGGAGTATCCTGTTCGGTAGTTTTTTTTGCTCCAAATAAAGCCATTACCAGATCGCCTTCGTATTTATCTACATAACCACCGTATTTTTTTATTGAAATAGTGAACAGCTGCAGTATCCGGTCGGCAATTTCCCTAAGCTGTTCCGGATCCAATATTTCTGATAAAGAGGTGAAACCCTTGAGATCGGCATATAGGATTGTTACATTCCTTCGTTCCCCTTCCTGAAGATTTAATTTTTCCTTTCCGGAAGAAGTTTTATAAAATTCATTGTAACTATCCTGATCAAGCAGCTTATCTAATTCTTTAAATAATTTCACGGAAGATCAATCCCTACCCCGTAGCAGTCCAGATAGGTGGATTCAGGGTTTAGCCAGAAAGAATTGTTAGACCAGATGGAGGAGGGGATTAATTGATCAGGGCAATAGAGGTAGTTTAAGTATTTATCCTCTCCTCCCTGGTCAATAAAAATTCCAATGCTTTTATTGAAACAGTAAAATGGTTTCACATAGTAATCCCGGAAGTCCGAAGATCCCATCCCCTGCTGCTGTTGGGGGAACTGGTAGCAGTCGTCACCGCTGATATCTATGAACAGAGCATTGGATCTTATCTGGGAACAACCCAGTGCAATTTTTTTTGCCTGGTAAAAGTCATCTCCGCCTAAATTGACCAGCAGGGCAATTACATAATCCCAGCCGAAACTAATCCCCGCTCCCGCCCATCCCCATTCCGGGACTTCCACTGAATCTCCCCACATCTGGTAGAAGTCATTTCCCCCTTCATCTATCATTGCCCCCATGGCATAATGGGCTCCGGAAGCGGTGGCAAAATAACAGCTCTGGTAGATATCATTACCTTTACCGTCGTATAGAAATCCCATCCCCAGCCAGTAACCTACCCCCTGGGCCCAATTACCTGCGTAGTAATCATCGTCTCCCTCCAGATCAATTAACATGCCCAATCCTCCTCCGTAGCAATGCCCATCAGTCATATCCGCCCGGCGTCCCCATCCTGCTCCCATGGCTAAATTACTCAGAATTTTTCCCCCGGAGTGATAATCTCCTTCTAATCCTGCTTTCTCCGCTTCCGGTTCAGCGTAGTAAAAATCATCTCCCTCCCGGTCAGCACAGATACCGATGCCTCCGTAAGCGCTGAACCCAATACCTTCCTGATAAATAGAGTATTGATCTTCACCCTTAAAATCAGCTAAAATTCCCACTCCGGAATAACTTGCCCCCAAACCCTGCTGCCCGCAGGAATAGTAGTCGTCCCCATCCAGGTCGTACAAAGCGGAAAATCCCAGGTCAGCCCACCCCCAACTGTTGCGGTCAGCAGTGTAATGATCATTTCCCTCAACATCCACCAGAATGGAAATGCCTAAAATACCACAGGCTAGACCGGGAGTTTGAACGGATTGATAAATATCATCTCCCTGCCAGTCCAGAAGCAGGATTAAATAAAAATTTCCGGAATCAGGCTTGCTCAGGTAATAGTCAGAACCGCCCCAATCCACCATTGCTAAAATTGGTTCATCACCACAGATGAAACTGTCTTCTCCGCTGCCGCCGATAATGACCTGACCCAGGGGAGTGAAAAGAGAGAGGGTGGTATCAGGGATTAACTCGGAGTTTTTACCATGGACTACTAAATAGCCAGCTAGTTCCGATAATTTCAAACTGCCGTACCATAAACTGGCAAAGTCAATTTTGTCGTAGATATCTTCCCTTAATCTCAACTGATCTGGATCATCTGATTGGCAGTTACTTAAATATGAAATGATCAATTCCCGATCAACATTTCTCAGTCCCAGGTTCAGTTGGTTTACTGTTTCCGCCAGGTTGTACAGCAGAATTGCATAGTATTTCTGTCCCCTGCTATTATTATTAAAACAATCAAACCATAAATTACGGTTTTGTCTCCATTGAGCATATTGTTGACCTGAATCAGCTAAGTATCCCCATTTGAGGGAAATTTCCTCGACATAATCCAGCGATTTTTCAAGCAGGCGCAGTTCAGTTAAAATCTCTGAGGAGTCCCCGGAGGTTTCAAATAACTCCAGGTTTGATCGGTAGGAGCGGAAACCGGTGTAAATCCGGTTTATCCCCAGATGATGGCTTAGCTTATACAGAAACTGAGGATTGCTGTCCACCTGTTGGGAATCAGAATAAACCTGAAACTCCCGGGCTGCCTGCCGTATATAGGGATAAATGAATTGGGGTTGGGCAAAAAGATCGCTGAATACCGGAAGAGTGTAAGGGATCTGATCAGGATGGGGGTAGGATATCCAGTAATGCTGAGGATGGTAACCCAGATCCTCAATACTCAGATTAATCAATCCCAACACTGAATCCAATGGGCAGATGTCCTCTAAGCTGTAGTTTAAGTTTTCTATATCCGCTTGTTGGGAAAGGCATAAACAGGGTAATAAAATCCAAATCAGAAGAATTATTAAAAGTAAATTGTGCTTCATATACTTATGGTTTAAAATTGTAAAATGATTTTATCTGTATCACTTTGAAACTTCATTGTTTTTCAATAATACAATTAATGATAATATGAATGTTGATTTTAATAAATATAAAATGATCATTAATGAGGATTTTACACAATTTATAGCACTTAGATTACATAAAAGTTTACTTAATAAAAAATATCCATTAAAATACTGAAAACTTAATCGAGAGGGGTAAAAGATGAAGTTTTCTTTCTTTCTTTCTTTCTTTCTTTCCTATTACTCATTGGCAATTTAACTGCGGAAACCTTTGATTTCAGTGAGGGTTTTACACCTTCACCTGGTGTTTCCATGGTCTATCAATCTCCAGGTGGAGTGGGGATGAGATTCAAGATGGGTAAATTAAATGTCAATCAGGTAAATATCA
>LKUE01000418.1 GCA_001412365.1 Desulfuromonas sp. SDB | reverse complement strand
ACACGAATCCCTTGGTCAATGAACAATTAAACAATGATCAATTAACAATAAACCACCTAACAATAACCCCAGTGGGGGAGCTGTTCGTTAGAACAGCCAAAGACTACTAATTAACACGAATACCAACCACCCCACTCCAGGGATAACGGAAAGCGGATTCAGCTGCCAGCTATGGCAGGTGAAAACAGAGTTCAACTCCGAACATTCTTACCCAACTCGGAGTACTACACTCCAGGCTGGGGGGATGGAATGCAGCAATCTTGTCTAAATCTTAATTATTTTTAATATTGATTAATCAACTTTTAACATTTAGAATTTCTTAAATAAATTAGTGAAATAATATGAAACAGGAAATAACAGATCTGGAACTGGATATTAACCAGTTACCGGATAATCAACTGAAGATTGAATCTCTGTTGGAGCTTGCCCGTAAATGCCAGGATTCGTCATATCTGTCCAAAGGTGAATTCTACGCCCGTAAAGCATTAGAACTTGCTTTATCTCTGGATGATCAAGCTTCCGTACCTTTGGCAAAAATAAGACTTGGTTTTATCAATTACCGAGCTGGGGAATATGATACTGCCATCAGTTTTTTCCAGGAAGCAGCTCAGAATAGTTCGGATGATGCTAATACTGCCACTGCCTATGACGGTATGGGAATTGTTTACGGTAAAATGATGATATTGGATAAAGCTCTGGATTATCAGCTGAAAGCTTTACAGATGAGGAAAGAGATGGATAATCACAGGGCTATTCAGCAATCCTTGAATAATATATCCAATATTTACCGGAAGGCTAAGGATTATGATAAAGCCCTGGAAAATTTATTTAAATCTTTGGAAATAGCCAGAAAACTGGACAGAAAAAGATCTGAAGCTATGGTTTACAATAATATTGGAGAGTGTTACCGGGAAATGGGAGATTTGGATAATGCCCTGGATTATTATCAAAGAGCTTTAGAAATCAAGCAAAAAGTGGGAGACCGAAGGGCGTTGGCAATATCCTTGATCAATATGGGTTTAATAAACCGGGAACAGGAGAATTACAAAGAAGCATTGGATTATTACCATCAAGCACTGGACTTAGTGGGGCAGATGGAAAATAATCATTTGAAGATGAGTGTCAGTGAGAAGCTTGCTGATGTCTATGAAGAACTTGAAGATTATCAACAAGCTCTCAGTTATCATAAAATATATACTGAAGTTAAGGATACAATTTTCAATGAGAAGTCATCCCGGAGAATAGCAGAAATGGAAGCCAAGTTTGAAGTAGCAGTACAAAAAAGGGAAGCAGAGATATACCGTTTGAAGAATGTGGAGTTGGCAGATGCTAAAGATAAAATCGAACAGCAGAAAATTGAACTGGAGAATGTAAACAAAGAATTAAATGAACTCAACCAGTCCAAAGATTCAATACTGAGGATAGTCTCCCATGATTTAAAAGGAACGATTGGTTCGATTATACCCCTGTGCGATATGATTAGCTTTAAACGAAAACTGGATACAGAGGTAATTCAAACCCTTAACATGATTAAAGACAATATAAACCGGTCACTTTTGTTGGTTGATGATATCCTAGAGGCTAACCGGATTGACATGGAAGGGTTTAGTTTAGATCTTCAGGAAATAAATATAGTGGATGTATTTTTTGAATACTACAAAAGTTTTTCCCAGATGGCATTGAAAAAAGATATAAAATTAAATTATAATCCCGGTTTTGAAAATTTAGTTTGCAAAATTGATTTGAACCGGTTTTGGCAAGTTGTACACAACCTGATGTCCAATGCAGTTAAATTCACTCCCCGCAACGGTAAAATTGATATAGAACTGAAAAAAATGGAATCACCGGAGAAACCAGATTATGTCCTTATTTCAATTAAAGATACCGGCATTGGCATCCCTGAAAATCAACTTGAGGAGATTTTTAAAAAATTCACTTCGGCCAGAAGAGTTGGCACAGAAGGGGAAACCACTACCGGCTTGGGTTTATCCATTGTGAAAAAACTGGTTAACCTTCACCAGGGTGAAATTTCGGTGGAATCTGAAGTGGGAGTGGGCAGTGTGTTTAAGCTAAAACTACCCCTGGTCAACTGACTGGTAGTTTTTTAATTCCTGGTATCTTTCGTAATGACTGTAGTCCTTATAATCGTCAATGACTTCATTACATACTTTATGATAAAGGTTAAGCGCAGCAAGACGATATTCTTTCTTACCGGTGATTTTCCAGAGTTGGTAATTAACATCTGATTCTTGCAGAATTGGTAGCTCATTAATCAACAATGATTTCAACAGTTCTTCGGATTGATTGGGATTAGTCTTACTTTTAATTTTTGCAGTAAGTAATATGTTAAAATAGTCTAAATCTTCAGGATGTTTTTGCTGATTGAATTTATATAATTTTTGATTTACCTGTTCAGCTTCTTCCAATTTATCTGAATCAATCAAAATTTCAATCTTTTGTTTTAGAAAATCCTGATAAGACCAATAAAAATTTTTTCGTTCGATAATATCTAATGCTTGATCAATGTAATCATATGCCAAATCTAATTTTCCCATAGCATGGTAGTAAGAGGATAAATTAGCCAATGGATTTATCATGTGAATATAATTGCCAACTTCTTTGGTCATCGCTAAGGATTTTTCAAAATAAGCTTTAGCAGTTTTATATTCCTTTTTCTCCATATATAATCCTCCAACATTATTCATAGTGACCATTTGAGATTTGATATTTCCGATTTTTTTATCAATTTCAATTGATTTCAAATAGTATTCCAGTGATTTTGCTTGATCTAAGTACACTTCCTTATAGGTCAAGCCGATATTAGAGTAACTCCTACTTTGTCCAATCAGATCTCTTTCCTGTTTATAAATCTCTAAGGATTCATGTAATAATCCCAACACTTTATCCAAACCAATTATATATCCACAAAAAATACCAATATCTGCAAGGCAATTTGCCCTGCTGCTGACCATTTCAAGATCAGTATAAATATTCAACGCTTGCTGGAAACATTCCAATGCCTTATGGTCATTATTTTGAAAATGGTAGTATAAACCTTTATTTTTAAGAATCTTTGCAATTATTTTTTTATCATTTATCTTTTCACTAATTTTATGAGCATTGTCTAAATATTTTATAGATTTATCGAAATCCGCAGTACTATTATACACTGAAGCTAGGTCAATTAATAAATCAGCAATTTTATAATCCATATCATGCTGTTCAGCAATTTTTAATGCTCTGGAAAAATATGCTTCAGCATCCTTTAAATTTCCAGATAATCGATAATTGAATCCTAACTCCTGGCTTATGAGTATTTCGTCCTCCATAGATAGTGAGTATTTAAGAAGGTCAATATACATCTTTTTTTCTTCATCCAGCTTGTAATTTTCATGAGCAAATCTAGCTGCCTTTTTAAGGTATTTAACTGCATTTTCAGTATCTTCCGCTTTTTGATAATGCTGAGCTAACTCGGCATAATGAGAATCCAGTGAATCCGGAAAAACCTGTTCAATTGTTTGAGCAGCTAATTGGTGAAGATTTCTCAAACGGTCTTTCAACTGCATCTGATATACGCTTTCTCTGATCAGGGCATGCTTGAATATATAACGCAGTTCGGTAATATGAGACCAGATCAACTGCTTTTCTCCGTCATCCAGATAAGGTTCCAACGGTTGTAAATTTAGCATTTCAGCCAGGACTTTCACTGCAAATTCTCTTCCCAGCACGGATGCAGTTTTAACCACTTCCTGTAACTGCTGGGTCAAACGGTCAATTCTGGATATGATGATAGAGTTGATGTCCGAAGGAAGTTCAAAATCAGTGGATTTTAAATTGAATTTTTGATCCAGTAATTTGTGCTCTTTTAAATACAGGGATATTTGTTCCAGATAAAAAGGGTTTCCTTCGCTTCTGGTGAAAATCTCTCCCAGGGTATTTTCAGGCACTGATGAAGTGTTATAGATGTCTAAAATCATCTGTCTGGAACTTTCCATGTCTAAACGGTTTAATTCAATTCTCATCTGTTCACCGCTGTCCAGATTTAGATGATATTGACTGCCGTCATCCAGAAACCGGCAACTGGCTAGGATGGTTAAAGGGTAATTTCCAATATTCCTGGAAAGTAAGCTGAAGAAATTTTCCGATTCACCATCAATCCAGTGGGCATCTTCAATTTCAATGACTACCGGTTTTAAAAGACATTCCGCTTTAATTAAATTTTTAAGAGCATGAAGGGTGTTTTCATAGATAGCTTTAGCATCCAGATCAGCGAAGATTCCCAGAGGATAATCAATCCCGGCTAACCTGGCCAGAATCGGTTTAGTTCTTTGAATTTCCTGGGATATCTCCTGATCGTCAATAGAACTGGTCAGATTATTAATCTTGGCTTCAAATTTATCTAGAATAGTCTGTTGATCGGATTGATCTGATATTTCAAAGTAATTTTTAATAAAGGTGTAAATGGAATTTAAACTGGTTCTTAAAATTTCATCACAGGGGAATTTCATCCAAGTTAACTTATCCCGGGGATGGGTAATTTTTACCTCATTGATAAGCCGGGATTTTCCTATACCCGGTTCTCCATCTACGTAGATTATACCGGCAAATCTCTTCTGACCGGGACCGTCAATTACTTGATTTATTTTTTTTATTTCATCTAATCTTCCCACTAAACTGACTTCAGGCTGTTCATCTATAGTCTTTGACTTGGGTTTTATCAGCTGGTAGAAAGGCAGAGGTTGATTATAACCTTTAAATTTTTTGGACGGTTTTATTTTAAATTCATAGCTTTCCTGTAATTTTTCATATATTGAATTATCGGTTAATATTTCTTGAAATTCAGCAGAAGTCATAAATCTGGCGGCCAGGTTAACCTTTTGTCCCTGAGCGGTGTACTCAGCCCGGTGATCATTGCCGGTGAAACCGGTAAAGGCAGTTCCATAAGTCATTCCAACTCGCAATTTTGCATCTTTAATCCTCATAATGGAAAGGGTAAAATCTGCAGCCCGTTTGAACAGGTTTTCTCTACTCACCGGTGCTCCGAAGAAAACCAGCAGAAAACCGCCTTTATCTCCGAAACTAATCCGGTTGAAGTATCCTCCATATTTTATGGTTTCATCCATAATCCGGGAAATTGACAGGTCTGCACCCGGCTGATCCAGGAAGGAGATAAAGCAGCTGATAACTCCCCTGAATTCACCTCTTAATTTGGTAGTTATTAACTTTGACGGATAGAAATTTTGCTGAATATCTAAATTAATATCCGGATAGGAAAATTCAGGCACTCTTTGGGGAAGATTAAAATCGGTTAGCTTATAATATTGTCCGGATATATGGTTGTATTCAATTTTTGTATTGTCTTTGATATTATTCAGAAAATGCTGGTCGAATATGATTTCCTGGGAACAGCATTTTTTCTCCGCACCTGCACATCTGTCTATAGCTGGTCCTTTGAAGTAATAAGAACTTAGTTGTTTACTTTTTATTATTCCCCACTCCACCTTTCCATAAGATAATCCAATTTTCACGGACAGGGGAAAAGTGCCGAATTTATTTTCTACTTGAGGTTTTTCCTTGAAGATCCGGTTGATTTGACAGGCTGCAGTTAACAGGTTCTCCAGGTCTTGAAATTTATTTGGGGAGCAGTTGGTCAGGGCGTTGAATGCATCTCCCCCGAAAGTGGTGATATAGCAGTTATTTTGATAAATTACCTGAATTGCCCCGGTGAAAACTTCATTGATAATCTGGGCAATCAATTCAGCGCCTTCCTTGCCCTTGGTCATCATCTCCCTGGTTAAAGCGGTAAATCCGGAGATATCCACAAACATGGACCCGCTGCTAAATTCCCCACTGAACTGATTATTCACCCATTTATCGGCAATTAACTTCGGGATTAGATTTCTAATACTGTCTCCTGTTTTAAAATCTAATTATAAAAAAAGTTTAAGCTATGTGCAATCTCCTCGTGTTTTTATTTTGTTAATTTTTTAAAAAGTGACAAGTGCTTAATTATAAACAATTTAATATGAACGGAATATTTATTTAAATGTTTATGTTTTGCTGTTTACAAGTTTAATTTAGTAGAAAATCAATTGGTT
>LKUE01000417.1 GCA_001412365.1 Desulfuromonas sp. SDB | reverse complement strand
GATGATCTTACTCAGCAGGATGTTTTGAGAATATTAACTGAACCAAAAAATTCCCTGGTTTTGCAGTATCAAGAATTACTGAAACCAGATAAAGTACTGATAAAATTTGATGATGATGCTCTGGGGGAACTGGCAAAAATAGCTTATCAATTAAATCATAGTACTGAAAACATTGGAGCCAGAAGGCTGCAAACAGTTATGAGTGCCCTGTTGGAGGAAATCCTTTTTCATGCCCCTGAAAATCCCGGGGAACAGGTTATTTCAAAAGTGTTGGTTCAGGAAAATCTTAGAAAGATAATGGAAACCGAAGATGCCAGCAGATACATATTATAATGTTTTAGGATCGCTGAAATGAAAGTTATTTCAGGACTAGTTATCGGCTTTATAGGAGTATTGCTGGAGTTATTCTTGGCTCCCCGCATCCAAGTCAAAGGTTTTACTCCTTATCTGGCTACTGCCTTCTTCCTTTTTGCGGCAATGTATGGAGGAAGGAGAATAGGCTTATGGGCTGGTTTCGTGATTGGATTGATTCTGGATTTTTACGCCAGATATCTTATCGGTTTTGGGATGATTTTATTTTCAATTTCAGGTTATGTGGCTGGTTATCTGGCGATGTCAATGTATCTGGAAAGGTATTCAATGAAGATTTTGCTGTTATTTACAGTTAATATGATTTACGCGCTGTTAAACTGGTTAACCAACCGGGGAGGAGGCACTCCCATCCTCATGCCCTTCTGGAAAAATATAGTTCCCGGGGTGATCTACTCTACCTTGCTGGGGACTTTAATTATTTTTTTATTATTTTATCTATTTGAAAACAATCCATTTTTATCCTCATTAATTAAAAAAGTAGAATAATGGAAGATAAGAGAATTAATAGATATATATATGTATTTCTGATATTAATTTTTCTTATTCTAATTCAGTTATTTAAGCTTCAAATATTAGAAGGGGCTTTCTGGGAGGAAAAATCATCTCGCACCAGCATTCAGATAAGAGAGATTGAACCTGCCCGGGGAAATATCTATGATTGCAACGGTGAACAGCTGGCTTGGAACCGTCCTGGCTACACCGTGATGGTAAATCCGAATTTTCTTAAAATGTATCCTGGTTTGGCTCCAAAACTGTCTATGTATCTCAATATTACCCCACAGAATATTTTTGACAGGATTGACACTTTATCAAATTATTCCCAGAAGTTAGCCCGGGATGTAGATCTGGAAATTGTCAGTGTTCTGGAAGAGCATAGGGATGACTTGCCAGGTGTACAGATAATTGCTGAACCGGTAAGAGTTTATGGATTAGGAAGGTATGCCGCCCACAGTGTAGGATACCTAGGTGAAATTTCCAAAGAAGAATTAACGGATAAAGACAGTACTGTTTACAGTTCAGGTGATCTTATCGGAAAAATGGGAGTTGAAAGAAATTACGATGAATATCTTCGGGGAAAACCGGGGCATGAATATGTAGAGGTAGATAGAAGCGGCAGATTGATCCGTCCATTTCAGGCTCAATCACCGATTTTGCCCCAGCGGGGTGCAGATGTCTATCTTTCCCTGGACTCCCGGCTGCAAAAACAATTATACAATGTTCTGTGGTATCCTGCTTGCTGTGGTATTGTGATGAATGTCAAGACCGGTCAGATACTGGCGATGGTATCAAAGCCTGATTTTCCCCCGGACAGTTTGTCTTTTGTGCTGAGAAGAGAACTATGGGAATCAATTTTAAATAATCCCAAGCATCCCCTGTTAAACCGGTGTATAGGAAGCAATTACCCCCCTGCCTCCACGGTGAAACCAATGACTGCAATTATTGCCCTGGAATTAGGAGTGCTGGATACTGGTCCTCCCCTGGAACCCTGTGAAGGCAGCATTGACTTAGGAGATGGCCACCCTCATCGCTGTACCGGAGTACATGGATCGTTAAATTTATCAGAAGCCATCTCCATGTCCTGTGACGTCTTCTTTTATCAATTGGGGCTTAGAATTGGTTTTAACAATTTTATCTATTGGGCTCAGAAATTCGGGTTTGGAAAAAAAACCGGGATTGATTTATTTCCTGAGTCAGGCGGGTTGCTGCCGGACAGCCTATGGTATGATCAGCATTTCGGAGAAGGAAATTGGCCTAAAGGAGTGGTGGTCAATTTAGTAATTGGACAGGGAGAATTTTTAGCTACCCCTCTGCAGATAATCAGAATGATTGCATCAATTGCAAATGGAGGGTATCTAATTCAACCCCGCCTGGTTGATTCTATTATTTCTGAAAATGATGAGTTAGTTTACCGGGCTAATGTAGTTAGGGAGAGAATTGATATAAGTGATTCTTCTTTTCAATATGTAAAAAATGCAATGATCCATTCAGTTCAGGATGGTACTTCTTCAGAAGCAGCAATAGCCGGTTTGATTTTTGCAGGCAAAACAGGTACCGCGGAAAATCCCGGAGAAGATCACTCCTGGTTTGTCGCGTTTGCTCCTGCTGATGATCCAGAGATAGTAGTGGGCGTATTCATTGAACAGGCAGGAGCTTCCGGAGGGAAAATCGCCGCTCCCATTACCAAGTTGGTTTTAGAATATTATTTTTCCTTTATCTCTCCTAATCAGGAATATATTCAGTACCGGGAGCAAAGATCTTTTTCCCCTGAAAATATCAACCAACCATCAACCCAAATAGTTAATGTATCCAGTGAGGATTCAATTGGTCAACAAGACCCCAAGGTGGAGGCAGATAGTAGTAAAGATTCTTTAATAATTATTTCCCCGGAACAGGATTCCGTTAACTCCGGTCACTTTCCAATACAGATAACTCCGGAGTTTGATGAAGATATCCAGACAGATTCTGGGTTTTAATTGTTCTTACAGAGGAGAATTTAAAAAGGAGGTCGAGATGCAAACTTATATCTTGATGACCAAACTGTCCCCGGAAATCTCCAAACAGGTAAAACAAAGGGGCAAATTAGGAAGAAACTGGCTGGATCAGGTCAAGCAAAAATGCCCTGAGGTAAAATTTTTGGCTCATTATGCACTTTTAGGTTCTTTTGATTTTATTGATATCTACCAAGCACCGGATGAAGAAACAGCAGCCAAAGTATCTTTAATAAGCAGGGCTAATGGCGCGTTTCAAGCGGAAAGTCTCATGGCTATTCCCTATAAGAGATTTTTAGAACTTACTGAAGAAATTACAGAGGAGTAGTATTATGAAAAAGTTGTTAATATTTACTATCATTTTTGTTTTAGGTTCTATTGTTCTGCTGGGTCAAGAACAGCAAGCATTTTCCAGAAATGCAATTTACGCCGAGTTGCTGGGTCCGGGAATTTTATATTCAGTGAATTATGAATTTAGACCGGTGAGGATGCTGTCTCTAAGAGCCGGAATTTCCGTTTGGAGATTGCCGACTTTCTGGATGTTTATTGATGGATGGCTAAAATTCAACGGTTTCCCTCTAACTGCCAGCTATCTGCTGGGTCAGGGGAGTCACAGCCTGGAAATTGGAGGAGGAGTGATGCCGGTAAGTGTGGAAATTGAAGGGGAAGAAGTGTTTTTTGGTTCGGAGATTGACGGATCAGGCAGTTTAGTTCTGGGAACCGGGATTTTAGGCTATCGCTATCAGCCCAGCAAGGGAGCGTTTGTAAAATTTGCAGCAACTCCTCTTTTTTCCGGAGATAACTTGGTTTTCACCATTGGCATAAGTACCGGTTATAGTTTCTAAAAAAATTCCTTGACAAAATGCTGAAATATAATAAACTATTGTTTTAATAAGATAAACTAATAGTATATATTAATAAACCAATGGTATATTATGGGAATTGAAAGCAGAAAGAAAAAAGACCGGAAAATAAGAGAACAGGAAATTATCCAGGCTGCTGATAAAGTCCTATCTGCTAAAGGTATTGACAACACCACCATGGATGATATCGCCAAGCAGGCTGAATTTACTAAAAAAACATTGTATTCTTATTTCATCAGCAAAGAAGAAATATTCACCGCAATTTTCATTGATCTTTTTACCAACCATGTCCGTAATTTTGAGATTTCAATGAAAAAACAAGATCAGGCAATAGAAAAATTAAAAGCTTTGGCTAATGCCTACTACGATTTTTATCATGAAAATCCTCATATATTAGATTTAATGCTCTATTTTGATTTAGGTAAATGGAATTACAATAATGTAAGAGAAGGGCTAAAAGAAACTTTATTTAACCTCAATCAGAAAGCGGTAAATCGTATTGAATCAGCATTTCAATTAGGGATAGAAAATAAAGAAATCAGAGATGATATAGATGTACAGATATTAGTATTTAATTTTGTGACCAGCATCAGAGCGGTATTATTTCAAGTGATAAGCGGTTTTTGGAAAGACAATCTGGATTTTTATCAAAACTTTTTAAATGTTTATTTTGATGGGATTAAGAAAAAGAATTAACCAGACTTCAATTACAATTGGTATAATATTTATACTTAAGGTATGATTTATGCAGATGATGGCTATGGACAAACGTAAAAAGAAAATCATGCATAGAAAAAATGAATTTGCGGATGCAGCTCAACATTTGTTCTATACCCGAGGATATGAGAAAACTACCATTGAAGAAATTGCAGATTTTGCTGGATATACCAAAATGACTTTGTATTCCTACTTCCAGAGTAAAGATGAAATTTATATAGTTGTTTTCATAAGATCATTAGTGGAAAGAGTAAAATATATTGAAAAGGGATTATTATCCGGGAATAATGGTTATCAGCAGTTAAAAAACATTGCCCATAAATATTTTGAATTTTATTCTGAACGACCTGAACAATTGAAATTTTTTCAATCCTGGCAAAAATGGACCGTAGATGAAAGTAAAATTAGCAATTCAATTCTTGAAAAGTACAGAGAAATCAACCTCCAGGGGATTGATTATATCAGAAAGGCAATTGTCAATGGGATAAATGATGGAAGTTTATGTCCTGATTTAGAGGTAGATAAAATTGTAAGTTACTTTCTGTACAGCTCCAGAGCAGTTTTATCAGAATATTTTTTTTCTACTCATCAATTTCATAAATTTACTGAACCTGATTATTATTATGATTACATTTCATTGTTTTTAAAGGCAATTAGCAGTTAATAAATTATTCTAGAGATTCTAAAAAAGGGGTGTGTATGCTTAAGAATCTTGTGAATGAAGCAGGGAACTGTTTTCCTAAAATCTATCCAGTGATATCAGTTATATCTTTTAACGCAAGAATTGGGAATTATTTCCATGGTTTATTTACAGGTTGAAAATCAGGGTGAAAATGTGGAATTTAATTTAAATTTATCAAAAACTCATAGTATCAGTTTGGAAATTTTCAGTATTACCGGTAGAAAGATAAAGAAATTAGTATCCACAATTCCCCTGGTGTCTGGACAATATAAATATTATTGGAATGGTTATGACCACTTCGGTCTGCCCATTTGCCAAAATCAATTTTTTGCAAAGCTATTATTTGATGATAGTTCACTGATCAAGTATTTTGAATTTAACCAGTCAGTTAGCAGTTGAATTTAAAATTACGGAATGAATGAAAAATTATTTGTAGAAAGGGGGTGTTCATGAAAAAAATGGGATTAATTTTT
>LKUE01000416.1 GCA_001412365.1 Desulfuromonas sp. SDB | reverse complement strand
TAAATAATTGTTTTCAAAATCAACAAAAAATACAATTTTAGATTTTATCTCCTCATAATTGTTTAAATTATTATCTGACCAATTCTTTAAATCACCTATCAACCTCTGCAGTTGCTCAATATCCCGGGTAAATTGGGGATGATCAAAGGAAACATATAAATCATTTAAATTCCAAAAATTATCCATAGTTACTCCAGACAAATTAATTTAAAATGCTATTTGATAACTAAATTTTAAATAATAAAATAGTAATATTAATTAAAAAATAATTAAATGAAAAAGTTGATATATTCAATAACTCCGCTCTTGAAAATTCTGGGGTTTTTAATTTTAGGGTTAGGATTACTTTTACTGGTTCCATTGTTTTTATGCATTAATCAATTTAATCTGAAAGTATTTCTCGCCTTTATATACCCATCCATGTTTTCAATAACAGTCGGTCTTATTTTAATCTTCTCCATAAAAAAATCATCTCTCAGCTTTTCTCAATCCATGATCATCTGCGGACTGGCCTGGATCATTTTATCCATGATCAGCGCAGCACCCTATATTTTTGGGATAGATAAAAGTGTTTTAAACAGTTTTTTTGAAGCAGTAAGCGGATACACCACCACTGGGATAACTATGTTCAGCGGCTTAGATCATTACCATCCCTCCATACTGATATGGAGGAGTATCACCCAATGGTTGGGTGGCTTGGGGATTATAACCTTCTTTATCGCAGTAACCGCTAAATTAGTTGATCCTCATTATCTATTCGGTGCAGAAAGTCACAAAATAAAAGCACAACGTCCCGTACCGGGAATTGTAAATACGGTAAAAATTTTATGGACTATCTACATAATTTTTACCGCAATTATTTTTGTTTTACTGGTTTTGGGGGGTATGCCGGTTTTCGACAGTATTAATCATTCATTCACCGCTCTATCTACAGGGGGATTTTCAACTCATGACCAAAGTATAAAATACTACCAACTTTCCGGTTATTCAAATTACCGGTTTATTGAATATGTTCTGATGTTGGGAATGCTCATGGGAGCAATCAACTTTGTTGTACATTATCAAATTCTCCGGGGGAATATTAAGCAGCTTTGGAAAAATTTTGAAATCAAATACTTCTGGGGAATACTAATATCAGCAGTTCTTTTGATAATTACAGAAAGAATGTTAACCACAGGATTACAGACTCATTTTTATCTGAATAAATTAAATTTCTGGTCATCAGCAGAGCAAAATTTCAGGGAGATAGCCTTTCAGGTTATATCAGTATTTACTACTACTGGTTTTGCAACTGAAGATATTTCCAGCCCCTATTTTAAATCCACCGCAAAAATACTTTTCTTGGGATTGATGTTCATAGGCGGGTGTACCGGCTCAACTGGGGGGGGAGTCAAAGTATTCCGAATTGCCATACTGAGTAAAATTGTCAAGAATGAATTTTTTAAAATACTTATTCCCCGCTCTGCCCTCAACGCTATCTATATCAATCAGGAGAAATTTGAATCTTCTCAAATCCAGAGACTGCTCACAATTTTTTGTCTTTGGATATTTATACTGTTAGCAGGAACCATAATAACTTCACTTTTTTCAAACTTTTCACCAATTCAATCTGCATCCGGGATGTTCAGTGCAGTATGTAATATCGGACCATGCTATATTCCGGTTGACCAAATGAGCAGTCTGCATCCTGTAATAAAGTTAACTTATATAATGGGAATGATTGCGGGAAGATTGGAAATTTTTCCATTATTTTTAATTTTCAGCAGTAAAGCTTGGACTTAAAATATAGGTTAAAGGAGTATTTATGTACATTATTGTTGCAGGAGCAGGAGATACCGGTTCTCAAATAATAAAAATATTAATTGAAAACAATCATGATGTGGTTATTATAGACACCAACCGTGAAATATGTGAACAAATTTATGCTGAAACCGGAGCAGTAACTATAAATGGAAGTGCAACTGATCTGGGTATTCTTAAAGATGCGGGAGTAGATAAGGCAGATATTTTATTATGCCTGTTAAAACATGATTCCGATAATATTGCCGCTACTGTCCTTGCTAAAAGTCTAGGAGTTCCCCGTATACTGGCTTTTATTCGAAAACCCATCTATGAACATGCTTATCAAGCAGCAGGTGCCGATATAGTCATTAAATTAAGCGATCTTCTGATAAATCAGATAATTATGGAAATTGAACAACCATCAGTTAAGGAGATAGCTACAATGGGAGGAGGAAAAGTCGGAATTTATGCTTTTCTCATACCCCCCCATGCATCATGTATTAATCTTACCATCAAAGAAATTACTGAAAAAAAAGAGTTCCCGGTGGAAAGTGTATTTATTGGAATATTCAGGGAAAAGCAAGGCATTTTCCTAATACCCCGGGGGAACAATAAATTAATGGAACAAGATAGAGTTTTTATTGTATCCAAGAGTCAATTTGTAAAAAAAATCAGCAGGTTTTTACTGCAATGAAAATGTGAGTTTAAGGGTCAAAAAGTTTGCTCAAGCGTTTAAGCTTACTTCTTATTTCATTAAGAGTTTCAGGCTTCAAACAGTCAATATCACCTTGATGTTTTTTAAAAGCTAAATCAGTTGCCAGTTGAAAATATCTTCCTATCTCCCGGTATCGCTTTGTGCCCTTAACTTTCAATATCTTCCACCGATAAGCCATCCTGCGGGGGGAAGATGACATTATATCGTAAATCTCCGGTTTAATTACCCCCTTTTTAACTTCTTCCAGTAAATTTTCCCTGATCCATCTGCTTTCCCTGCGCAGTACAAAGAAACCCAGAATAAATAGTAAAACCATTCCTCCCCAGTTTAAAATAAAAGAACTGATGAAGGAAAGACAGTAAGTGCTCTCCACCAGCACGATACCTCCATTGTGAATGCCGTGAAGAGTTATTGCAATCATCCATCCGGCAAAGGGAACAAAAATTCTAGCCGATATTTTTCTGGATAATCTGGCAAAACCAATGGACGCTCCCACACAAGCAGTCCAAAAAGCATGATTTAAACCAAAAATAAAAGATCTCATGAAAATATTTACAAGTCCTGCCCCCAATCCCTGTTCTGAAAGTACGGAGAAAAAGTAAAAAATATTCTCAGTTAAGGCAAAACCGAAACCAATCATTGCTCCATAGACAATGCCATCTAATTCATCATCAAATTCCTTGTGAAAAATCAGGACTAATAAAATTAAAGCTAGAGCTTTGAAGGATTCTTCAATAATGGGAGCACTTACGCTGGCACTCAATAAACTGGAAACGATAGTATCCCCGGCAATAGATACTATAGGCATTTCAAATAATATTTCAAAAATCAGGGATAATACAACTGCAGGTATTGCCCCCCAAAAGAAAGATATAATCAATAACCATATGGGCTCTTTTTCATAACGGTCAATCCACCACACCAGAAAAGAATAGATCAGGGTAGGAGTTAGAGTTCCTAATATAATTGCAATTAAAATTAACATAATGCTATCAAGCCTTTATTATTTAAAAATTTTTTACTTTTTCCCATACATTAAAAGGAAGCTTTAAACAAAATTTTTAAAATGCTTTTTCTCCAGGGAACTTCTCTATTGTTCATCAGGTCAACCACTTTATTTAAATCATAGGAGATCCTGTGAATTTTGACTTCCCACTTATCATTATTTAAAGTTAAAATAGCGTAAGAAGCTCTCCGGTCACCATCAAGTGATGAACCAACACTTCCCGGATTTATAAACATTTTGTCATTTATTTTTCTTACAAATGGCACATGAGTATGACTGAACACGTACAGATCATATTCGTTAAACCTTCTGACTAAATCTTGATCTGATATATCACTGTTTATATTTTCTTCATCATCTTCAGGAGTTCCATGGGAAACTGACATGTAGTATTTACTAACTTTAAATACTATCTGTTTAGGCCACTTCTTCATTTTCTCAAGATTTTCAGGGGATAATTGATTATAGGTCCAAGTTAAGTTATCTCTTAATCCCTGAGGAACCTGTTTGTACATATCAGCATGAAAATTATCCATATTTGCAAAATTACGGTTTATTATGTATCTATCATTATTGCCTAAGATAAAAGAGATATCATTAAACTCACTTAATAATTCAAAACATTCCTGGGGACAAGGTCCCAGGGATATGACATCTCCATTGACAATTATTTTTGAATTTTCATAACCTCGTTTACTAATATCCCCTAGTACTTCTTGCAAGGCAATATTATTGGAGTGAATGTCAGCTAATATTAAAATACGGTTGTTTTTTATCTGTTGCAATTTTATCCTGCTGCTTAAATGTAAGTATCTAAAAATATATGATAATTATGCAATTTGCAAGAAATAAAGTTATCCTATATATTTGATAATAAGCTTATTAATTGTAATTAAATAACTAATTTATTGACAATTTATCCCCTGCAATTTATATTACTAATATATAACTAACTTAATGGAGGTAATTGTGGCTAAAACATTTGAAATTTATAAGTGCGAAATTTGCGGGAATATTGTAGAAGTTCTTCATGGAGGAAAAGGAGCCTTGGTGTGCTGTGGACAACCAATGGTTGCCCAGACAGAAAATACTGTAGACGCTGCTCAGGAAAAACACCTGCCAGTTATTGAAAAAACCGATCAAGGGGTAACTGTGAAGATTGGAAGCCAGCCTCATCCCATGACTGAAGCTCATCACATTGAGTGGATTCAGTTAATTTCTCCGGATGGCAAGCATAGTCCCCGCCATTATCTGAACTCTGAACAAGATCCGGAAACCACCTTTAAGATGAAATTTGATCATATAAAAGCTAGAGCTTATTGCAACCTTCACGGCTTATGGAGTGCTGAAGTATAATCAGTAAAAAACTGAGGATGTCTGCTCAAGCAGGCATCCTCAAATATGCTAGTTAGAGTTAATCTTTATCCATTTGTCCCGGTAGTAAAATATCACATTTTTCAAAGATAGGAAATCACCGATTTCCGGATCTTTCCTCAGTAAATTGTAAAATTCCTCACTGGCAAACCCAATTTCTTCTACCGGTTGATCTTCATAACCCTGTTCAATCCACATATTATGGGTTTTAGTAAATGATTTCCCGTTAATGTAATTAATTATGGGATTGTATTCAACTTCATATACTTCTCCTTCAGAATATTCTTCAATAGCGCTGGAAATATCTACCGAGGTTTCTCCCACTGCTTCCGATGAACTTATCCCTGCACTCATATAATGAGATGCTCTATCACTGCTAAATTCCCTAACTGAAGTAGGCAAACTAACTAATTCTCTTTCATCTTCCACCACCAGGTAGGAGGTGTAGGGAGTTACTATTCCAAATTCCAAGCCCAGCTGCCGGATTTCATCCACCAATTCCTGGTTTTCACCGTTCAACCGGATTTCCTTCAGCA
>LKUE01000415.1 GCA_001412365.1 Desulfuromonas sp. SDB | reverse complement strand
AAAAATCCAGATATTATAATTTTTTGACATCGTATCAGCCGGATCATTCATTGCCTTCAGGCATAGAGAATGAAAGATACAATCAGATCCTGAACAGAATATATAAAATGGAATCAAAATATAAAGATATTGTTCAAATGAAGTACTTTCAGAATTTCAGTGTTGAAGATATAAGTAGAATTCTGAAAATTCCGGAAGGAACTGTAAAGAGTAGATTATTCAAAGCTAGGGAAATTTTAAAAATAAGGGAGACGGAGGTGAAAGAAAAAATACAAAATGTTGAAGTTTACATTACTCCTACTTGGAAAAAGGGATCTTTGTTATTAAATGGAGATGGAACCTGGTTGGAATCAGTTATGGAAGTAGGAGAAGTAGAGGAATGGGATAGATATGAATACGGTGAAAGTCAATTGGTATTTTGGGATTACCGGGCAAGATCGGAAGTAACCAGAAAAATTGAAACAGCAGGATTGACACTGCTGGAAGTTATGACAAAATTTGATAAAACCAATACTATGAATGACCGGATAGTATATTTTTATTTAGATAATGATAATATTTATGCGTTTCAAAGGATTTTTCTGGACAAGCTTGAGGAAATTGAATTTTTCCCTGATAATTTTATAGTCAGAAATCGCAAGATTAAAACCGGAGAGTATGCTGATAAAAAAATTGATATCGTAGAAATTTCAATCAACGGGAAAGAATATAAAAATTGTTTCAGGGAAATAAGTTTTGATAATGATTATCATGGACAGGAATTAATTGAATCAGTATGGACTGATTATGGACGCCAGTTAATCAGCCGACTTTATATTGGAGAAAACTGGAAAATGAGAGGAATTTCCTGGAAAAATCTTGAAAATTCAATTCAGTTAATTTACAAAAATATCCCCTTCCGGCTGTGGTCTGAATTTGTCTTAAATAAAAATTACTGCTTAGAAGATCATATTTTATAATTGACTTTTCATATCAACCAATCTTTGGAATGCTTGCTGGTATTTATTGTTTTCCTCTGACCACGCCACCAGTTTTTCACAGGGAAATTCATCACATTGACTGCAGTACTCCAGATGTTTTTTATCTACACAACACTGCAAAATCCAGCAATCGGCTGACCAGTGATTGTTCCGGTCCCCCCGGCACCAGGAACAGTGAAACCAGGAAGGTTCTGCCTTTTCGTCTATATTTTCCTTAAACCATTGAGCAATTCTTTTTGCTAACTCCGGATTTTCCGGGCATTGTCTAATATCGCATATAGCACAATCCAAACCACAGCAGGCAATTAATTTATTCATTTTTCTCCTCTAAAATAAATCACTCTGGTGAAAGTTGTATTTGAACCATTCCAAAGAGGAATTTACTGATGTCTCAACATAACCCCGGTTTTGTTGTTTTACTTTTTTTTCAATTTTTTTCTGGAGATTTTCAATAGACTTGGTTAACAAGGGGGATTTAACATAACCCTGATTGAAGCCCAGTGTTTCCATTGTTGAAATGAACTGGTCTGAAGTGTAGTTTCTCAATAGAGGTTCTTCCAGTGAAACATAGAATGAAATTTCAGATTTTACAGGCAGATTTTCCAGAAAATCAAAAATTAATTTATCCCTGGATATGACTGGATAGTGTTCAAAAGCAAAGCAGTTAAGTTTAAGTGGTGAAGAATGTGTTTTTTCCAAACGTACAGGGCTATTTTGTAAACTTCTCAAAAAATCAGTAGTTATTATAAAAATTTCATTTCCCCAGGTGTTTATAATTTTAGATAGCTTACTTCTCTCCCAAGTTCCTTTGAAAACAAAGAATCGGTAGTTCTTCAATTTTTGTTCTAGAACTTCCTTTGAATCTTTAAAATGAACAAATGCCACTGTAGCTTTATCAGCGGAAGATGTTTTTTCCAGATCATGTATGAAATGAGTTGTTTTTTCATGATCTGTTTTAAATACCAGATCGTCCCGCCTGAGGTATTTTCTGAATTTAAATAACCCCATATCAGTTCTGGGGGCATCTGGCGATCATTGCCCGGGCATTTCCTTCAGGATCAGTGGAGATTACCATTTCAACATATATTTTCCCGTCTTCACTTTCCCATTTCATGATGGCAACTCTATTGGTTGGATCCATTGAGCTTAGAGGTTTCCAGCCATGTTTAGGCATCTCTTCTAGATAAAACTCAAATAAAGTCTCAAAATCCTTATCGGTGTCAAATGTCCTTCCTTCGGGATTATCGAATTTCATTCTTATACCTGGATCAACATATTCTTCAAGGTTAAATGCTTCGGAGTAAAGGGGAATGTCTTCCCATGGCCAGTCTGCTGAAGAGTTTTGTTCTTCATTATTGCCTCCTGACCCTTTTCCACATGCCAGCAGAACTGCTAAAATTATAAAGACAACACACAATATTTTAAAAAATTTCATAAGCACTCTCCTATCTGAAAAAGGTTAATAATCTTTCAGCGCCTAAACCGCTGATTAGAAATCTTTCTTTTTTATTACTTAAAAGGTTTTGCATCCAATTGGTAAAACCACCATCAAGTAAAAAGTATTCCCGGTTATGTTTATTTGAAGCATATAGCTGATATCTTAAATTAAGGTAATAGCTTTGATCTCCTGCAAACATTTCATGTTGAACTATCATTTGGGGGTATTTATTTTCCAAGTATTCTGAAAGCATCGGTTTAAAAAATGTCATGAATTGTTTTGAATAATAAATTAACTTCAATCTTGGTTTTATTGCTTCTAAATGGATTTTCGGTAAATTCTCCATTAGGGACAGGTAGTAATTTAAATGTAAAATCAAACTATTGTATTCAAATTTATAAGAACCCTGGTCTTTTCCAGAAGTTGCCAGCGACAGTATTAAAAAATGGGCAAAACAATCAGGTTGATTGAACAATTGGGTTCTCAGCAATCGATGACTGGAACAGAGAGTAATATCTTGACTGTCAGTAAAAATAATTTTTCTTCTTGCGCATTCCAAGGCTAGAACATTGGTGGAATCAGATACCACTTCAGTTCCCCTAAGCGCAGTAAGAATGTTGTTTTGATCAATTTTTGCCATCACTGAGGATGTTCCTAAGGCGGTCACCGGGGATAAATCCAGGAGTTCTACATTTTGAGGAAGAAGAGAAAATGCTAATTTTTCAAAATCAATCCTGGTTAAAGGATTTAACTTTGCCGGCTTTACAAATCTATTGTGGTTATAAATTGTCAGAAGTTTTGAACAGGTTATACTTTGAGTTCTTTCCCGGTAAACCTCCAGCAGTAAGGAGGTTAAGTCTGATAACCTGAGTTCATGGGCAAGGACATTGAAAAAATCTCCCCTGTAAAATTTATTGGATATCCGTTTGATAATTTCTTTGTCTATATTTCTATCCGGCTTATAGTGATTCACCTATGGAAACTGCTTTTTGAAGAATATCAGGTTGTTCTAATATCTCCCCGGGCATTTGGCAGGAATAAAGCATCTTATGGATTAAGGATATTTCAAAGAAATTAAGTATTTTTTTGAACATAGCCATGGCAATTAAGGCGCCTGATTTTTCAGAACTGGGGTGACCATGGGTTAATATTATCACTGCATCTTTTCCTGCCATTTTTTGTTTTTTGTTTTCATCAACTAAACAATAAAGTCGGTCAATGAAAATTTTCATCTGGGCAGAAACAGAAAAAAAGTAGATGGGAGAAGCAAAAATTATACAATCAGCTTTAATTAGTTTTTCAATTATCTCCTGCATATCATCTTCCAGGGCACATTTTATCGCTTCGCTATTTTTACATTTCAAACAGGCATGGCAAGGGGATATCTGAGATTGGCTGAGATTAATCTTTTCAGTGGAATGCCCTGAAATACCAGCGCCTTTAAGAATATGATTTAAAAGTATCTCGCTGTTACTGTTATTTCTAGGGGAGGAACATATTCCTAAAACCAACTTTTTCATTATCCCTCCTTTATCTAAATATAGCGGTTATCATTTAGCTAAATCAATTTTCTTTTCAAATATCATTATTTTTGTGGAAATTTCATTTTCATTAAAATCAAGTCTTTTACCAGTATCTTGAAAATTTAATTTTTCCCAAAAAGGTACAACTTGAGAATTAACTTCTAATATCCCAATTCTAATTGTGTTAAAATTCCCCCAACCACTAATTATTTGTTCCAGTAGCTGATAGCTTTTCTTTCCCCAGCCCTTTCCTTGATTTAATTCAGAAATCATCAGTAAACCAATAGTTACTGAATTTGGATGGGGAAATGATTTTATCAGATCAATATATCCAATTAGTTCCTGTTGATGATAAATTCCCAGCGATTTAGCCAGTTCAGAAAAGCCAAGAGGTTTTTCTTCCAGCATCTTTCTGGCTTCATTCCCCTGAGGAGGATGTCCTTTAGTTTTTATAAAATATTGAGGGGTTTGTTGAAATAATTTTTGGATTTCTTCTATCTGCTCATCAGTTGTTTTAAGCTCAACTATTTTCAATGGATAGCTGTTTTTCATTGAATTTAGAATAACATAATTAAATTTCCATATCAATATTTTGATTAATTAAAAAAATTTTTATAAATATTTTGTTTGT
>LKUE01000414.1 GCA_001412365.1 Desulfuromonas sp. SDB | reverse complement strand
AAAAAAGATGTTAAGGTTTAATCCTGTCTATGGTTCTAGGAAAAGCTATAGTTTCCCGGATATGATGTATGCCGCAAATCCAGGCTACGGTTCTTTCAATTCCCAATCCAAATCCACCGTGGGGAACTGATCCATACCTTCTCAAATCCAAGTACCACTGGTAATCATCCCGGTTCAGCTGATGCTGATCAATCCTCTGCTCCAGGATGGCGATATCTTCCTCCCTAACTCCCCCTCCTACGATTTCCCCGTAACCTTCCGGGGCTAAAATATCCACCCCCAGTGCCAACCGGTTATCCTCGGGAGCTTGTTTCATGTAAAATGCTTTAATTGCAGAGGGATAACGATGAATGCATACCGGAGAATTGAAACTTTCAGATATTTTTGTTTCTTCGGGAGCACCGAAATCTTTCCCCCACTCCGCCGAAATATTCTTTTCCTGCAGCAACTGCAGCGCTTGATCATAAGTCATACGGGGAAATGGTGCTTTTACCTGCTCCAGTTTGGATATGTCCCGGTCCAATATTTTAAGGTCAATTTGATGATGAGTTAATATCTCCTCAACAATCCGGACAATCATCCCTTCCGCTAAATTAATGATATCCTCCAGCCGGGCAAATAAAAATTCGGGCTCCACCTGCCAGAATTCAGTTAAATGCCTTCTGGTTTTTGATTTTTCCGCCCGGAATGAAGGTCCAAAGCAGTACACCTTATCTAAGCACAGGGCAGTTGCTTCATTGTACAACTGACCGGTCTGAGCTAGGAAGACATCCTGGTTGAAATAATCAACTTTAAATAAAGTGGTGGTGCCTTCACAGGAAGATGCAGTGAATATAGGGGTATCCACGCAGTAAAAACCTTGCTGGTCCAGATAGTTTCTTATTGCAGAGATTACCTTTGATCTTATCCTCATAATTGCGGATTGTCGGGGGCTTCTAATCCAAAGATGACGGTAGTTCAGTAAAAAATCCGGTCCGCTTGGTTTCCGGGGTATTGGATATTCGTCAACCGGAGTGGATAATACCTCCATATCCTTAAGATGGAGTTCATAACCTAATTTTGCCCTGGGCTCTTCTACCGCCAAAGCTTTGATTTTTATAACAGTCTCTATGTTCAGATGCTTACATTGTTCAAATACTTCGGGATGGACTTCTTTTTCAGCAACCACCACTTGGCAAAATGCGCTGCTGTCCCGAATTAAAATGAAATGAATTTTACCTGAACTTCTCTTGCCGATTACCCATCCGGTTATTTCTACTTGTTGATCTACGAAATCTTTTAACTCTGAAATTCTCAATATTACCTCCTGTATTGTTTTATCTTAACCTTCAGTTATACAGGGTACGGTCACTTCCCCATTTGGTAAATAGATAATTTTTCTTCCTGAGTTTATATACTGATTAATTTTTTCAGTGGGATTATTTATTTTCTCCATGAACATATTGGACAGTACTTCCCCGGATAGCTGGGAAATCATGTATATTTTCATTTTTTTTGCAATCCGAGCCATATGATAAGCTTTATGATATCCCAATTTGTAATTTTCTTCAGTGTAATCCAGAACTTGTTGAGGGGTGTTGAAGGTGGACAGTAAATGGTAAAAAGCGGGGCTGCCCAGTCCCATTTTACAGGATGCCAGGAATATTATCTCTCCCCCCTTTGCCCCTGCATAGCTGCCGTGTATTAAAGCTTTCTGGGCTTGGTACAGGGTATGGGAAAAAGGCTCATTAACTTCCACGATCACTAAATCAGCGGGGTGGGTTACAGGAATCGAATACAACTTTCGGGCTAATTCAACTCCCCGGGTGAAACTGGATTCAATATCGCCGCAAAATATATCTATGATGTTGTGCTCAAAGGTTACCATCTGTATAGTTTGCACAGGAGTTTGCACAAATTTCAATGCTTCAGTCATATCCTGATGAACCGGATTGTCATTGAGATTTAATGATTTCGCCCGGGGATCTAATGCAAATTGATGGTTTTTTTCTATACTTTGATATCCCGCCACTCCGGGTAAAAATGATTTTCTGCCTCCGGTAAAACCTGCGAAATAATGCGGTTCAATTGAATTAATGGTGATAATTAAATCTGTGTTATTGATCAATTTATTAAGCCAAATTTCATTTTGTCTGGTGGTGGTTCCAAATTTAACCAGCTGTTTACTTTGTTTTGCCTGATGAATGACCAGTTGTTTGGGAATAAACTTTCCCAGTATTTGCTTTATTTCCCCATCGGTGGGTTGTGCATGGGAACCGGTGGCAATTAAAACAGAACATTTATTGCTGAATTGATTATCCAGCTGATCCAGTTTTTCAAGTATTTTGGCAGTGGGGGTAGAACGCTGGGCGTCATTGACAATCAACAAAACATTCTTGAGCAGGCAGGTCTGGGAAATTACGTTTTCAAAATCTTGAAGCCAATTTAAATTCCGGTTAATTTCTTTTTTTCCTGGATCAATAGTAATAATTTCAGGAGGTATACGGTTAGCGGGGAAAAATCTTTTCAAATCATTCATCTCTAATTCCTTTGAATCATCCCGCCTTCAATTCTCTGAATATGACCATTCACTTCAAGCTCAATGAGCAAGTTTAGCAATTCGTTAATATTCATGTTTGTCTTTTCCAATAATATACTTATGGGCATTGGTTCATCTAACAACTTCAGCACCTGTTGCTGTTTAGCAGTGAACTTGCTGAAAGAATTTTCTTTGCCGTTTTTTTTATCCTGGGTAGGAAGCCCCAATAAATCCATCAATTCAACATAATCGTAAAAACCTGTACATCCTTGATTAAGCAATTCAGCGGGAAGATCACCTTGATGACCTTTGCGGGGTTTTGACCAAACTAATATGTCTTTTCCTAAATCCGCCCCTTCTTTTATTACCGAATAAGTACCGCTTTTCATACTTGCTTCAACTAAAATAATCACATCAGCTAAACTTGCGATAACCGCATTTGCCGATTGAAAGTTTGATTTGTAAAGTTTGATTTTTAGTCTAAACGGAGGCCACAGCCAGATCAGAGTCCCTGTATCCGCAATGAGATTGGCTAAACTAAAACTGCTGCCGGGGAAATATTCTCCTGCTGAACCTGGGAAAACCACAATATTAGATCCCCCTTGTTGACAGGCGTTCTGCTGGGAAATCCTGGCGATCCCTTCGGATAAATCAGAAACGATCCTGAATTTAAAGTCAGTCAATATGGAACTGATCTTATTTGCAGTTAACCGACCTTGAGCAGTGCAGTTTCGGGTTCCGATTACCGCTGCAATTTTATCTGTATTCTTTATGGATTTCCCCCGGGTGAACAATACCGGAAATGATTTTAACTTCTCAGGGAAGCAAGACTGCTGATAGCAGATTATATTTATGTTCTGTGGGAAGGAAAGGTTTTTTATATCTGGAAATTTATCAAGGGCTGTTTTAAGTTGTTGGCAGCCCTGTTTGTTAATTTTATCTATTACTGATTTCCACTGGGATAAATCGGGAAGATGATCTGACTTTTTGAAAACCATTAAATGCCATGTTTTTCTTGCAGATAAGTGCTGACCTCTTCGTAAAGATCCTGATGGTTTTTATTCAACCAGTTCATGAAGTGTTCTATATATGAAGGCTCCCCTACCGCCAGATAGTCATCAACAAACCGCTGGGGATCAGTTTCAATGATATTGCATATAGCTCTGTCTGCTTCTTCTCTCAGCGTCTGATTTTTATCTTTAAGGTAAGGATAAATATGATAAACTGAATGAGGAATTCCCACCAATCCCAATGCTTTACAACTGGCTGCCTTGACATACCAAATTCCGCTTTTGATACTTTCCAGCAGATAAGGAACCACCGCTTCTCCCTTTTTCCCCAATTCTTCAGCAGCGGTACACCGGACATTCCAGCTTTCATCTTTCAATGCATCAATTAAAGATTTTATAGCAGTTACACTGTTTCCCTGAGCGTGCATCAGTACATATTCAATTCTGTTTTTCAGTGAATCAGATTTTAATTCACCCCCGGTGGCGGTAATGGATGATTCAATATAACTTTTATCATCTGACATGGGCTATTCTCCCTTCCCAATTATTTCTAAATATTTATTTTTAACCTTCTCCATGAGTTCATCAATATTAGTTTGGTATAATGCAGAAATACATACCAAATCTTCATCTATATTAAATTCTGGTAATTTATCAATTTTGTCAATCTTATTTAATACTACAATTTTTGATTTATTGTACAAGTCCTGACTGTAGTTTACAATTTCATTAACTAAAATATGATAATCCTGCATAATATTATCACCACTTGCATCTATTACAAACATTAAAATTCGAGTGCGGGAGATATGCCTGAGAAATTCCAGACCTAATCCTTTTCCCCGGTGAGCATTTTCAATAATGCCGGGGATATCGGCAAAACTGATGGTTAAGCCGGTTATATCACTGTATATGCCTATATTAGGAGTTAAGGTAGTAAAGGGATAATCGGCTATTTTGGGCTGAGCCGAGGAAATTGTTGAAAGCAGAGTGGATTTACCTGCATTGGGAAATCCGATAAAACCAACATCGGCAATAAGTTTTAATTCTAAATTTATTTCCAGTTTCATCCCGGGCTTTCCGGGAGTAAATTGCAGGGGGACTTGATTGGTGGAGCTTTTAAACCGGGTATTCCCTTTTCCTCCCTTTCCTCCGGGCAACAGCAAAATTTTGTCCTGGGGATTAACTACATCCGCCAACATTTCATCTGTTACCGCATTGGTAATTTCAGTGCCCAGGGGTACCTTTATCACCACATCTTTGCCCCTGGCTCCATGCTGTTTTTTTCCTCTTCCCGGCTCACCATGACCTGCCCGGTAGATGCGCTGATTGGTTAAATCCCGGAGAGTGCTCATCTGGACATCTGCTTGAATAACCACATCCCCCCCATCTCCCCCATCTCCTCCATCCGGACCTCCCCTGGGGATATACTTCTCTCTTCTGAAACTGACTGCGCCATTTCCTCCGTTGCCACTGATCACAGTGATTTTAGCCTGATCTATGAAATACATTTATTTATTCAGATCCACTCTGACTAGGTTATTTCCATTAAACCCTGTTCTAACCTTTTTATTCCTTCGCTTAAATCACTTTCACTTACTGCATAAGAGATTCTAATTGCGTAGTCATCACCAAAAGCATTGCCCGGAACCACCGCTAAATGTTTCTGCTCCAGAAGATAATCGGTTAAATCCAATCCTGATTTGATTTTACTGTTGGTGCATTTTTCCAAGAACCAGGAAATATCCAGCCAGGCAAAAAAAGCACCCTGAATGGGAGCTGCCTCCAGATGATCAATTGATTTAAGTTTATTCAACAGTAGATTTTTTCTTTTTTGATAAGCACTGCTCATCTGGTTAATACAATCCTGGTTGCCGGTTACTGCCTCCAAAGCCGCCCACTGGGAAATTGAGCAAGCGCAGGAAGTGGTATGGGATTGAATTTTAACTGAATTGTTAATTATATCTGATTCAGCGACATTCCAGCCGATCCTCCACCCGGTCATGGCATAAGTTTTGGAAACTCCGTTTACAATTATAGTTCTCTGCTTTGCCTGGGGATCAACCGAGGCAATGGAAATATGCTGTAAATCATCAAAAACAATGTGATCGTATATTTCATCGGAAATAATAAATAAATCGGGGTGTGATTTAACCACTTCCCATATTTTAATCAGATGATCCCGGGGGTAAACATTTCCTACCGGATTGGAGGGTGAATTTAAAAACAACGCCTTGGTTTTAGATGTAATCATTGAGGATAACCTCTGGGGATCAACTAAAAATCCTCGATCCTTGGTTTCAAGATAGACCGGTTTTGCCCCCGCTAATTTCACTAAATACGGATAACTGACCCAATAAGGCACAGGAATGATTACTTCATCCCCGGGATTGCAGATTGACAGCAGTGAATTGTATATTGCATGCTTGCAGCCACTGGCAATAGCGACATTTTCAAGTTGATAAGATGATGCATTGAGCTTTTTAGATTCTGCTTCAGCTACTGCTTTTCTCAATTCAGGTAAACCTGCCGCAGGTAGGTAACGAGTAAAACCCTGTTCCAATGCTTTCCGGGCTGCTTGTTTTATATTATCTGGAGTATCAAAATCAGGCTCCCCTGCAGTCAGATTTATCACATCAATGCCTGAAGCTTTCATCTGCTTGGCTTTGGCAGAAAGTTTAATGGTTGCAGAGGGTTGAATTTCATCAATAAGTTTAGCTAATTTGATCTTCATGTATTCCTCTCCTTAGATATTTCTACTGGTACATTAATGTAAATGCCTGGCTTACCACCGGAGGAACCCACTGGCTGACATCCCCTCCTAAAGCAGCCACTTGTTTCACCATAGTTGAATTTAAATATAGAAGATCCTCCCGGGGAGTTAGAAAAATGGTTTCTAAATCATTATTCATTCTTCTATTCATCAAAGCTAGAGAAAGTTCGTATTCAAAATCTGATACCGCCCTCAGCCCCCTGATAATTGTATTTATTCTGTGTTCCTCAACATATTTTGCCAGTAAACCGTGATATTCTCTAACTTTAATCCCGGAGACATCCTGTAGTGATTGTTTTAAAAACTCCACTCTTTGAGCAGAAGAAAACATCGCTTTTTTGCTGGGATGGACAGCAACTAATATAGTTAAATCCTGAAATAGTTTTGCCGCCCGAACCGCTATATCCATATGACCAAAAGTAACTGGATCAAATGTACCCGGATATACAGCTTTTATTGCTTTCATGATGATGGCAACTCCAATAAATAGATTGTACTTCCCCCTTGTTTTAATTTCCTGACCACTGAAAATAAATCTAAAACAGGTAGGTTATCTGAACAATGCCAGATAATCAAAGACTTTTTTTGCATTTTCCTGCTGATTAATTCAGAGAGAGTTTCATAATATAAATACTTATAGGGAGGATCTACGAAGATGATATCTGCATGGCAATTAAATCTGTTTAACCATTTGAGTACATCACAACTATAGATATCAATTTGGGATTCTATCCCCCATTTTTCTACTGTGGATTTTAATACATTTATCCGGGTTAAATTCCGTTCCACCAGTTCCGCCCTGCGCGCCCCCCGGGAGATAGCTTCAAAACTTAACGAGCCGGTTCCTGCAAATAAATCCAGTACATGGCTTTCTTTGACTGAGTCTCTTAATATATCAAAAATTCTCTTTTTCATGATAGCGGTTGCAGGACGGATTCCAGAACCTTTAACTGGTATCACTCTGCCCTTGAATTTACCGGTCAGTATCCTGATTCCAGTTTTCAAGAGTTTGTTTCTTGGCAGTTTTAGCTAATTTTTTAACTTCTTCTAGCAGTTCTTTTTTATTTAAAATATTTTTTCTTTCCAGAACATTGACCAGTGCTTCAATAGCAATGGCATTATTCAAGGGCAGCCTTTCCTGTAAGGGGGGAAGTGAAGACGGTGATTTCTTTTTATTAAACATACTCATTTTTCAAGAACCTCTCGATTTATTAAGTTATCCGGAATTTTGCCGGATAAAGCTTGAATAATGTTAGTAGCTGCGATCTCAGCCATTTTATTCCTGGTATATTCAGAAGCGCTTCCGATGTGCGGAGTTAAGATCACATTTTCCAAGTCAGCCAGCCCCGGGGTTAATTTAGGCTCATTTTCAAAAACATCCAGGGCTGCCCCCGCTATTCTATTTTGTTTTAATAATTTAACTAATTCAACTTCATCAATTACCGGTCCTCTGGATGTATTGATTATATAGCAATTAGGTTTCAGCAATTTCATATTATTTTTATTTAACAGATGATGAGTTTTATCAGTTAGGGGAACATGAATTGAGATGATATCAGCTTGTCTCAATAATTCCGGTAAATCTAAAAATACAGCATTGTACTGTTCTTCAAAATCAGGTTTCCCAGATGGGGAATTGTAAATTAAATTCACATTAAAACCGGATATTCTTTGCGCCACCGCCTGTCCGATTCTTCCGGTCCCGATTAATCCGAAATTTTTACCGGTCAAATCTCCCCCAATGAGAAGGGTGGGAGACCAACCCTGAAACCTGCCTTCTCTGGTAAATTTATCAGCCCGGGTTATTCTTCTGATTAAGCTTAAAATCAGAGCCATAGTTAAATCCGCAGTGGCATCAGTGAGCACCCCGGGAGTATTTGTAACCATGATCCGGTGATCAGTGGCACAAGCAATATCAATATTATCGAAACCAACAGCATAATTTGCAATTACAGTTAAGTTTGGGGCAGCTTGAATTACCTCTTGGTCAATACGGTCAGTGAGCAGGGATATTATCCCCTTAACTGATTTACACCGGCTTAATAATTCCGGTTTGGTTATCATCCGGTCTTCCTGGGGAAAAACCTGATAACTGATATTTTGCTGATCCAATAACTCATAGGCAATTCCAGGTAGGGGACGGGTGATTAGAACATCCATTTTACAATCCTAAGTCATCTGCAATTTCAGTCATCGCAGATAAGGCTAATTCAATGAAATCATCTAAATCTAGACCGGTGTTTTGGATTGATTGAATCTGCTCTCTATTCGCTCCTGCTGCAAAACGTTTTTCTTTGAATCTGTTCTGAATAAATTTCAAATCTAAACTTGCTAACTTTTTTTCAGGATGCATCAGAGCTGCGGCAACAATTAACCCGGTAAGGGGATCAACTGCATATAGGCAATTAGCCAATAAGCCGGGGGGAACAGATGATTTACCATGAAGTTTTATTGCGGTTATCGAATCCGGGGGAAGTTGATATTTTGTCAGCATCTCTCCCCCTAATTCACCGTGCAGGGAAGGATCATCTTTGGTCATTTCATAGTCAATATCATGAACTAAACCAGTTATACTCCATTGTTCAGTGTCTTCCCCGAAGTGCTCCGCTAATTTTTTCATGCAAGCTTCAGTTGCCAGAAGATGTTTCTTCAGGTTTTTATTAGCTATGTGTTTATCAATTAATTGGATTGCTTCAGTTCTGTTCATGCTTAGCTTCCGGTGAGGCAGGCAAGATTAGTTGATAGGGATAGTCTGTTAAAATCTCCAGGGGTTCTCCCACCAATACGGTATCGGTGAATCTGATCACTCCCAAATCTGGTATCCCCAGAGATAAAGAGGTAACACAGGCTTCTTTAGACCTGAACACATGATTGCTGTGGGGAGCTATGTAGAAAAAATCAGAGGACGCCCCCAGACCGTAGCCACAAATACCGTTTAAATAGGGAGCAAGGTTATCTAAATTTTTATAGACCTGATCATATACTGAACTGGATAATTTGCCGGGCTGAATATTCTGATGAAGTTTTTGATAAACTTTCAGTAGTTTAGACAATATCTTTTCAGATTTAGAATCAGGCTTATCATAAAAAAAGGTTCGTCCCATTAAGGGGGCTTCAGTTTCCACACCTGCAGATATTTCAATCATAGCCAGTTGCCCGGGCATGATTGAACGTTGAGTGGGAACTGGATCTACCGCTAAAGCCTCCGGTCCGAATGCAATAATGGTGGGAACTCCCAACCGATCAGCGCCAAGATTGTGAATATTTAAATCAAAAAAATTTCTCAACTCCAGCTCGGTAATTCCATCCTGAATAAAATTTAAACTTTTATCAAAACATTCAATTAATATTCCGGAAGCCTTCTTCAGTAAGCTAATCTGTTGATCATCTTTTAACATTGCGTAATAGGATATTAAATTTTCACTGGGATAGGTATTGAACTTTTCGTGAAGTTTCAACTCCATATTCCATGAATCTACGCCAATTTTCCGGCAGTGGTTCTGATTTAAAATTTCAATTAAATTTTCCAGATATATACCCCCATGATTTAAGAATTCCCGGTTTTCAACAGTAATATATACGAAGTCTAACCGGGACAATTCTTTTAAAACTTTTATGGTAACCGGATCGCCAAGGATAAATTGTTGATTGGCAGTAATTATCATGGTTGGTTTTAATTCCACTAAATTGAGGAATTTTTTTACATTGGCT
>LKUE01000413.1 GCA_001412365.1 Desulfuromonas sp. SDB | reverse complement strand
AATAGAATGTATGAATTTTTTGACCGGGTGATGAATATTGCTGCCCCCAGAATTCGAGATTTCAGAGGATTTAAAGCAGATGGTTTTGACGGAAGAGGTAATTATAATTTTGGAATTACTGAACAAATTGTATTTCCGGAAATTGATTACGATAAAGTTCAAACGGTAATGGGTATGAATATTACCATTGTGACTTCTGCTAAAACTGACCAGGAATCAAGATCATTACTGGAAAAAATGGGAGTTCCATTTACCAGAAGACAAACTTCCGGAGGAGAAAATGGCTAAAAGATCATGGATTGCCAAACAGAAGAGACCTCCTAAGTTCAAGGTTAGACAATACAATCGTTGCAGCCGCTGTGGACGTAGTAGGGGCTATATTAGAGATTTTGGAATTTGTAGGATTTGTTTCAGGGAATTGGCTTTATTGGGTCATTTGCCCGGAATAAAAAAGGCGAGTTGGTAGAGGGGGAATTATGTCAATGACTGATCCGATTGCAGATATGCTAACCAGAATTCGGAATGCTATCCGAGCTAACAAAAAAACGGTAGAGGTCCCTTATTCAAATTTAAAATTTCAGCTTGCTCAAATTATGCAGGCGGAAGGTTACATCGAAGGAGTTCAACAACCGGCTGACCAAATCAAAAAGTTTTTTACGGTAGAACTCAAATATATTAATGATCAGAAACCGGTTATTACTAATTTAAAACGAGTAAGTAGGCCAGGATTAAGGGTTTATCGAGGTTATCGGGAGGTACCTAGAATATTAGATAATATTGGAATTTCGGTGTTATCAACTCCTCTTGGCTTGATGACAGATAGGGAAGCACGAAAGAAAAAAGTTGGAGGAGAAATAATTTGCAAGATATGGTGAGGTATTAATATGTCAAGAATAGGAAAATTACCCGTTGACATTCCTTCAGGAGTTAGTGTGGAGGTTAAAGGACAGCAGGTTACGGTAAAAGGAAAGCTGGGTACTTTAACCAAGATTTTTCCAGAGGGAATTGATATCCAAAAGGAAGGTAACCAGATCAACCTGATTTTACAAGATTCTGGAAAACCAAATTTATGGGGATTATCCAGATCATTACTCAACAATATGGTGGTAGGGGTATCCCAGGGTATTCAGAAAGTATTACAGATAGTTGGAATTGGTTACCGGGCGGTATTGGAAGGTCAGAATTTAAAGATCAATATCGGATATTCTCATCCCGTGGAAATATCGGCAGAAGTGCCGGAAGGATTATCGGAAAATAAAATTAGAACCAGTAAGTGGATTAAGAAGTTTGACGGAATAGATTTTGAACTTAACAAAGAAGGAAATCAGATAACCGTCAAGGGTATTGATAAACAAGTGGTTGGTCAAATGGCTGCTCTAATCAGGGGGATTAGACCTCCTGAACCTTACAAGGGTAAAGGTATCCGGTATGCGGATGAATGGGTTAGGAGAAAAGCCGGAAAAGCAGCAGCTTCTTCACAGTAGGATGATCTGAGGTGAGATTTTATGGATAAATACAGAAAGAAAAGAGTAGCTCGATATCAGCGGCATGAAAGGGTTACCAAGAAAATACAGGGAAGCCCAGAAATGCCCCGGTTGTGCGTGTTTAGAAGTTTAAACCACATTTATGCTCAGTTGATAGATGACATCCAGGGCAAGGTGTTGTTCTCAGTTTCTTCTTTGAAGTTGACTAAAAAGGAGAAGGAAGATAAAAAGGAGATCAGCAAACAGGTGGGCAAGATGCTAGCGGAGAAAGCTTTACAAAATGATATCTCCACAGTGGTATTTGACCGGGGCGGATATAAGTATCATGGTAGGATTAAGGCTTTTACAGAAGGTGCCAGAGAAGGAGGATTAAAGTTTTGATAGGAGGAAAAATTAGTGGAAACCCAGGAATTGTTTGATCAGACAGTTGCCATTAAAAGAGTTGCCAAGGTAATTAAAGGCGGAAGAAGATTTAAATTTTCAGCAGTAGTAGTAGTAGGAGATGGTAACGGACAGGTTGGAGTCGGAATTGGAAAAGCTGGAGAAATTGCTAATGCTATAAGAAAGGCAACTGAAAAAGCTAAAAGGTCAATGGAAAAGATAAATTTATTTGGGACTACTATTCCTCATCAATCTATGGGAAGGCAGGGAGCCAGTACAGTTTTATTGAAGCCAGCTTCCAAAGGAACCGGAGTAATTGCTTGCCCTACCGTAGCCGCGGTACTAACTGCAGCGGGAATAAGAGATGTATTGACCAAATCCTTAGGTTCAAATACCGCTCTCAATCTTGCCAGGGCCACTCTCAATGGACTTAAACAACTTAAAGATCCTGAGCAGGTTGCCCGAAATAGAAATAAAAATATTGAAGAGGTATCCCCTCGGCTTAGATAAGTTGATCTGACAATCACTTAAGAATTATGAGGTGAACAGAGAATTATGAAAAAAATTAGAATTACTCAAATAAAAAGTCCCATTGGCTTTAAGGTCAGACAAAAAAGAACTATAAGGGCTTTAGGGTTGCACCGAATAAGGGATACGGTTATCAAAGATGATACTCCGGTTATCCGAGGAATGATTGAGAAAGTTAAGCATCTTGTAGAAATCGAGGAGATGAAAGGATGAAATTACATAATCTTAAACCTTCTCCTGGTTCTCGAAGGAAAGTCAAAAGAGTTGGTCGAGGAATAGGCTCCGGCCGGGGAAAAACTGCTACCAGGGGTACCAAAGGTCAAAAATCAAGATCAGGATCATCTTCCCCCCCATGGTTTGAAGGAGGAAAATTACCCCTGCAGAGGTTGATTCCCAAACATGGCTTTAAAAATTTTGCCAGGAAGGAATTTGTAATATTAAACTTAGATCAGATTGAAGCTTTGCAGCTTACTGAACTTAATCCTGATATTCTTCAGGGTAAAAAACTGCTTAAGAAGAATCAGAAGATAAAAATTTTGGGCAGGGGAGATATTAGTATTGCTGTAGATGCCAAAGTTCACGCAGTATCAAAAACTGCTCAGGAAAAGATAACTAAAGCAGGAGGGAAAGTCGAAATTATAAAACAGAGGAGCGGCAAGTGATAAGAAGTTTCCAAAATATTTTCAGGATTCAGGATCTCCGGAAAAAAATCCTGTTTACTTTACTTCTCCTTCTTCTGTACAGATTAGGCGGCCACATCCCCCTTCCGGGAATCAACACAATTGCCTTGGCTAAATTTTTCCAAGCCCAAAAGATGGGAATTCTGGGTTTATTTGATATTTTTGCGGGAGGTAATCTCAGCAGGGCAACCATTTTTGCCCTGGGAATTATGCCCTATATTACTGCTTCAATTATTTTTCAATTGTTAGCAGCAGTAATTCCCGCCCTTCAGAAACTGCAAAAAGAAGGTGAAGAAGGCAGAAAGAAAATAACTCAGTACACCCGTTATGCCACCGTAGCCTTGGCTGCATTTCAATCTTTTGGAATTGCCATCTTTTTGCAAAGCCAAAGTATTGAAGGAATAAGAATGGTTACCGCTCCAGGTTTGATGTTTATAATATCCACTATGCTAACTTTGACTGCGGGAACTGTTTTTGTAATGTGGTTAGGAGAGCGAATAACAGAGGTAGGAATTGGAAACGGTATTTCATTGCTGATTATGGTGGGAATTATTGCCAGATATCCGATAGAATTTGGACAAACTATTGCCATGCTGCAAAGCGGCGTATTAAGCATATTTACGGTTATTCTGATTATGCTGTTTATGGTTCTTATAACTGCATCGGTAGTTATGATAACTCAAGGCCAGAGAAGAATACCAGTGCAATATGCCAAAAGGGTGGTGGGCAGAAAAATTTATGGAGGTCAATCTACTCATCTTCCTCTCAACGTAAACAGTGCAGGAGTAATTCCAATCATCTTTGCTCAATCCATAATGATGTTCCCTCAAACTATTGCTCAATTTTTTCAGGGAAATGCGACTACTTCGACCATATTGGCTACAATTACCGCCTGGTTCCAGCCAGGGCAGCTGCTGTACATTGTATTTTATGTTGGATTAATTGTCTTTTTTGCCTATTTCTACACTTCCGTGGTGATAAATCCTAATGATCTTGCCGATAATATGAAGAAATACGGCGGATTTATTCCCGGTCACCGCCCTGGTAAGAAAACTGCTGAATATATAGATTATGTGATAAGCAGAATTACTTTACCCGGGGCAATATTTTTTGCGTTCATTGCAGTGCTGCCAATGATTTTGATAAGCCGGTTTAATCTGCCTTTTTATTTTGGAGGTACTTCCCTGTTAATTGTAGTGGGAGTTATTTTAGATACGATGAGACAAATTGAAGCTCAATTGATGATGAGACACTATGATGGCTTTTTAACTAAAGGAAAATTAAGAGGAAGAAGGTAGTTGAAAGAAAAATTTTACATATTTCTCGGTCCTCCTGGTGCGGGAAAAGGAACTCAGGCAAAATACATTGCAGATAAGTTCAACTATCACCAGATATCTACAGGAGATATATTACGTTATAATGTAGATCAGGGAACGGAATTAGGTAAAATTGCCCATAGTTATATTAGTGAAGGTAAACTGGTGCCTGATGATATTATCCTCGATTTAGTGAAGGATTATCTGGGTAGGTTCAGGGGACAGGCAAATGGATTTATATTTGACGGTTTCCCCCGCACTATTGATCAAGCGGAAGGGCTGAATGAAATCCTGCAGGAAAATCAGAATAAAATTGATAAAGTTATATATTTTAATGTCGATGAACAGACCATAATTGCACGCAATATCAACCGGAGAGTTTGCCCCAAATGCAAAAAAGTCTATAATTTACTTGTCAAACCGCCTGAACATGATTTATTATGCGATATTTGCCAAGTAGAGCTTTTACAAAGAGAAGATGATAAACCGGATGTGATAAGTGACCGGTTGAATGTATATAAAGCAAAAACTGAACCGTTAATAGATTTCTATAAACAAACAGATAAATTTGTAGAGATCAACGGACAATTATCAGTAGAACAAGTAGCAATACATCTGGAAAAGGAAATTAATGGGATCTAGTGGTAAATCAAATAAGGGCATCCAAATTTCGGGTGTGGTTGAAGAAGTTCTTCCAGGTCTGAAGTACCGGGTGAAGCTGGATAATACTGATCACATAGTTCAGGCTTATCTTTCCGGAAAGATGAGAATTCATTATATAAAAATCTTACCGGGAGATAGGGTCACTGTTGAGCTTTCACCTTATGATATGACCCGGGGAAGAATAGTATATCGACAGAAATAAGGGGAATATTATGAAAGTTAGAACATCAGTTAAAAAAATATGTAGAGATTGTAAAGTGATCAAAAGAAAAGGTGTAGTCAGAATTATTTGCAAAAAGAATCCTAGACACAAACAACGTCAAGGATAGGAGGTTTAATTTGGCCAGAATAGCAGGGGTTGATCTTCCCCGTAATAAAAGAATTGAATGCGCATTAACCTATATCTATGGAATAGGTTTGACTACTTCTCATAAGGTTTTGCAGGCAACTGGCGTTGACCCCAATGTAAGAACTCAGAATCTCAGCGATAAAGATGTTGATAAATTGAAAAGATATATTGAAGAACATGTGAAAGTAGAAGGTCAATTAAGATCGGAAATTTCTCAGAATATTAAAAGATTAAAAGAAATCCAGTGTTATCGGGGCTATCGTCATAAAAGAGGTCTGCCGGTAAGGGGGCAACGGACTAAAACCAATGCCCGGACCAGGAAAGGACCGAAAAAAGGCGCCATTGCTCTGAAGAAAAAAGCAGTAAAATAATAATTTGAAATAGAGGGAGGTTATGTGGCTGCTAAAAGAGTGAGAGCTCAGAAAAAGGTAAAGAAGACAAAAGTTGATCCTACTGGGGTTGCTCATATACATTCAACTTTCAATAATACCATAGTGACCTTATCTGATTTAACAGGTAATGTGATATCCTGGGCATCTTCAGGCACTACCGGTCAGAAGGGATCCCGTAAAGGAACTCCCTTTGCCGCGGGTGAAGCATCCAGGGATGCTTCCAAAAAAGCAATAAATTTGGGATTGAAAAGAGTTGAAGTATGGGTAAAAGGCCCTGGTCCGGGAAGGGAATCAGCGATCCGTTCCCTGGAAGCGGCAGGATTGGAAATAGTATTGATTAAAGATGTTACTCCCATCCCCCATAATGGATGTCGTCCGCCTAAAAAGCGCAGAGTTTAAAGTGGAGGATAATAATGTCTAGATATATTGGACCAAATTGCAGATTATGCCGGAGAGAAGGAGTAAAACTGTTTTTAAAAGGCGAACGGTGCTTTTCCACTAAATGCTCTTTTGAGAAAAGAGAGCATAATCCTCCGGGAGAAATTGGAAAAAGAAGAAGAAGAAAGTTAAACATTTACGGTGATCAATTAAGAGAAAAGCAAAAAGTTAAAAGAATGTACGGAGTTTTGGAAAAACAATTCCGTAATTATTTTAAAGATGCCAGCAGAATCAAGGGAGTTACCGGTACAATTCTGCTTCAATTGCTGGAACAGCGTTTAGACAATGTCGTATACCGCTGTGGATTTGCCTGTTCCCGAAAGTTTGCCCGTCAGATAATTAAACACGGTCATATTTTAGTAAATGGTAAAAAAGTAGATATTCCCTCCTACCAGGTGCAGGTGGGAGATACAGTGGAAATTAAAGAAAAGAGCAGGTCTAATAAAGCAATTATGGAAGCATTGCAAGCTAGAACCACCAGGGGACTGCCCAGCTGGATAAACTTAGAAGCAGAACAGATGAAAGCAGTATTTAATGCAGTTCCTGAAAGGACTGATCTTCCTCCGGATATCAGGGAACATTTAATCGTTGAGCTTTACTCCAAGTAAACAGGGAGCATGAATATATGAAATTAAAACCATTGCAGATGCCTAAGAGTGTTGAAATTGCAGAGGAGAATGAAATTTATGGCAAGTTTGTTATCACTCCTCTGGAAAGAGGTTTTGGTTATACATTTGGAGTAGCCCTGAGAAGAATACTTATATCATCCATCCAGGGAACCGCAATTACCCGGGTTCAAATTGACGGGGTGGAGCACGAATTTACTTCAATCCCCGGAGTGATGGAAGATGTGGTGGAAATATTGATGAGATTGAAAAAAGTAAGAATTAAATCAGATGCTGATCTTCCCGCCATGCTGGAGCTGACTAAAAAAGGTCCGGGAAAAGTAAAAGCAGGTGACATTTGGACTCCCGCGGGGGTGGAAATTGTCAATAAGGACTGTGCAATATGCTCCCTGGGTAAAAATGGTTCAATCAAAATGGAAATGGAGGTTACTTCCGGAGTTGGTTACTGCCCCTCGGAAAGACTGAAGACCAAAACATCACCGGTAGGAGCAATTTTTATTGATGCAATTTATTCTCCGGTGAACAGAGTTGTATTTGATGTGCAGAATACCAGAGTGGGAAACCGCTCAGATTACGATAAACTCATTGTGGAAATATATACTGATGGCACCATGACTCCTCTGGATGCTCTTTCCCATGCCGGAAAGATAATAAAAGATCATGCGGAAGTTATGATTAATTTTGAAAAAGAACCTGAAGTCATTGTGGAACCGGAAATAGATGAAGAGAAGAGAAGAATGCAGAAATTACTGTCCCAGAAAGTGGAAGAACTGGAATTGTCAGTAAGAGCGGCTAATTGTCTGAAGGAAGCGGAAATAAAGACTTTAGGAGATTTAGTGCAAAAAACCGAACAGGAAATGTTGAAATATAAGAATTTTGGTAAAAGATCATTACAGGAGCTGATAAAGGTGCTGGAAGGGAAGGGACTTCAATTTGGAATAGATATCAGCGAATATTTGGAAGAAGAAAAGTCGGAGAGTAAAGATGAGACATAAAATTAAAGGAAGAAGACTAGGAAGAAATCCTGCCGCCCGAAAAGCTTTATTGAGGAATGCGGCTAGTTCATTATTCATACACCGAAGGATTAAAACCACAAAGTCAATTGCCCGTGAACTGAGAAGTTATGCGGAAAAATTAATTACTACAGCTAAAGTAGACGATTTTAATGCCCGACGAAGGGCAGCCCGGAAACTTTACGGGAAAAAAGCAGTTAAAGTACTGTTCGAAGAAATTGGTCCTACTTTCAAAGAGGTCAATGGCGGGTATACCCGGATTATGAACTTAGATTACCGTAAAGGCGATAATGCCAGAATGGCTTTGATAGAAATTATTTCATCTGAATCTAAACCCAGCGCAAAGAAAACTACCCGCAGAGGTAGAAGAAAAAAGGCTGAAAAAAAAGATGAATAATTCTTTATAATTATCTAAATTTGTATTATACTTTTACTTATACACACCCCTTTCTTTTCTCTGCTCTGAAAGGTGGGATAGTTACCCCCCTATCCCACCTTTCCCTTTTATGGAATAATTTTCACTGATTTATATATTTTAGGAGGAGATATGCTTAATGCCTTAAAAAATCAACTTGCGGAATTGGCCAAGGACGAGGAACTTTTCAAGCAAAAAGTAAAACAGCATGCCCCCAAAGTTTACTCAGAAAAAGTAGTCAATCACCTCCATAATTTAATTTTAACCATGCCTGAATTAATATCCCTTATCTCCACCTGGGTACATGACACCGATATGCCCAATCCGGTAAAAAAATTAAACGGTTATTTACTTACCTATCTTTACAATCCTTACGATTTTATCCCTGATCAGAATAACGGTTTATTCGGTTATCTTGATGATGCTTACTTTGTGGGGAGGATATTTATTAAAACAGTTAATTTTACCGATTATTCCAAACGCCATTCCTTTGAGAAACTGGACAGTTTAGCCAAAGATGTGCCGGCGTGGATGAATAGCGCTAAAAAAGTATTGCCCAAGATTTCCAAAAAAATTGATCAAGCTATTGACAGTCTGGTGGATGGGGATAGCGAAAAATTTGACAAACTGATCAGCGGATCTGATTAGAAACTATTTATAAATCTTCCGGTCAGCTTTTTTTATTCTTAATATCTAAAACTTCTGTGAATAGTTTAGTTAATAATTTGATAGTGTAATGCCTATTGATTTATTTCATTTTCCGGTTAAACTATTGATATAGAATCTTCAGGAGGGAGATATGGTTTATATATTTTTGGGTTTTCTTTTAACTCTGAGTGCCAGTCCGGTTAATCCTGGATATTCCCCGGTAACTAGTGTTGATAACTACACCAATGGCTGGCAAACTTATTATCCCGGTTATGATTCCCTGAATTTTGAATTTATTGGCAATTGGCCATTTGGATCCTGCAAAGGTATAAGTGGTGATTCCTCCAGAAATTTAACTTTTTGCGGATCAGGAGGAGCAGTAGTTATTCTAGATATAACCGACCCCTTAAATCTACAAAAAATATCAGATATTAGAACTAGAGGTTATATAAATGACCTGTTCTACGATCAAAATAACCAAATATTGTACCTAGCAGCCAGAGAAGAAGGATTAGCAATCTGGGATGTAAGTGACAGTGTAAATCCATCATTCCTGGGCAGTTGTAACACTCCGGATCAGGCAGAGGGAGTTTATGTCTGGGGAAACTATGCTTATGTTGCGGATAGTTATGGAGGATTAAAAATAGTGAATATAAGTGTTCCCAGTAATCCGGTGGTGATTGGCTCGTGTTATACCCCTGATTATGCCTGGGAAGTTGTAGTAGTAGACAGCTATGCCTATGTGGCCGATGATGCATCGGGCCTAAGAATAATTAAAGTCAGTGATCCCGGCAATCCCCAAGAGGTTGGATATTATAATACCACTGGTAAATCCTATGGAGTTTCTGTACGGGGAAGTTATGCCTTTATAGCTGATGGCTACAGTGGCCTTGCGGTTGTCAATATAAGTGACCCTAGTAATCCCCAGTTTGTCAAATACGGTGATACTCCTGGATCAGCCTGTAATATTGAAGATCAAGGAAATTATGTCTATATTGCAGATCATTCAAGTGGTTTAAAAGTTTTTAATATTAGCAATCCCGCTAATCCTTATTTACATGGAAGCTTAGATACTCCGGGATTTGCTTTGAAAATTAAGGTTATTGGTAATTCAGCTTATATTGCTGACGATCAAGGAGGATTTCGTTTAATAGATATTACTAATTCCCACCTGCCACAAGAAGTTAGTTATTACAGTGTTCCTGGTTTTTTATATAAAATAGTCATATCAGATAGTTTTGCTTATTGTCCCTGTGCAGATGGGTTTAGAGTATTGGATATAAGTTTTCCTTATGAATTAGAAGAGACTGGGTTTATTAATACTCCCGGTTCAGGCAGAAAAGTATTTGTGGATAATAATTATGCCTATCTTGCAAGTGGAGATTCTGGTTTGAGAATAATCGATATCAGCAACCCCCAAAATCTTTTTGAAGTTGGTTCATATATTCCTCCGCAATATACTTATGATGTAAAGGTATCTGGCAATTATGCTTATCTAGCCGCAGGATGGGATTATGGATTGAGGATAATTGATATAACTAATCCCCAAAATCCAGTGGAAGTAGGGAATTGTCCGATCTTTGATTATTGTTCCAGGAATGTTTCCTTATCTGGGGATTATGCCTATGTAGGAACAGATAGTGCAGGATTATTTGTAATTGATATTACCGATCCCCATAGTCCTTTTGAAGAAGGACATTATTATACATATAAATCAATCCATCAATCCATGATAAAAGGTAATTATATTTATCTGGCTATGAGGGGATTAGAAATCTTGGATATCAGTGATCCCAGCAATCCTTTTCTGATTGGTTCATGGGAGCCCCCTTATTATTGTATTAGTCTTGATTTACAGGTAATTGATGATCTTGTTTTTTTGTGTCTGGCCGGCGCGGGATTAAGAATGATCGATGTATCTGATCCCAGTAATCCGACTGAAGTTGATTCATTTTTCCCCCAGGGTACTTCAACGAACTATCTTTGCTTGGACAGTAATTATTTTTATATTACCGGTAGTGGGGGTTTACAAGTTTATAAAGTGACGGTGACTGGAGTAGAAGAAGCTCCACCCATCAATACCATCGGATCAACTATCACTGTGAATAGATCAGTATTTTCCCTATCCGGTAACCATGCCTTACTCACCTGGAGTAACTTACCCGGTCAGGGGAAGATCGAGATATTTTCGGTAATCGGAACCAGGATAGAGGAGATTGATTTTAATAACCAGGAGGGCAGCTTATCCTGGGATATTAGTAGAAGTATATTCTCTTCCGGATTGTATTTCTACAGGGTTTCCAATCCTGGAGGCAATCTGCTGGTCCGGGGGAAATTTCAGGTGGTTGATTAGGTTATTACTTTAATGATTTAATCTAATACAAACTTATTATCTAAATTTACAGATAATTCAATAATTTACATACGTTCCACTTTCCACCAATACACTTCTATGTTTTCATTCTCATCGGAAGTCTGTTCATTGATTTTTCTAATCTTTTCCAGAATGTTATCCAGTTTTTGTTCAGAGATTATCAGTTGGGTAATTCCGAATTTTCCCGGCCAGACGTCATCATCCTGGCGGAGATCTCCAGAGGATAACTTTCCGGTTCCCTCCAGATGAATAATGTCGGATATACCTAGTTTCGATAAAGTAGTGATCAATTCGGATTTCAGTTCCACACTGTAGATTATTTCCAGTTTAATCATTTTTTTCCACCCTTGATTTGCGGGGATTAAACAATGAATATATAATGGGCACAATAATTAAGGTGACAAAAGTGGAAATCAGCAATCCTCCCATGGCGGTGCTGGCAAAAGCTGACCAGAACTCATATCCTTGGGAACGGGAAGCCGCCAGGGGAAGCAATCCTAAAATGGTGGTTAATGAAGTCATCAGCACCGGACGCAGTCTTGATCTTGCTCCCTGTACTACTGCCTCATAAAGACCTAGACCCCTTTTCCTCAATAAATTCATATAGTCCACCAGCACAATTCCGTTGTTCACCACAATACCCAGCAGCATGATTATTCCAACTGCGGTAATCACATTCAAGGTGTTGCCGGTTATCAGCATGGCCAGCACCACTCCGGTTATGGTAAAAGGAATTGAAAACATAATTACCAGAGGATCCCTGAATGATCCGAATTGAGCGCACATCACCATGTAAACCAGGATTATAGATAGGGGGAAGAGAAGAGAAAGATCCCCGAAAGTTTCCTGCTGTTCCTCATTAGCCCCGGCAATTCTTATTTCTAATTCCGGAGATTTTGGAATTTCAGATAGAATATTTTCAATATCTGAAACCACCTCCCCCAGTGATCTTCCGGCCAGAGAAGCAGTAACACTTATAGTTCTATGTTGATCATGGCGGATAATCTCTCCCGGTGAAGAAGATGGTTGAATATCTGCTATTTCGGATAATTTTATTTTTTCCCCTAAAAGATTGGTTAATACAATATTCCCCAGATCAGATTGACTTTGCCGAGATTGACGCTGATACCGGATGTATATTTCGTATTCATTTCCCCCCTGCTCAAATGTCGAACCTTTTTGACCGTAGATAGCCTGCCGGATCTGAGAAGCGATAAGCAATGTATTTAAACCGGACCGGGCTGCTTTTATCCGGTCAATGGTTACGGTTAATTCCGGTCTTCCTTCATCAATTGTAGTTCCGATGTCAGTTATTCCCTTTATTTCTTTTAATTTTTCTCTAATTATCAGGGCAACTGAATTCAATTCATCCAGATCGCTGCCGCTGATGTAAATCTCCACATCTTTGCCCCCCCCGGTTAGAGCGGACATTAGAGTGGAAGAAGAGGATACGGTTAATTGATCAATATTGGGAATAGTTCTTATTTTTTCCCGGAGAAGGTTACAGATATCTGTAGTTGACCTATTCCTATTCTCGATCGGTATCATTTTAATTAAAGTTGTGGACATATTTGATCCTTCTTCAAATCCCCCTACCGAAAGTAATCCTTCTTGGGTACGACCGGTGATGGAAAAGTACTCATTTAATTCAGGGATATTTTCCAAGATAATTCTCTCCACTTTTTGGGTGATTTGAAATGTTGAGGCAGAGTTTGATCCGGGAGGAGTTCTAAATGTCACCATCACCTCTCCGGAATCCATGACTGGAATGAAATCAGTTCCGATTAAGGGGATGCAGGCTAAGGATATTAAAAACAATATAACTGCCGACGTTATCACTATTATTTTATGATGCAGACAGAATGATAAAAAATTGCTGTAAATACTATCCAGTTTGGTGAATACATTTTCACTCCATTTGTAAAATTTATTCTGTTTCCGGGCTTTGGATGGTGCAGATAAGATTTTCGAAGTGAGCATGGGAGTAAGAGTTAATGCGGTAAATAATGAGGCGGCAATAGTTAAAATTATAACAAAGGCTAGCTGGGTGAACATAATCCCGATAAATCCACCAACAAAAATAAGGGGGACAAAGACCACTATGGTGGTTAATGAAGAAGCGGTAATTGCCTGCCCCATTTCGCTTGCTCCGTAAATTGATGATTCCCTGCTTCTTACTCCCCGGGAACGGTATTTGTCAATATTTTCTAAAACCACAATCCCGTTGTCCACTACCATGCCTATTGCTACGGCTAAACTCATCAGGGATACGATATTTATGGTATATCCTTTAAAGAACATCCCCGCAAAAGTGATTAAAATTGCAACGGGTATAGTTGCCAGAATTATCAAACTTGCTCTAAATCTCCTCAAAAAGAAAAGAACTACCAAAGTTACTGCGATAAAGGCGACCAACAGGGAATTTCTGAGATTTGCCAATGTATTTACCACATTTTCAGCATAGTTCAAAATGACCCCTATTTTAATTGTTTCCGGGATCAGTGTTTCAATATTCTCTAACTCCTCCATAACTTCTCTGCTGACTTCCACTGCATTGGAACCGGTCTGCTTGGAGATTAATATTCCCACTGCCTGATTCTGATTGGAACGGTAAATCATAGTCTGTTCGGCTAAACTGTCCTTCAATTCGGCGACATCACCTAAAAGTACTAAGTGTCCGAGATAATTACCCAAGGGGATGTTGGCTAATTCCTCGAGAGTTTTAGCCTCTCCGGGGATACTCACCATCCAATTTGTCGTGCCGATGTCAATATCTCCGCCGGGAACAGTGATGTTTTCCGCTTCCAGAACAGTGGTAATTTGATCTATAGTCAGATTGTATTTATGCAACAGATGGGGGGAAATATTAATATGAATTTGACGGTGGGGAAGTCCCAACACCATCACATTGGCTACTCCCGGTATTCTTTTTAAATTATTGACAATTTGATTGTCCACAATATTTTCCAGAGAAGAGAAGGGTTGATCAGTGCTGACGGATAAGATAATTATGGGAAACATATCCGAGGATATTTTCATTACCCGGGGAGTTTGAGCATTGTCGGGAAGGGAATTTTTGGCAAATTCAATTACCGATCTGGTCTCATTGGCTGCTTCGTCTATATTCACTCCGTAATCAAATTGCAGGTGTATAACTGATACATTGTCCTGAGATTCAGAATCAATGTGTTTTATTCCAGGAACCCTCCCTAAATTGTTCTCCAGAATCTTGGTTATTTGCTGTTCTACATTTAAGGCAGAAGCTCCGGGATAAATAGTTATGATGGTAAGTTGAGGTATTTCCACTTCCGGCATGATGTCAATGGGAAGCATTTTATAGGATACTAAACCCAGTATTACAATTGCAGAAAATACCATTAAGGTCAAATATGGCCGGTTTACTGCAGTTTGGGGCAGTTTCATTTAATTTGATTCCATTATTTTAATGTGATCACGGTCAGTTAAGTTTCGGGCTCCGGCAGCAACGATGGTTTCACCTTCCTGGAGTCCGGAAATTATCTCCACCCGGTGGTCATCAACATACCCCAGAGTAATTTCTCTTGATTTAACCTGGTCGTCTTTGGTAACTATGAAAACTTGATTTTTTGAAGTTCCGGGCAGATAGACTACGGCAATTTCGGGGATGATAATAGTTTGACGAGGTTTAAGTTGGATGGTTATTCTCCCGAACATGCCTGGGGTAAGACTTAAATCAGGATTGGGAAAAATTACCTCTACCGGCATAGTTCTGGTCAGAGAATTGAAATTTACTCCGATACGGCTGATTTCACCAATCCAGGAGGAGTCAGGGAAGATATCCAGATGGAGGATAGCTTTCATCCCTACCTCTAATTCCATCCACTCAGTTTCAGTTACATCAATATTTACTTTAATCGTATCAATATTGATTATCCGGATAACTCCAGGATTGGATATCTCTCCACCGCTAATTTGGGGGGTCGGGGTATACATCTCTCCCGGTTCAATGAACTTTTCAGCTACTATTCCTTCGAACGGAGAATGAATCCAGGCAGCACGAGCAGCTAAATCCCGCTGGGCTTGGGCGGAGATGTAATTTGCATTAGCCCGGTCATAAGCCTGGGGGGTGATGGCATTGTTCTCTAAAAGGGATTTTGCCCGGATATAATCAGCTTCTGCCGCTTGCAGTTGAGCTTGGGCTTGAGTCAACATTTCCCCGGATAACTGAACCAGCAATTGCCCTGGCTTTACTGTATCACCGAGTTGAACATAAAACCTTTCTACCCTTCCCGGGATACTGGGAGCCAGATTGGCATCTTTCCAGGAAAGAAGATCACCGGAAAAATATAAATGAGGAGTAAATATTTCTGAGTGGACTTGATATACTTCCACGGGGATTTCTGAATCTTCCGGAGGTTCAGGTTGAGATGAACAACCGAGCAGTACAATAAAAAAAATAGTAAAAGATATTTTAAAAAAGGGGTAATTTATTTTATTCAAGGTAGAACCTCCATAATATTTTCATCTAAACTTTTTAAATCCAGCAAGCTGGTACTTGCCATAAGGTTGGTCACTGATAGGGTGTAATTTACATATGCTTCAACCAGATCTTTTTCACACTGCACTTTTAGACTATGAGCATCGAGCAGTTCAGAGTTGGTTATGGTGCCGAAATGAAACCGGTTCTGGGCTAAAATTAAATTTTCCTGGGCAGTATTTAATTTATTCCTGGATATCTCAATACTGGTTGCTGCTTCATTTACCTGGTCGCAGTACTGTCTGATTTCCAATTCAATTAATTCCTGTTGATTTATATAATTTTCTCTGCTTATCTCCGCAGTGGCATTGGATATATGGAGTTGGGAAAGACGGTTTCCTCCCTCGAATAAGCTGTAGGAGAAATTTATTCCTACTGACCAGTTGGTTTCCCATTGATTTTGCATTTGAAAGTTGGGCTCCATTGCGGTGAAAGAGGTGGTGAAATTTATATCGGGAAAGAATCTTGCTCTGGTAATATTTTCATAATGCTCGGAGATAGCAATTTGATTTTCCGCCACCAGTAGCTCTGCCCGGTTTTCTAAACCATAATCTACCATTTGCTGCTCCTGTCGGGGATCTATGCGAATAATTTCAAACAAGGGCAGGCTGTCCTTAATGATCAAGGTATCAGTAAAATCCGATCCAATCATCCGGTTTAAATTCATCATAGCCATTGATCTGGCGTTATAAGCTTTTTCTGTGGATAATTTGGCATTATCCCAAAATACCACTGATTTAGCGTAATCATTTTCCAGCATTACACCCTGATCAACCATAATTCTGATCTGACTGGCATGATCAGCTAATGTTGATTCAGCAGCCAGGGCGACCCGGAGATAATATTCAGTTTCCACATAATGGCAGTAGGCAGTTACAGCTTGCTGAATTGTTTTTATTTTCACTGATTGAAACAGTAATTCTGAATTATTTTCATTTATACCGGCAATTTGATAGTTGCGGAATATTTTTCCTCCCCAGAATACCGGTTGGATTAAAGTAATCTGGGCAGTGGTAATTTCATTGGAGCTAATGGAGAAGGAGGTGTCAATGGGGGGAGTCATTCCGATAATCTGAGGGGGCACCGCTACCGGGTCGTAAACAGGAATTGAGGGAATATTGATGCTTAATTCAGGGGTTTTCTGAAACCAGGTATGATTGAGGGCGGCATTGATGCGGGGAAGTAAATTGGATCTGGCGGATATGGATTGCTGGCTGGATATGTAAACCTGGTTGGAGGCATTGTTTAAATCATGACTGTATTGCAGTACTTGCCGGATAAAATCTTCAAAATCAATTGATTGAGCAGCAGCCGGTGTAGACAAAGAAAGAGCAGTAATTATAGAAAATGTTAAAAAGAATAATCTGAAAATATTATTATTCATCTGGCTGGTCCCCGGGTTGATTATCAGTTAAATTGAATACATTTTGACTTTGAATATTCAGTAGAACCTTATTTAAAATATCAATGATAACCTTTAACTCCTGATCATCGAGACAACTGAAAACCTTTTCGGCAAAATACCGGGAAGCCTGTTTTTTCTTTGTGTATATTGATTCTCCTTTTTCAGTTAAAAAGAGATGAAAAATTCTTCGATCCTTACGATCCTGTTTTTTGTTGATAAATCCCTGGTGAATAAGCTTGCTGACGGTATTAGTTACGGTAGGTTTGGTCACTTTTAAGGTTTTGGCTAACTGGGTTATGGTCGGAAACTCCATCTCCTTGACTAAGGTGATGTAGTGAATTTTTTTTACGGAGATATCTGCCAAGGGAGTACCCCAGGCAAATTCGTTTTCCAGTTTTATTGCGGCATTGGCAATTATTTCAATTGCGTTTATCAATAAATGATTGTTCTTTGATTTAATCGTGACCGACCTTGTGTTTTTAATAGTTAGTTAGCTAAAACTAACTATCATTTCACTTCGGTCTTTTTTTGTCAAGATATTTTTTCTAAGAGAGCTTTCCCACTGAAGCCATATAAATTACAAACTGGGATTTTCCATCTAAATTCAAGTAATAATTGAGTTTATCATCGTCAAAAGCGGCAATGGCACAAACTCCGCAGTTCAACTGAAGAGCACTTAGATAAAGATTTTGACAGACATGACCGGCATCTAGAAACAAATACCGGTAACCTCTTTCCTGGTATCTCCAGGTCATCCGGTAGGGTATGGCTACCCAGATGAAGGTGGCTGCAGAATTTCTGATCATTTCCTGCTCCAGTCCCCCTTTGGTTATTTTATCAGAGCAATCCTGATCATCGCTGATTTCCAACAAACTGTGTTCCAGGGCAAGGTAGCGGTAAATTCCCGGGGCTAGAGAACTAACCCGGTTAATTAAAATATATGTTTCCACAGCATGTCTGGCTCCCGCAGAGGGAACGGTGCGGAAGGTCGCTTTTCCGGACAAATTCTTTTTAACTCCTTGAGTAGACCACAGGAGGTAGGTCAATTCAAAAAGAGTTAAGGGATGGCTGGAGTAATTGCGGACACTGGTTCTGGTTTCAATCACCTTCTTTAAATCAACGGGGGGAGGATTTAATTGATCAGGAGGGGATAAGGTGATTTTAGTCAACTGCTGATCATAGCTGGCCTGCAAGGGAGGATAAGGCTTTCCCCGGGATTGATCTGAAGGACCCAGGTTATAGTACTTGGTTTGTTCAATGAAATTTTCTCCGCTGTTGATGATAAACCTCCTCCGCTGTTATTGGTTTTCAAAGTATTCAAAAGCATCAATTATATCAAGATATGCCCCGTCAAAATCCGCCTGAATGATTTTATTTAAATAGGATGAATCTGAGGAATAAATTATATTCTTCCATTCCTGATCCCAGTACTGAACTATGTAATTTCCCGGCCAGTTCGGATTTTCTTCCAGCAGCCAGGATGGAGGGTGTTGGTTCCACAACGGATTCCAGTAATAACGGTAGTCCTCTGCTTCGCCAATACTCATGTAGCTTAGGACCAGACGGGTTCCTCCCATGGATTTGGTTTTTAAACTGTGGAGGTCGGCAGCAGTAAGAGGGGTGTTTTCATCAAAGTACAAATCAATAATGAGTAAATCATAATCAGTATTTTGCAGGGCTTGAAGAAAAGAACTCTTGTCCGGAAAATTTCCTGGATCAATCAAGTACAGGAAATTTTGAGCATCGCTGAGTTGTTCAATATCATTGCTGTTTACATTATAAGGGGATTGAGGATAACCGGGTATAGAATTTAAATCGGTGGAAGAGGCGGCAAATGAAATAAAATTGTGCTGATTATTTAAAAAGTAAGAACTGTCCACAAAAACAGGGGAACTGCAGTAATCAGTAACCAGAACTTCTACTTGCTGCTGCTCAGCTAAATCTAAAAATTCAATCATATAATTACGTTCAGATAAGGGAGTGGGCTGGTTAAACTGATTATAACCGTACCATAAATCTTCACGACCGATTCCGTCAATGCTATGGATGTAAGAAGCAGCCGGAGATCCTCCGGCAGTACCGTCATCGGTAAGTAACTCCTGTCCGTTTTGGGGAATTATTATAAAATCCGACTGCTGAGTATGGGAATAAGTGCTGATCTCCCCTACTAATTTTCTCATTTCTTCCCGGAAATCAATATTGCCAGGTATATTACTGCCTGAACCGTTATCTTTGGTACAGGATGACAGGCTCATTATCAGGCAGCAGATTAATGATAATTTGTTCATAAGGTCACCGCCAAAGACCCCATGGGATCCCAAGGTGGTAAAATTTTTGCTGGTTGGTCAGCAGCTTCAGCCAGTTCCGGAGAAAGTAAATTACGGTCAATAACCACCTGATAATTGTATTGATCGAACCACTGATCGCTCATCACATAAAATCCTTCATTTCCTGATTTTTCCCCCCAGCTGTTTTCCACCTTCCAGCGGGTGGGTTTATCGCCAACCACATTAACTCCGGTGAACACCATGGCATGGGTTAACTTGCTTTCCCCGTAAAGAAGGCGTTGGGCTTTATCTAACTTAAAATCTAATCCCAGAGCTTGAGAATAAAGGTAAAGATCAACATCCATTACTCCGGAATCACGATCCATCATTTGCCCCACGTCACAGCCGAACCAAACCAGTTGTTCCTGTTGAAGCTGTTTAAGGGTGAGTTCTTTCATTTTTTCATTATCCAGGTTCAGGTAATGCACCGGTTTCCCTTCTATTACATTACCCAGATATTTTACAGTGTAGGTATGAAAAAAGGGTTTATCTTCTGTAGGAGCATTTATTATGCTGAGGTAATTGTCTAAATTGAAATCAATGTATTTTGAAAAGAATTCATGGGGGCTGATATTTTGATCCAGATGGTAAACATCATCTTTATCCCTGTATTCAAAGTCAAATTTTGTGGGGGGTTGACCTAGAAAATAAACCAACATTGAATATATTTCAAATATCATCTGCTCCTTAAGTTTTCGAAGTTGCTGAATATCAGATTGGGTGCGGTAATTTTCTCTTAACTGCACTGCAAATTCACGTAATTTTAAAGTTATTAATTTATCCATTAAGTAAGTATTGCTGCTGTGAAAAGTTTCCGGCATGATATATTTGGGCACCACTCCATATTTGTGTATAAGGTTTACAAACATGTCCCACTGCCCTCCGTCCTGCACCGGATCGGTCAGCAACCACATTATAGTACGGTCATATATATCCAGATCTAATGTTTCCAGAATATTTTCCAAAAAATAATTAGATTTTTCCAATTTATCCCAAAACATGGGATAGTTTTGGGATAATTCGAAATCTTTAATTTTGTATTTTTTGGATATGTGATGACGAAATAAATTTAATCCGGCAAACAGCCAGCATCTTCCGCTTTTTTTCTGAGAAGTGACTTTTTCTGTTTTGATATCTATGGAAAATGTATGGGGTTGACTTATTTTTGCTTGATTGTTCAACGCTACTTTCTGTAGACCGTTGTTGATCACCGCATTGGAGATTATAATATTGCGGGGATTTTTTAGAAAATTTGATGAAAAATTGGCAATATGCCTTTCAGTTATTTCTTTCATAAATACTCCAGTTTAATTGTAATTATCATAATAATAACTTTAATTAAAAAAATCGGCTAATTTTCA
>LKUE01000412.1 GCA_001412365.1 Desulfuromonas sp. SDB | reverse complement strand
AAAATACTGATAATTATGGACGTAGAGGTGCTTTTTTAGATAGTTAACTAAATCAGGAGATAAATCAGCAGGATATATCTTTACTTTAGCGGATAGTTCAATTTGAAGGGTCTTCATATTTTATGGTCAAGTGGTCAAATTTGGTTTTTTCCGAACGGAGCAGCTGCAACTGAGAGGCAATGGAAAGGGCAATTTCGGGCAGTTTTTTGCCCCCCAGGTCCAGCCCTACAGGAGAGAACAGGAAAGACAAGGAGGGAGGAAGGCATAATTCTTGTACAAGTTTACTCATCATATTCCGGGCTTTTCTTGAGGAAGCCAGCAAGCCGATGTATTTGGGCTGCAACTCCCGTTTTAATAGGCATTGTAAAACTTGGTAGTCATATTGGTGAGAGGGAGTCATTATTAAATAATAAGAACCAGGAGGGAACTGGTAGGAATGAATGAAATCGTGATAATTTATTTGAGAAATCAGGAAAGGGGGAGGTGATGAAAACTTCCGGTGATCAATTACCGTATAGTTCCAATCCAGTCTTTTTAAAAATAGTATTAATTCTTTTGCTACGTGTCCGTACCCAAATATAAATAGTTTTTCCGGAGACGGAAAATACTCAATAAATAAACTGATTTGTCCTCCGCAATTTATCTGCTGAGAAGAGATTTCGTTGAGATCAAAATTTTCAAAATGTGATTTTTTCAATTTAAAGTAATCTTCCGCCCTGGTTAGTATCAGATGTTCCAGCTCTCCCCCTCCTATGGTCCCTTGGGAAGACAGGTCAGAATTGATTATCATTTTAGAGCCAAGTTCTGCCGGAGTTGAACCCTTTATGTCCACAACATGAACAACTAAAAATTCCTGGTGTTGATTTATTTTTCTGGCAATAGAAGTGTAAATATCTGTATCCGGTTCCATTGGTTATTTTCTCCTGAAAATTAGCTGGTTGATTAAAGAATAAACCTGCATTTCTACCTTTGCTTTTCCCTGGTGGTAAAAAGGTCAATTTCCCCGACACTGGATATCAGGGGAACAGGATTAAAAGATAAACTTGCTGCCCTGTCCATATCTTTAAATCCGCTTCCAGTAATTAATAGAACAACAGAGGAATTTAATTTGAAATTTTGATATTTTTTGAAACCAGCATATCCTGCTGCCGCAGAAGGTTCTGCAAACACCCCGGTGTTTAAGGAAAGCTCTCTTTGAGCATCAAGAATTTCCTGATCAGAAACCAGCATGATTTCTCCCTGGTATTTACTCAAGTAGGATGTGGCTAAATAACCAGCCTGGGGAATGTTTACGGACAGAGAATCGGCGATGGTTTGTGCTTGATAATTCTGATCAAACTTCCCCTGGTATAAACCATGGTACAGGGCACAGCTTTGACTAGATTGAACTGCGATGATTTTGGGAACATGGTTAGAAAAACCGTAGTCCACCAGGTCCCGGAATCCTTTATACACCCCCGATAAAATAACCCCGTCTCCGGCGGGGATAAAAATATAATCAGGAACTTTACCCATGTCCCTGAATATTTCCAGGGAAACAGTTTTTTTTCCTTCTATAGTTAAGGGATTATAAGCGGTGTTTCTGGATAATATTTTTTGATCATGCTCCCGGGTGTATTCCAGACTCATTTGATAGGCTTGATCATAACCTCCTGCCACCTTGAAAATTTTTGCTCCGTAATGTTGACACTGCAGAACTTTAGCTTGGGGTGTTTTTTCAGGAATAAAAACAATAGAGGAAAGACCTGCACAGGCGCATAAACCAGCTTGTGACGATGCGGCATTTCCAGTGGAGGCGACACATATTGCAGGATAATTGAATTTTGTAGCCAGGGCGGTGACCAGATAAGATGCCCGGTCTTTAGTTGATCCGGTTAGATTTAAGGTGTCATTTTTTACATAAAGTTCTATCGAAGATGTTTTACTATGCGGATTTTGAACTTTCCACAAAGGAGTGCTGCCGATAGGGACAGCAGGAAAATATTTTCTTTCCACCGGAAGAAATGAAAAAATATTTTCTATACGGGGAGAACCATAATTCACTACCTCCAGTATTCCATTCAAGGGTTCAGATTTTTGCTTTTTTCTGCAATGAGGACAAACATATAAAGTTGGAGAGAGGGAGAAAGAGGATTTACATTGAGTACACTGGTAATGAGGAAAAGTGGTCATGTCATTAAATAGGTTAATATTGCTTTTGCAGTATGAAGTCGGTTCTCCGCCTCCTGATAAATCACTGAATTTTCACTGTCTAAAAGGCGGTCGGTTACTTCATGATTTCTATCTGCAGGTAAGGCATGCATGATCTTGGCATTCGGTTTTGCCAGTTTGTAAAGTTTTTCATCTAATATCCAGTTCTGATAATCATTTTGTTTTGACTTAATTGCCCTTATCTGCTCTTCCCTTCCTTTAAAATTTTCAACCCCCAGAAATCCTCCCCAGTTTTTGGGAATGATGATATCTGCCTGGTCTAGAGCAGCTTCTAAATTGTCCACGAAGTTTAACTGGGTTTGATTGTCCTGGGCGATTGCCTCAGACTTCTCGATTACTTCGGGCATAAGGGGAAATTCAGGGGGATGGGCAATGGAAAGATCAATGCCAAATTTAGGGAACATCAATAGCTGTGAATGGGGAACAGAGAGTGGTTTTAGATGAGTAGTGGCGTAGGTCCAGCAAATTGACACCTTTAGATGAGTAACCTGGGAATAAAATACTTCATTTATGGTCATCATATCCGCTATTGCTTGGAGGGGATGATAAATATCATCCTGCATGGAAATAACCGGAATGTCGGAATGTTCTTTTAACTGATTTAGATATTTGTTTCCCTGGTTAAAAAAACAGTTTCTTACTGCGATTGCCTCTCCCATCCGGGACAGGACCTTTGCGGTGTCTTTAGCTGTTTCTCCATGGGAAATCTGCATTTTTTCCACAGTTAGGTCGTGGGCATGTCCACCCAGCTGTGTCATCGCTGCTTCCAGGGAATTTCTAGTTCGGGTTGATTGTTCATAAAACAGCATAAACAAAGTTTTTTGTTTCAGTGGTTCAATTATTTCCCCGTTCTTTCTCTTCTGTTTAAGCTGGGTAGAAAGTTCTAAAATTTCATTAATTTCATCAGCACTCCAGTTCGAAAAACTAATTAAATGCTTATGTTTCATTTGTTTTTGTCCCTTGGTTAGTAGATTGAGTTAAGTAATGGGGTAAAAGGGAATAAAAAATTGAAGCCTGAACCAAATCTTCCTGTGGTATTTTTTCATTAGGGGAATGAGCGTATATTTCATTCCCCGGGCCAAAGCCGAGGGTAGGAATATGATGCTTGCCGCATAGAGCAACCCCATTGGTGGAAAATATCCACTTGCCCAGCTCTGGAAGATAACCAAACAACTGCTGATAGGTCTGCTGAGCCGCTTCCACCAAAGGATGCTCCATATTGGTTATCCAGGAAGGAAAAAACTTCTTGTGAGGATAAGTTATTCCCCGGTAACTTGGCTTAAGATATTGAGGAATGGAAACGTGGTATTGATCGGATTTCAGATTTTTTTTAAGCACATGCTCGATTTCAACCAGGGCAGACTGGGCAGTTTCCCCGGAGGTTAATCTTCGATCCAGATGGATGATGGCGTAATCGGGGATGGCGCAGAAAGAGGGGGAATTGGAGCGGATATTGGTTACCGCCAGTGAGCCTGACCCTAAGAAAGGATCTGATTTAAGCTGGTTGTTTAACTGTTCTAAATCCAGAATGTTGTAGCAGGCTGAATAGATAGCATTTCTTCCTCTGGATGGAGCGGAAGCATGAGCGGAAATGCCTTTGAATTCAACATCAATTTCCATTCTACCCCGATGTCCGATGTAGACATTTAAATTGGTGGGTTCGGTTATAACTGCGAAGTCAGGTTTCAAATGGTGCTTCTCAATTAAATAATTCCAGCATAGACCGTCGCAATCTTCTTCCATGATAGTGAAGGTAAAAAACAAAGTATATTGAGGATACAGATTTAACTGGTTAATTATATGGGCTGCGGCAATCATTGCTGCCGCCCCTCCTTTTTGATCAACCGCACCTCTTCCATGGATGAATCCGGAGTCAACCACCCCCGAAAACGGTTCGGTTTTCCATTGTTCAAGATCTCCACTGTCTACTGTATCAATATGAGCGTCAAAAGCAATGGATTGAGATCCTGAACCGATTTTCAATATTAGATTGCCCAGCTGGTCATAAGAATATGTTCTTAATTCAAGATCGTCTAAAATCTGTGTTATTTTATCTAAAACCAATTGTTCTTTTCCGCTTAACGATTTTACCTGGATAAGTTCAGATAAAATTTTTGTTACCTGGTCCCGGAAAGAAGTGGCTTTGGTTATTATTCTTTCAATCACTTCCTGTTCTCCGTTTTATAGTTAATGCCTGTTGAGGGCAAAACCCTCTACAAAAACCACAACCAATGCAGTTATCTGCATTTACCTGCACTTGTTTTTTTTGTTCATCCATGAATAAAGCATGATTGGGGCATTTTGATATACAATTGCCGCAACCTACGCATAATTTGTCGTTTACATTTATTACCGGATTATATGATCCGGTAATTCTTTGTGTAGTTTTTTCAGCATAAAGTCCGTAAATATCGGACAACTCAATGTAGTTATGCTGATCAAGCCATTGTTCTATTTGGCGGGATACTTTCCCGTAAATATCGGGACCATGTGTAAGTGCAGCAGAACATATCCCCACGGCTTTAGCCCCGCACATCATGTATTTTACCGCATCCGAGCCTGAACTGATGCCTCCAACTCCAATAACTGGTTTGTTCTGGATTCCTGCTATTTGATAAACAATCCTCAGCCCCAGAGGCATGATGGGAGGACCGGATAACCATCCTTGTCCGAAATCAGAGGAAAGAGGAGAGTCAATAGCTTCCACATCGAAATCCAGAACCGGTCCAAATGAGTTTATAGCCACAAAACCGTCTACAATTTCAGATAAATGCCTGGCTATGTTTTCAATATTCGGCGAGTTAGGGGATATTTTCATAAAAACCGGCTTATCTACCTTGCCTTTTAAAGACAGGGCAATTTGTTTTAAAGGTTCAATTTCTTTTCCCACATAGTGAGTTGAAAATTCATAACCATGGGGATCTATTTCTTTTTCAATAATTTCACCGAGTATACTCAACTGCTGTGCTGAATATCCCAAGGATACGATTAGGGGTATGCCGGTTTTCTTAACTGCCTCTAAATCCGCCAGAAAATCCTGATACGAAATTTCAGACCAGGTTTCACAATTCATAACCCCATGAAAAAATGTTCTGGTTATAGTGGGCTTGATATCTTTGGCAGGGTGGGTGGATATAGTTTTAGAGACAATTCCCCCAACCCCTCCCTTAACCGCCTCCAGCATTTGCATGGACGTGCGGACATTGGGACCGGGGGCAGTTAATACCGGATTGGCGAGTTTAATCCCGCATAAATCAACTTTTATACCTGACATTTTAAAAACCTCTGTTTTAGTTTTTCTCCCACCTTCATGGCTTGGGAATATATTTCCTGTTCATTGATGTTGGTAAAATTATGCTGAGCATAAATGATTTTTCCATCGCTTACAGTCAGGTAGGTTGAACCGGTTTTCGCTCCGAACAGCAAGTGGGAGATTACATTGTCGAGGTCAACCTGCTGACAGGGAATATAATCCAGAACTGCCAGATCCGCTTTATAACCAGGTTCTAAAAGACCGGTGTTGGGAAAATATTTTTGCTGAATACTGTTTCGATGGGAGAATATCAGGTTGCCCATCTGGGGTAAACTGCTGTTATTCGCAGTTAAGTAGTGAAACCGGTGGGTGGCAATCATGTCTGCGCTCATTGAATCTGTTCCCACAAGATACCTTTTAATTATTTCAGGATTAAATTCTCCAACCCCATTGTTAAAATTTGATTCCGGATTGGAAACAACTACTGGATTGAAATGTTTAATTAAACTTACATCTCTATCCGACAGATGAACACAGTGAGCTAGTATTGAGCCGGGAGACAGTAAATTGTAATGATTAAGACGGTCCACCGGTCCTTTAAATCCCTGTTCAATGCAGTATTGGAGATCGCACCGGTCTTCCCCGCAGTGGATATGAATAGGGATATTTTCAGGAAAATCTGATTTTATCTGCTCCAGGTTAAAAGAATCTAAAGTGAAATTTGCATGAAGACCTAAAATTCCCTTACACCACCCGGAATCCTTATTTTGTTGGTGGAAGTTTAAATTTTCCTCAATCTGTTGATCTAAACACAAATGGTTAAGGCGATTGGATATTTCATAGCATAACAATGCTTTTATCCCCATTAACTGACATGCCTGCTTAATTATATTTAAACTTCCCGATATATAATTCATGGAGGCATGATGGTCGAAAATCATGGTCACTCCATATTTTACCGATTCCATTGCTCCCAACAAAGTGGAGTAGTAAATACTTTCCTCATCAAGACTTTGGTCTAAGGGCCACCAGAAATACTTCAGTACCTCGGTAAAGTTTTTCGGAGATTTCAAGGGGCTGAGACCGGGAGAAAGAGAGGAGTAAAAATGAAAATGGGGGTTTAGCAAACCGGGAATAATTAATCTCCCCTGGACATCAATAAATTCTATTCCCTCCGCACTTATTTTTTCACAGGGACCTACCTGTTCAATTTCACTTTGATCTATTAGTATACTGCCTTGAGGGTAAAAAATATTTCCGTCGTAAATTATTCCATTTCCAATAATATATCTCAATTTCTACCTCCTCCCACATATTTTCCATACCCCGGATCAACACATATCCCCTTGAGGTGATCAAACACAATTTCCCCCCTGACCACGGTGTTGATAATTTTCCCTTTAAACTTCCATCCCTCAAAGGGAGTTATCTTCCCTTTGGAAAAAAAATCTGTCCCCTTAACCACCGTGGTTTTGTTAGGATCAATTAAAACTAAGTCAGCGTGTCTGCCCACAGAGATACCCCCCTTTTGCTTTTCCAAACCGAATTTATGGGCTGCTGCTGAACTGGTCACTTCAACAAAGCGGGAAAGTGAAATTCTCTTTTTAAGCAATCCTTCTGAATACAAAAACAGCAGGCTGGTTTCCAATCCCGGTATTCCTGAATACTGCTCCCACACTGACTCAGATTGCTTAGAGGTGGGGGGACAGGGAGCATGATCAGAGGCGATGTAATCAATAATGCCTGCTTGGAGGTTTTTCCATAAATGCTTTTTGTTTTTAGATGGTTTTATACAGGGGGCTACTTTTAAGCTGGCTCCTTGACTGATGAAATCACCTAAATCAAAGGCAAGGTAGTGAGCCGCGGTTTCACCGGTGGCAGGATTGTGCTGGATTAAATCGGAAGCTTCTCCGGTAGCTAAATGAACGATGTGGAGATTTGCCTGTACATTACGGTTTAAGGCAATTGCATTTTGCACCGCAAGGAGCTCTGCTGTTTCCGGGCGGGAAAGATAGTAATCCTCCGGTCGGTTGCCCTTGTCCATCATAGTTTTTTGCGCATGTTTTACAAAATCATGATCTTCGGCATGAAGTAAAACTGGTTTTTTATATGACTTGCAAATAGCTAAAATATGTTGAAATTGATAATGATTAACCCGGGTGTAGTTTTTGTCAGAAGAATGAAAATAGGTTTTAATACCCAATACCCGGGATGCCAGTTCCCCAATATCTTTTTCTGTACGGGGGGAATATGATTTTCCTGAAACTCCTCCGAAAAATCCGTAATCAACCACTGCCCGGTCGGCAACTTGTTTAAGTTTTATATTTAAATTAGCCAGATTAATTATAACCGGATTTGAAGTACAGGGCATATCCACAATAGTGGTAACCCCGCCGGCAGCAGCAGCGCTGGTTCCGGTGAGAAATGTCTCCCTTTGATTAAATCCCGGATCATTTAAGTGAACGTGGGGGTCAATCATTCCTGGAAATATCTGTAAATTACCGGCGGGGAGAATTTTGCCTTCCGCCGGAATATTTGGTTTTATATCAACAATCCGCCCCTGCTTTATTTTAATATCTGTTTTTACAAAATCACCGGCTTCTTTTATAAACACCAAACCGTCTTTGATTACCATCATTGAATTTCCATTTTCAAGGTTATAGATATTTAAAACCGGAGGCAAATGCATTTGCCTCCGTTATTTTATTACTGCCGGCGCTCAGTCAGTTCTTTATGACAACAGTGGATTGCCTGATAAATTTTTTCCGGAGTGAAGGGGGATTGATACAGTCTTATTCCTACCGCGTCAAAAATTGCATTGGCAATTGCCGGCATCGGTCCGTTAATAGCTATTTCCCCTATTGATTTTGCGCCAAAAGGACCTGATTGTTCATAAGAATTCACTATAATTGTCTTGACCTTGCAAAGGTCCGGGGTGCGAAACAGATGATAATATTTAAAATTAGCATTTTGCATTCTGCCAGCTGAACTGAATTTATATTGCTCTGTTAAAGCATAACTTATACCATTTACTACTGCCCCTTCCACTTGCCCTTCCACCAGAAGGGGATTAATTGGCTGTCCGCAGTCCACTGCGGAGACAAAATTCAGCAGTTTTAATTCTCCGGTAAAAGGATTGATTTCAACTTCGGCAAATTGGGCAATAAAAGGGGGCGGGGATTGATTGGAAAAGTTAGAGGTGGTTGCTTGAATCTGGTGCTGGTTTTCGGAATAAAGAGAATACCGGGCAATTTCTTCGTAGCTGCAACGTCGCTTATCTTTCCTGCAAACAACTGCCTGGTTTTCCAAGGATACTTGTTGTGGTTGAACCTGGAGAAGTTCCGCTCCCGCGGTGATAAGTTTTGTTTTAATTTTTTCAGCACATTTGCGAACGGCATTGCCGGATATATAGGTGGTGGAGGAAGCATAAGCACCTACGTCAAAAGGAGTGGTGTCTGTATCTGATGACAGCACTATTAACTGACTGGGGTCGGTGTGCAATGTTTCAGCGGCGATTTGGGCTAAAATAGTGTCAGAACCGGTTCCTAAATCAGTAGCTCCAATATTCAGGTTGAATGATCCGTCATCATTAATTTTAATATAAGCACTGGCCAGGTCTACCCGGGGGATGCCGGACCCCTGCATTCCCGCTGCCATTCCCACTCCCCTGACCCAGTGACCATTTTTAATTCGCTTGTCCCGTTTGCCGTACCAATCAATTTTTTGGGATCCCTGATCAATACATTCAGTTAACTGACAAGAGGTTATATTCTGGCTGGTTCCTTCTTTCCCCTCTCCCAGAACTTCAAAAACAGGAGAGGTTTCTCCGGATTTAATATGCTGTTGTTTATATATTTCAAGCACATCCACCTTTAGTTCTCTTGCCAATATATCAATTTGCTGACCTAAGGCGAAATATCCCTGGGTTGCCCCGTAGCCACGGTAAGCTCCCCCCACCGGTAAATTGGTGTAAACAGAGTGGGCGTGGAAACGGATGTTTTTAATTTTATTGAATAAAGGTAGGGTCTTGGAACCGGTATTGGACAGAACAGTTAAGGCATGGGAGCCATAAGCGCCCGTATTCATTAATGCTTTCATGCTGATGGCGGTCAAACTGCCTTGTTTATCCGCCCCCACCGATAACTCAATTTCCATGGGGTGGCGGGTTCGGGTTGATATAAACACCTCTTCCCTGGATAAAACTAACCTTGCCGGACGCTTTGTTCTTAATGTAATCAAGGCGACCAGTGGTTCTAACAGTATTTCCTGTTTTCCTCCAAAACCTCCCCCAATTCTTGGTTTTATAACTCTGATAAATTTAACCGGCAAATCTAAAATCTGACTTACTATTCTTCTGGCGTGAAAGGGCACCTGGGTTGATGAGATTATGACCAGACGTCCCCGGCTATCAAAATATGAAATTGCGGAATGAGGTTCAAGAGCACAGTGGGACGCATAGTGAGTTTGATAAATTTTATTAATTACAAGGTCCGAGTTTTTTAAAACACTATCCACTGCACCAATTTCAAACCCAACTTTTGCCGCAATGTTTTTTTCAGGCAGATAGGGTACAGGAATTACAGCGTGTTCTCCTTGAAAATGAAGAGGGGGAGAAGAGGTTGACTGCTGGGGGTTGAATACAGGAGTAAATTCCTGATATTCAATTTTTATTTTCCTTGCGGCAAGTTCAGCAATTACAGGATTTTCTGCAGCAATCAGGGCTATTCGGTCTCCCACAAAGCGAACGGTTTGATCAAAGAGTTTTGTGTCATAGGGAGAGGGCTCTGGGAATCCTTGCCCTGCGGTAGTATGAAAAAGCGAAGGAGTGTTTTTATAGCTGAGAATTTCTACCACTCCTGAAAGCTTTTCTGCACCTGAAAGATCAAGATTGATGATTTTTGCAAAGGGGGAGGAGGAGTAAACCAGCTTGCAGTAGATTTGCCGGGGAAAGCAAAAATCATCGGTAAATTTCTCTTCTCCTGTAGATAATCCCAAGGAGTCAATTTTAGGAATATTTTTTCCTACTGATTTAAAACAGTCAGTTTTTGCCATGGTTCCCCTGGTTTAGTCTACGGGCAGCAATTTTTACTGCATTTATGATTTTAACATAACCGGTGCATCTACAGAGATTCCCATCCAGAAATTGTTTTATCTGCTCTTCACTGGGTTGGGGTATCTGGTTCAGTAAATTGTAAGTTGCCAGAACCATTCCCGGGGTGCAGAAACCGCACTGTACTGCACCTGCTTCTACAAATGCTTCTTGAATAATATGGGGATGGTGAAGGGTGCCTATCCCTTTAACCGTAGTAATTTGTTTTTGCAGACAGCTTGCCGCTAATACCTGACAGGAATTGACCAGCTGTTGGTCAATTATAACCAGGCAAGCGCCACACAGTCCTTCTTGGCAACCCTGCTTCACTTCGGTAAAACCGTTATCTCTGAGTACAGTTAATAAACGAGCGGTGGGATTAAAACTGAAATTGCAGGCAACTTTATTAACAATGAAAGTTCCGTTCATTTATCTTCTTTCTCCTCAGTGAACACCTGCTGTAAGCCGTTTAACAAATGGTATTTAGCCAGGCGAGTGATGTACTCTGACGAACCGAGTTCTTTTGCAGAAAAATCAAGCTGGGTGGAATTAACATTCTTTTCAAAGTAATTAAAATCAACTGGTCTATCAATTAGTTTTTGCTCTAAATCAGTTAGATTTTGATATCTGTTTTTTGTTCCGGTTATTACAATTTTTAAATTTTCAACAGTCCGGCTTTTCTGTTTTCCAATTATGGATAAGGTAAAGTTAGCAAATCCCACCTGGGTAAGGGTGGCTCGATGGTAAAAATTAGAATAGTCAGATAAGGGATAATTTATTCCAGTTATCAAACTTTTATTCTGTATGGATGGATTTCTTATAAATTCTTGTATGGGGTAAATGCCCTGATTAAGCCCTTTAACTTCAACTTTAGCGTTTAAAGCAATTAAGGGACCAATGAGATCAGACCAAGGCGGCAAAAAGGCTAAACTTCCTCCCAGGGTGATTCTATTTCTCAATGGAGTTGTCCCCGCCCTGGATAAGGATTTTATTAACAGTGAATTTAAATTTATGGTTTTAATGAATTTTATTACCTGAGAAAATGAAGTCATTGCACCTATAGTTATGTTTTTATTTTGACAAATAGTGTAATTCAGCTTCAAATTCTGTAAATCAATTATATTACTCACTCCCAAAAAACCTCTCATCAGTATTCCCGTTCCCCCCGCATGAAACAGGGGTTCATTTAAATTCAGAAGTTCAATGGCGGAATCAACATCAGTTGGATAATACCATTTGGGCTCAGACATATTATAAAATATTAGAAGTAGAAAAATTTTCTGTCAATAGCAATAACAAAAATGGATTCAGATAAATAATCCTTTACTTTTTCGGTCAGTGCTTCTAAATTTTCCAAATTCAAAAAAAATGTAAATAATGCCGAAAACACAAGACCTTACCAAGGGTAATATCCTTGGTAATATCTTTAAAATGGCTATGCCGGTAATAGCCACTTCCTTAATTCAAATGACCTACAGTCTTACTGATATGATCTGGATAGGAAAGATCAGCAGTGAAGCTGTCGCCGCTATCGGCACCGCTGGATTTTTAATTTGGTTTGGGTTTTCCTTTATTTTAATAACCAAAGTTGGCGCAGAAATCGGCGTTTCACAGTCATTGGGAAAAGGTGATTTAAACCTGGCTAAACTGTTCTCTGAAAACTCCATCCAATTGAGTTTATTTATGTCCATAATATTCGGGGTGGTAATGTTTTTATTTAGAGGACAATTCGTGCAGTTTTACGGGTTTAAGCAGCAACCAGTGATTAATATGTCAATTTCCTATTTGGGAATTATCTCCTTTAGCTCAGTGGTTATGTTTTTAAATCCGGTTTTTTCAGGAATTTACAACGGTTCAGGAAACAGCCGCACTCCTTTCTATATTAACTCCATAGGACTGGCTTTAAATATTATTCTCGACCCATTTTTGATTTTTGGCATTGGTTTCTTCCCTGCTTTGGGAATAGTAGGAGCAGCTTGGTCCACTGTATTATCTCAAGTTATAGTAACTGTAATTTTTTTGTTTTATTTAAAGCATAAAAAGCAGCCCCTTCCAGGATTGAATTTTTTTAAGCTGCCCTCCTGGAATTATATAATTAAAATTATTAGATTTGGATTGCCCATTGCCCTTCAAAGTTTATCTTTTTCTGTTTTTGCAATTTTTTTAGCTCGCATAATATCTCAATGGGGCGCATTGCCCATTGCTGCTCAGAAGATTGGCATACAGGTTGAGGGAATCTCTTATATGACTGCCAGTGGATTTTCAACCGCCCTGTGTGCTTTCATCGGACAAAATTTTGGGGCAGCAAAGTGGAATAGAATTTTCAAGGGATATTATCTAACCATGGGCTTGATTTCAATTCTGGGGCTGGTAACCTCTGCAATATTGTGGTTTTGGCCTGAATTCCTGGTAAAACTTTTTGTTCATGATGCTGAAACCGTAAGCTATGGAGTTTCCTATCTGAAAATTTTAGCTTTATCTCAACTTTTGATGTGCTACGAAATTATTTCAGCAGGAGCATTTAATGGATTGGGAAGGACAATTCCTCCTTCGATAATTGGAATCATTTTTACTGGTTTGAGAATTCCTCTAGCCGTTGTGCTGTCTGAATTTTTGCTATTAGGATTAGATGGCGTTTGGTGGAGCATAACCATTACCAGCATTGTCAAGGGAACCATTTTAAGCATATGGTTTGGAATACTTTTAGAGCTTCATCCCCAGCTAAAAGGTAAGGTTAAAACCTCAGTTATGGTTTTCAGATGGAACTGGAAGTATTTAAAAGAAAAAATTTTACTGGCTTCTTAAATTCTGGATCTTGAACCCAGCAGGATTATATCTTTTAAAGCCTGAGTGCCCGGCGCTTTCAACCATCTGTTTTCAAAATCAGGATTTTGAACAATTTGAGCAAAAGCAGCTAATGCCTGTAGATGAAAATTTCTTTCATCCCGGGAGCCTGCTAAAATAAAAACAGCATGAACTAATTCTGAATTGCCGGGAAATTTAATCCCCGGGCAGGATCTGGCTAAGATAATGTTAAATTTATGTTCACCCTTTAGGATAATATGGGGAATGGCTAAAAACGGGGTTAGCACGGTGGTGCTTTCGTTTTCTCTTGCCATAATCGAAGAAAAGAACTCTTCCGGTTTTATTTCCAGTCCCGGAGATATATGCTTAGATATCAATTTGAAGAAATCTTCCATTTCCATATACTGGGTAATATCAACTGCTTCACAGTTTTCAATAATTAAATCAAACCGGTCTTTGGAAATGCCGTCTCTTTCCCTGACGATTTCTCTTAATTCATTTTCCAGGGGTTCAGCTTGCAATTCCCTGGCGGTTATTTTTCGAATTAAGTGAACGGCTGCTGATTCCCGGTTGGATCTTATCCGTCCGTAAAGCCAATACCATAGAAGTCCCGAACAAAGAAAACTTCCGGATATCACTAAGGGAACATAACCCATTTCAAAAATCAATATTCCGTAACTTAGAATTCCTGCAATCTGGAGCCAGGGGTACCCGGGGGCTTTGAATTTAGGGCGGTAATTTTGAATGCCGCTTTCTCTCATAATGATTACAGATATGTTTACAAAAGCAAATAGCAGCAATTTAAGAGTAGATGCAGTTTTGACAAGCATTTCTAAGTCCAGGAAAGTTATCACCGAAATCATAAATAATGAAGTTAGCAAGATGGATATATAGGGAGTTTGATGTTTTGTTCCAATTTTACTGAACAGAGAAGGAAGAAGCCTGTCTCTACTCATTGCCAGTGGTGTCCGGGAAGAAGCAAGAATCCCCGCATTTCCAGTGGTTAAAAAAGCCAGAATAGCTGCCATTGACAGCAATCCCAACCCCAAGCTTCCTGAATATTTTTTAGCAGCCAGAGACAACGGAGTTAACACCGGATTATTATCAACCATCAGTTGATTGCCCATCAATCCCACCGTAACAAATACAGCTAACACATATAAAGTGGTAACCACAAAAAAGGAAAGCAATATTCCCCGGGGCAAGTTTACCGTGGGCTGGTCAACTTCTTCCGCAATGCTGACCACCTTGGTTAATCCTCCATAGGAAATAAAAATTAATCCTACTGTAGCCAAAAATGTTCTGAAACTGCCCTTGAAAAGAGGTTGATAGTTGTCAGGGGAAATATGGGGAAAAGAGGTAATTATGTAATAAACCACTATGGAAATCAGACCGAAAACGAGGATGGTTTGAAATCTTCCGGTATGTTTGACGCTGAGTAGATTTACCACCGTAAATAACAGGCAACAGGCAATGGATATTAACTTTATTTCCAACATGGAAATATCAGGAAGTAACAAACTGGCAAATGCGCCTATGCCGATAAAAGCAAAAGCACTTTTAAAACTTAGTGAAAACCAGGCGGAAATTCCAGCCAATGTTCCGAAGCCTGCACCCATGCTTCGATCAATGAAAAAATAAGTTCCTCCTGCCTTAGGCATAGCTGTTGACAGTTCCGCCTTGCTGAATACCGTGGGAATGACCAGAATACCTGCGGCTAGATAGGCAAGAAAAACTGCCCCTCCTAAATTGGCATAAGCTATGGCGGGAAGAACAAACAATCCGGAACTAATCATGGAACCAGAGGCTACACAGAACACATCGCTTAAAAGAAGATCTTTTTTTAGTTTCATTGATGAATCCGTAATTTAAGTTTACCCCATATTCATTAATACTCAATATAAATCCTGGATGGAGAAACCTCTTTTATCTGGAAGATATTGTGTTTATAATGAAATTATACAAGAGGACAAAGAGAGATGTTTTCTAATTCTATTTTATTAATTGGCTTAATCCTGTTTTTTGGATTTCTGTTTGGTGAAATAGCCAAAGCAGTGAAGCTGCCAAAGATTACCGGTTACATTGTGGCGGGAATATTGCTTGATCCTGATTTGACCGGAATAATCCCTGCTAATTTTATTGACCATACTGATCCCGTCACCAACCTGTCTTTAGCAGTGATTGCCTTTTCCATAGGAGGGTCCCTGCTGTTTAAGAAAATCAAGGAATTGGGGAAGGGAATTATCAGCATCACTTTTTTTGAAGCGCAACTGGCATTTATTGCCACTTCCTTGGGTTTTGTGCTTTTTTCACCGATGATGTTAAAAATACCTCATGCTACTCTTATCGCCACATATATTCCGTTTAGTTTATTAATTGCCGCTTTGGCATCTCCCACCGATCCTACTTCAATACTAGCGGTAGCCCATGAATACAAGGCTAAAGGACCAGTCAGCTCTACGGTGATGGGAGTGGCGGCATTTGATGATGTAATGGGAATTATCAATTTCAGTTTTGCCATAGTTATTTCCCAGAGTTTAATGGCACATATTGGATTTAGTTTTTTTTCATCGGTGTTTAAACCAATGCTGATAATAATTGGCTCCGTGGCAATCGGGGTTTTATTTGGCGTTTTGTTGAATCTTTTCAATAAAATAGTCAAAGGTGATAGCGATGGTGTTTACCTGGTGCTGATTATGGCTTTTCTATCTCTGAGTTACGGTTTGTCCGACCTGGTAGGGGCGGATCCCCTGCTGGCGTCAATGTCAATGGGTTTAATTGTAGTTAATTTCAATCCCAACCGGCAGAAAATTTTTCAGATATTGGAAAGATATACCGAGGAAATTATATTTGTAATATTTTTTACCCTGAGCGGGATGCATCTTAATTTTAAAGTTTTCGGCTCTTCTATCTTGCTGGTGCTGATTTTTATAGTGCTTCGGAATTCCGGAAAATTTGTGGGAACCTGGCTGGGAGCAACTATTTCCAGAAGCTCTCCTCCTGTAAAAAAATATACCATAGGGGGATTGATACCCCAGGGGGGTATTGTAGTGGGCTTGGCTCTGGTGATCAAACAGCACCAAGAATTTTCCGTTATTGCAGACTATATTATAAGTATCATTATTGGGGCTACTGTAATCCACGAGTTGATTGGACCAATATTGTCAAAAATTTCTTTGAAAAAAGCTGGTGAAATCAATTAATT
>LKUE01000411.1 GCA_001412365.1 Desulfuromonas sp. SDB | reverse complement strand
GGATCTGAATAACATCAATTTCCAAAAAATATTTGTATATTCCGCTGATTTCATTACTTATTTTGGGATCCAGTTTCTCATATCGTAATAAAGTCCTCAAAGTGTACTTTAAAATCTGATTATGCAGAACATTATGGCTAAATTCATCAAAAACACAATGAGCTTTGGCATTTTTAAATAAATTCTTTTTTAAGGATTCTCCAAAATCAATTTTACCCTTGATCTTGCTGGTTTGTTGTTCATAAGTTATGTAATTTCGGTCAAAACCCCGAATCAATAAATGGGAAATACCTTTGACCAGTACTTTAGCAAACAGATCTAAAAGTTCAGGAGAATCAATTGATTCAACATTGACTACCTCTGCTTCGTCTAACTTGTTCCAGGCATAGCAAAGCAGGAAATATATGTTTTCAATTGGTATTTTTACTTCAGAAGTAATTTATTCACCTCATCATTGACTTTTTCCCGGTTATCGAACCAGTATTCTTCCAGAAGTAATTTAATCTCATTTTCCACCACAGTATTGAACCATTCTTCATCATACTCAATTTCCTCATCTATCGGGCAAAAATAACTGTGACCGATTTTATAGCCAGGACCTAAATTTTTAGTATCTTCTGCAATAACTTCATTTAACCTGTTCATTCGATCAATAATTTCCTTGATCAGATACTCTTCCACACCAAGTTCTAATAGATGATTTTTAAAACTACCTTTAAAAAATGCTGGTTCTAGATTAATAAATGCAAATCTTCTCCTTAAAGCATAATCAACCATGGCTAATGAACGGTCAGCAGTATTCATAGTTCCAATAAAGTAGAGATTAGTCGGAATGTAGAACTTCTCCTGTTCACTTTCTGAATAGGTAAGAGGAATTTCAAATTCCTTCCCTCGTTTGTCTTTTTCTATAAGCATCATCAATTCACCGAAAATTTTGCTTAAATTTCCCCGGTTAATCTCATCAATGATAAAAAAGTAATTTTGACCAGTATTTCTCATTGCTCTTTTACAGAATTGAAAGAAAATCCCGTCTTTCAGTTCGAAATTTCCTTCTTCGGTAGGACGGTAGCCTTGGATAAAATCCTCATAGGAGTAGGACTGATGAAATTGGATCATCTGGATTCTTTTTTCATCTTTCTCCCCCATCATCAGATAAGCTAATCGTTTAGCCAGGTAGGTTTTCCCCACTCCGGGAGGTCCCTGCAGAATTATATTCTTTTTGAATTTTAGAATATCCAGAATCTTGTTTATCTCATCTTCATCTAAAAACACTTCCTGCAGCATATCCTCAAGACCATATGATTCAATTAAGATTTCCTCTTCCGGATTTCTTTCATCAATAATCGCATTTATAATTTCATATTCATCTTTGGTAACTTTAAACAAACTACCCTGATTGTTAATTAACGGTTCACAGTTTGATAATTCTTCAATTGCTTTTAATTCATTCCAGCTAACCGGGTGCTCATATTGTTCAGTTTTTTCAAAGGTAAATTCCATCACTTCATCATCTTCATACTGAATATCGGTAATGATAGCCTCACAAACAACTTCTCTAACCGGACTGGTAACATAACCAAAAATTAAATCACCTTTTTTAACTTCCTGAAAATTTCTGTAAAGTTGTCGTTTGTTTCCCTTTTCATTATAGGTTGTATAATTTTTTCTCTCTCCTACTCTAATACTGTTAATATCCCAAATATTCGGATTGCAGTTCAACCACCAGAAATTTTGAGTTTCTTTTTTCTGTTCAATACTCTCATCCTCCTTTATCAATTTTAAAATATCATCCAAAAGATCTTTTTTATTAGTAATTTTGGTTAAAGTCTTGACTGGTAACATTCGATCTTTAATTTTCCATTGACCTTTATTTAACCATTTTACTTTTCGAATATTCTTATAGCTTTCCTTTTGATCATCATAACTTGCATCTGATAACACTTCCCCATATCCCAATATTTCCTTTCTTCCTCTTTTAGCAAAAACAAAATCTCCAGGTTTCATTTTATGGTTAAAATCATATAAGGCGGCAATGTCATTATTGGCATTGGTTCGATCTGGATATATTTCTAAGAATTTCTGAGTGAAATCTTCTTTATTTTTACACCCAGATATATCTCCTAACTCATCCCAACCTAAAGAAATTATATTCTCTTGTAAACATTCTTCCCATAACCTTGCTCCTTCTCCAGGAGCAATTAACCAATAATTGATACTATAATCGGATATTTTTTCTTCTACCTGCTTAGCTAATTTTTTCCCTTTCTCATTTTTCTCATATAAAAAGCTAAAAAACTGATCAATTTCTAAATTTATGGGAAGCTTGGTTACATGGCCTACAATTTCCGCATACTTCTTCTTGACCGGTTCGATTGCTTCATTGTACTGGATAATTTCATCTACAAAGCCTTTACCTTTCTCAGTGGAGAACTTAATACCAAGAATTTCTATTGCATCTCTATCTCTCCGGTTGTAATGGACAAATTTATCTGCACAAATATGACCTAATATTTCACTAATTGAACTCTTGCCGAGTCCTTTTATTCGATATTTTTCACTTGATGAAAATTTTTTCATTCTTTCTTCTAAGGGATCATCACCATAAATCAGATATAAAAAGCTGTTACGGTAATGTTCAATTGGATGATTTGGTTTTCCAAAGGCTCTCTTCTTTGCTAATGCGAGGTTATTCATCGAATGTAAATGATCACCAATCTTCTGAAAATCTTCCCAGTTTGCTTTTTCTAAATTTTCCTTTTTAATGAAATTTTGAAAAAACTCATAATATCTATAAAACCACTCCCTCTGTTCAAACCATTGTTTGGCAATCGGCTTAAATTCATTTAAATAACGATCAAGAACTTCCGGTGGATTATTTGGTGATTTTGTTTCATTCTCTCTTTTCTGATAATTTGAATAATTGATTTTTCCAGTTTGATTATATTCTTTCCACATCTTGCTAGAAGTTTCCATGCTGTATCCTTCTAAGATTTTTTGCTGGGAAAACTTTTGATATTCAGATAATCCCTCGTTCTTGCTCATTATTTGCTCCTGATTATTATTTAAATATTTTAATAAATATCAAAGTCCCTGATTGTACCGGTTATACATTTTTATGTAATTTGCAAGTACAACTTGCAATTTGCATGGTTTATTAATGAGTATAAATCTTTATTGTCCTAAGATACAAACTTTTCATCTACTTCTGAAATTTTGAAGTTAAAATGCAAAAGTACCTGGCTATTTACTTTATCTCTCCGACTTCTCAATATTACAATGAAAAATAGTATTTTTTGATTTTTTCTGCCATCAACTTTCTTCTTTTGACTAAAAATTCATCATACTTATCAATATCCATATCAAAAATGTCTTCTGGAATACAATTAACTTTAAGATTTTTCATTAATTCTTTCTTATCATCTATAGCTCCATATTTCGTTTTCTTTCCGTTTACCTGATCAACAAGTTCCTGAAAATATACATTTGGAGATTTTTTGCCAATAGCAATGTTTATCTCTGATTGCATATATACGAAATTAGCTATTTGGTTATATCTTCCTCTTTTAAGATCAAATTTTTTCAGATATTCTCTTGGAAAAATATGATGGATATCCCCTCTATGAGTAATCAAATCCTGAACAGTAATTTCTTTAGATAAAAATCCTCTGTCATTTTCCTTTGCTTGGGCTGCTAAATATACATTAAAATATGGACTGCTGGAAACAGATGTATTCATTGATTCAATTAAAGAAACCTCCCAAAATGCATCAGATAATTCTCCTTTCTCAACATTATCCAGATATTCTTCAAAATTATCCTTTTTAATATTTTTAACATCTCTGTCAAACATACCTTCTGGAGATGCAGTATATCTACCAGTTAATACCGACATAACAAACCATCTTCTAATATATTTCTCGATATTTCCTGGTTTGTAACCTAAAGATTTAAGTTTCAAATAAAGTACATATCCAAAATTTAAAGTATTTTGAGATCTGATTAATTTTGGAGAAATAAATCCAGAAGATTTAATAATCATCAAATATCTTTTAAAATTAGTCTCATTAATAAAATTTAAGACACCATCTCTCAATGTCTTAAATGAATTTTTTACAATTTCATCTTCATAAGTTCTCTCCTCAAAATTCCTACCGGATAGTAAACTTACTAAATCAGCTAACTTGCCACGGTTAAATTCCGAAGTGAATGCTACCCTCAGTACATCAGAATAAGATGGATCATAAAGATCTTCTTTTTCATTTTTCAGCCAAGAAACTTTAGATAAATATTCAGAATTTCTGAATTCTTCATCTAAATCAACAAGTTGCTGATAAAACTCTGGTGCTACTGCTAAATGGGAAAAGTAATCAATACATTTTCTTAGCAACGGTCCATTACATTCCTCGTTAGCTGAAATTTTAGACATGGCAAAATCAGCCTGACTTAATTCAACTCCCTGTGAATTAATTCTTATAAAGATTTCGGTTACTGTTTCAATATCCAGATCAGGATATAATTCAATCAATCCCAGTGGCTTTTTAGCTATATCTCTCAACGATTCTATTTTTCCAAATAAAAAATCCTCATCAACATCACTATTTTTATTGCAATATTCTCTGACAATTTTGTGTATTGCAATTTCACCGGTAATAATTTTTGAAATATCGGGTAACCAGGTTCCATCTCTTTCTATAGCTGTATTACTCACTTCAAATATATCTTCAAGAGGATGATAAGCAATTCTTATTCTAATAAACTTATAATCTTTATTAACAATATTTCTTCCAAGTATTGCAGTAGTTAAAGCCTTAACCCTTTGCTGTCCGTCAATTAGAATTTTCTTCCCTGCTGATATATCTCCGTTTTTAAGCCGAACATCCGGATTTCTCCAGGCAATTAAATATCCAATAGGATATCCATTGTACAAAGAATCGATTAGATCTCTTACTTTTGCATTATCCCAAACAAAAGGTCGCTGTATTTCTGGAATAGCAATCTCCCCTGATTTAATCCAGTTCAATACAGTTTCGATATAATGCTGATTAACTGAATATTTCTGATTAGTCATCATTACCTCTCATTTTATCCTCTCCTTTACCCAGATATTGGCAAGCAATTCCGCCTGTTTGAGAACGGTTTGAGTGGCTCTTTCCTGTTTGTCCGGGGGATATTTGTATTTTCTCAAGGTTCTTCTCACCAGAACTCTTAATTTTGCTCTGACACTTTCCTTGATCGTCCAATCAATGGTAGCGCTTTTCTTAACTTTATCCACCAACTCCCGGGCAATCTTCCCTAGCACTTCATCTCCCAATACCTCAACTGCGTTTTCATTGTCCGCCAGGGCATCGTAGAAAGCTAATTCATCATCATTAAGTTTAAGTTTATCTTTCCGTTTATCTGATTTACGGATATCTTTAGCAAGATCCATCAATTCCTGAATTACTTCTGCCGAAGTCAAAATTTTGTTTTTATACCGGTTAATTGCCTGTTCCAGCATTTCCATAAATTTCTTACTCAAGATTAGATTTCTAACTGATCTTTCCTTGATCTCATCATTTAATAACTTTCTCAAAAATTCAACCGCCACATTCTTATGTTTCATCCCCCGGACTTCCGCTAAAAATTCATCAGATAAAATGGAAATATCTGGTTTCTTAATCCCCGCCGCATCAAAAACATCAATTACCTTATCTGTTACCACCGCCTGGGAAATAATTTGCTTGATGACCGATTCCACTTCTTCCTCAGCCAATGCTGCTTTAACTGTCTCAAATTTCAATAATCTGGCTCTCAGTGCCTGAAAGAAACCGACATCATCTCGTATCTTCAATGCCTGAGGATGCGGAACGGAGAGGGCAAATGCTTTGGACAGCATCATCACTTCCCGGGTAAATCTCTGTTTTCCATCTTCCAAGCCCAAAACATATTCCTCAGCTTCCCGGATAAAGTTCAACCGGTCTGAAGTCTCCAAATTGAAATAATCCTGGTAGTTAAATTCATAGAACATCTGGGAAACTATTTCATATTTTTCCATCATCAGTGCAACTGCTTCCGCTTGATCTAAAGTGGGCTTTCCTCTCCCCCCGCTTTCGGTATAAGTGGAAAGTGCCTTTTTCAAATCGGAAGCAATTCCAATATAATCTACAATCAATCCTCCCGGTTTTTCTCCGAATACCCGGTTAACTCTGGCAATCGCCTGCATCAGGTTATGACCTCTCATCGGCTTATCGACATACATGGTATGCAGGCAGGGGGCATCAAAACCGGTTAGCCACATATCCCTTACCAGGATTACTCTCAAGGGATCAAAAGGATCTTTTACCCGGTCTCCGATTGCTCTTCTCCGCTCCTTATTCCGGATATGAGGTTGCCAATCTATCGGATCAGAGGAGGAACCGGTCATAATAACCTTTATCAATCCCTTATCATCATCTTCATCATGCCAGGAAGGTCTTAATCTGGTTATCTCATTGTATAAATCAATACAGATCCTCCGACTCATGCACACTATCAGCGCTTTACCTTCAAACACTTCCAACCTCTGCTCAAAGTGATTGACAATATCTTCCGCCACCTTCCTCAATCTGTTTTCATTACCCACCACTGCTTCCAGTCTCGCCCACTTACTTTTAATCCGATCCTGACCGTAAGGTTCCACATTCTCCAGCACTTCATCTAACCTTTCATCCAGTTTTTCCTTTTCTTCCTCCTTAAGATCAATATTAACCATCCGGCTTTCATAGTAGATTTTAACCGTTGATTTATCATCAATACTCTGCTCGATATCGTAGATATCAATATAATCCCCGAAAACTGCCCGGGTATTCCGGTCTTCTTTTTCAATAGGAGTTCCGGTAAAGCTGATAAAAGAAGCATTGGGCAGTGCATCTCTCATGTGCCGGGCAAAACCGTCAATAAAATCATACTGGCTGCGGTGGGCTTCATCGGCAATGACTATAATATTTCTGCGGTTGGACAATTCGGGATATTTATCTCCTTTATCCTCAGGAAAGAACTTCTGAATAGTGGTAAATATAATTCCCCCTGCTGCCACTTTCAGCTTTTCTTTCAGATCATCTCTGCTTTCCGCCTGTACCGGTTTCTGTCTTAATAACTGATTGCAGCCGGCAAAGGTATCAAACAACTGGTCATCTAGATCATTACGGTCAGTCAATACCACTACTGTGGGATTATCCAATTCCAGAACTAATTTCCCGGTATAGAAAACCATACTCAAACTCTTTCCTGATCCCTGGGAATGCCAGATTACTCCGCATCTTCGGTCTCCTTTGGGGGAAGTGGCAGTTTTAGTTCTTTTGATTGCCTTGTTTACTGCAAAATACTGATGATAAGCGGCAATTTTCTTTTCAGTTTTAACGGTGATGATCTTCTGTTTCACCTTCTTTGCGCTTTTAAGATCTTCTTTTACCGAAGAAGTCTTTTCAAAAACGGTAAAATGTCTTATTAAATCCAGCAAAACTTTTTTATTCAGACAGCCCTGGATCAATACTTCCAACTCATTGAAATATTTAGACGCTTCTCTTTTCCCTTCAATTGATTTCCATACCATAAACCGCTGGTACTTAGCGGTAAGTGATCCTGCTTTTGCTTCCTGACCATCGGAGATAACCAGTAATCCATTGTAATGAAACAATGAGGGTATAGTACTCTTGTAAGTCTGCAGTTGCTTGTAAGCACTCAGTACAGTTGCCGACTCATCCGCAGGATTTTTTAGTTCAATGACTACCAGAGGGATTCCATTTATAAACAGAATAATATCCGGTCTTTTGTTGTTGTTATTTTCAATAACGGTGAATTGATTTACTGCTAAAAATTCATTTTTCTCCGGATTTGAAAAATCAATTAACTTAACTGAATCTCCAATTACTCGGTCATTTTTCTTGTATTCGACATTAACTCCATCGGTGAGAAGTCTATGAAAAGCTTCATTATTGCTGACCAGATCAAGTTCTTCCATTCTCTGAATTTTTTTAACCACTTCCAGCAGTACTGATGAAGGGATTTTGGGATTTATTTTTTCTATTGTATCAAGCAGTCTCGATTTAAGGATCACCTGGGAATAGTTGTCTCTTTCACAGTCTTTCCCATCCGGAGAGATAGCCGGTCCATGCTTGTAGAGATATCCCTGCTCTTCCAGTAACTCCAGGGTCATACGTTCAATATCATTTTCGCAGATCTTACTCATGGGATTTTTATATAGGGGAGTATTGGTTTATATATAAAGCTTAATTTCATTATATTACGATATAGCCTAAATTTTTCTATTTTTAATAACGAGGATCGATAGGAATTTCAAGATCAAAAGCATTAAGGATATTACTTTGTTTTTTTGATATTTCAGTAATATATTGTTTTCCATTTGTCATTTCAACTACTCTAATTTTCTTCATTTCATTTAATAATTCTTTAACTGAATATTTTTTAAATAATTCCTGTTCTTTCATTTTATTACTTATTGCTGAATATAGTATTAATGATATAAATTTCAAGTATAATCTTCCTTCTATTGTTTCTTTTGAATGCCCTCTTAATCTTTTACCATCAAGTTCATTTTTTAAACTGTCAAACAGTTTTTCCAGGTAATCTCTCCTTCTGTAATAAAGCAATGCATCTTCTTTTGTTATGGTATGGTTGTTTGACAATAAAATCATATATCCCATTTTGTTTATTTTTCTGGATATAGCTTTGACTTTCCTGGTTAAATATGCTTTCCCTTCTTTTAGGGTAATATCAAATAATTTCTCAGAACCTCTGAAGTTTTGCGATAAATATTCACGGACATTTCCAAGATAATAAAATGTTCTCTTTTTTATGTTATCTTCTATATCCAATAATCTATTCATAAAATGATTCTGCTCATAATATTCTCTGGTCTTGCTAAAATAAATATGCGCGGATAAATTAATATCATTTAGTACAATGTTGTCTTTTATGTAGTATATAACTTCTTTTTTAAACTTGAATGCGCTTAGGGGACTTTGCAATATTGCTTTATGTTTTGAAATAAGTGTAATTGCTTGTTTGACTTTAAATGGAAATGGAATAATAAAATCTATTGATTCTTCCTCCATTTCACTTATATTTGACATGCTGTAAAATCCTCGATCCAAGATAAATATGATCTGTTTTAATTTATTGGCTAGAAGATGTTTTAGTATGTTTTTTAATGTTTTAACATCGGTTATACTCCCTGGATATATTCTGTAAAACAATGGAATATTTCCTTCCTGATCAAATACAACTCCAAAGTTAATTTGTGGTAATTTTTCTAAATCCCGGTTATATCCCCATTCAAGCAACTTTATCAACTCTGAGTATCCTGAAAGTGATGTGATATCAAACACCACAGCATTTACTGGTTTCCTCTTATCTAGCCATTTATTAAAAAATCTTTCTCTTTCCTCTTCCATTGATGACATTTGCCTGGTAAATGAAGTTATCTGTTTGGGGGTTAATGCCTTTGTCTGTGGCAGATAGGTCATCTCCATCCAGCTCTTGAATAAATATAAAGCCTTACTCTCACAGATATCATAATAAGCAAATGCCAATATTTCCTTGAAATCATCAGGAAATATCTTTTTTAAGATATCTGTCAAACCTATGGATTGTGCTATATGTTTTAATAAATAAACATTACCAAAATCTTTTGAAAAACGGGGAAGATTACTTTTTCTTGGTGTTATTATATTTCCAGTTTTAGGATCTTTTTTACCGATATATTTTCTCTTCTGCCTTGCCTGCTGTTTTGATTTATCCCAGTAGCTTTGTACTTCGTAAACATAAATATTATTTCCTATTGGTTGTTCTATTTTATATGACATCGTTATTAATAATAACTATTATTTTAATAATTGTCAAGCACTTTCTCGTTACTTATAATACATCGTTATTAAAAATAGAAAATTTTAGGATATAGAGTTATATAAACTTTATTATTTTTCGGACTATTTAACAATTAGAATATTTAGATTTACTGGAATAAGAGTTTATTAGATTAATACTTAACTCTTATCTCCCCGGACATTAGTTTGGAGAGGAGGGTGTCTCGGAGGTTGGTGAGAGTTCTGATTTGTTTAAAATTATTAATCTTTTTATTATAAATTGGATCAAAAATATTATTAAAATATTTCAAATTTTTTTCAATTGGACATAAAACTTCAACTTCATTCAAATCACTTCTTTTTATGTGTCCCATAGTAGTTGCTTTTCCAGATGCTATTCCAATAAATTTATCCAAATAATATTTTATCCAAAGATAATAGAACCATTTTGGGTATAATTTTGATGTAACCTTGAAAAGATGTTGATTTAATACACACCTTTCTCCATTCCAAATTTTAATCATTAAACTACCAGACCAAGAAAAAATAACATCGCCACAATTAACTATGTATTTTTTATTTACTTTAGTAGATGCATAATCAGTATTATCAGATAATCCATTTCTTAATTCTCTGATTTTTAGTACAGGTAACTTTTCAAATTCATTTTCTGGGGGATACTTTTGGCAAGCCAATCCATTTAGAAAGTCTGCAATTTCAACTAATTTCTTTATACTCATTTTATTCTTAGTTTTATCAATAAACCAATGTTTGAATATCGCCTGGGCAATATTTTCCAAAGTTTCATTCTGTTTGCTCAATAATTCAATCTTGTCATCAAAAGCCGAAAGCACCCCCGCAATTGCTTTTTGCTCTTTTAGGGGGGGATAAGGAATTTTTGATTTTTCAATAATATCTGTATTAAATGCAGGATATGTTGATGTGTGAGTATCTGCTATTTGAGTTAAGTATGATGTGTAGTGATCATTTGTTAAACAGTAATATAGATAATAGGGAACAATATTTTTAGCAGTTATTATAGCAAATCCAGTTGAAGCTATTGAATTTTCTGGAACTTTTTTAGCAAAAGTAAAATGTTTTAAATTTGGTCGAACTGTAGATATCAAAATATCATTTTCCTTTATAATCCTCTTTGCTCTACTTGGGGCTTCATTAATATCTAAATCTTGATATTCATTAATATTTCTATTTTCAACAGAAGAAATATCAATATACTTGATTTTTCTATATGGATAATTTCTATTTATATTTCTAATATTAATATCTGCGACATCTTTAACACTAACCACTTTCCAATTATTTATTACTTTACCAATATCGGTTTCGATCAAATCTCATACCCCAGGTTTTTTAAATTCTTTTTAATTTCTCTATCCAATTTCTTAGATGTTTCCATCTGTTCAGCTAATTCCTTTGTCAATCTTTTCATCTTTTGATCAAATGGTTCCCCGTCATCTTCCTCATCGGGAATTCCCACATATCTACCTGGAGTCAGAATATAATTATGCTTTTTAACTTCTTCTAAACTGGCAGATTTACAAAAGCCCTTTATATTTTCATACCCTCTCTGTCCTTCGGACATCTCTCCCAATGGGTGAGATGATTGTTTAGTTTTTATCTGTCCTTCGGACATCTCTCCCAATGGGTGAGATGATTGTTTAGTTCTTATCTGTCCTTCAGACTTCTCTCCTAAGGTGAGAGAAAGCCATTTATGGTAAGTGTCGGCGATTTTTTTAATATCCTCATCTGTCAATATCCGGTGTCTCCGGTCAATCATCGTCCCCATTTCACGGCAGTCTATGAAGAGTATAAAACCCTCTCTCTTATCTCTCCCAGGGGGAGAGAAGTTTATACCCTCACTATTATCACTCCCAGGGGGAGAGAAGTTTATATCCTCTCCTGAATCTATCCCGGGGGGAGAGAAGTTTATACCCTCACTATTATCACTTCCAGGGGGAGAGATTGTTTTTTGTATTTCTTTAAAAACTTCCTCAGGTTGTTTTAGTAACTGATTATTCTTAAATCTTAAGACTGTATTTCCTAAAGAAGTTAAATATTTATCTCTCTTTTGATCCTTTTTTCTAACTTCTTCTTTATTATGCACTCCTCCATCTAGTTCAATTATTAACTTTTTCGAGTGACAATAAAAATCTACAATATAATCAC
>LKUE01000410.1 GCA_001412365.1 Desulfuromonas sp. SDB | reverse complement strand
AATTAATGAATAAATATAAAGCAATATTTTTTGATTTAGATGAAACTATTTATTCTGAATTTGATTATAGAATGGGAGCTTTTCGAAATACTGCATTGTGGCTTCAAAAAAATGAAAATATTGATTTTGAATCAGTGATGAAAAGCATTATAGATATTATAGATAGTAAAGGTTCTTTATATAGAAATATTTTTCAAGACATAGTAAATTTATACAATTTAGATAGTAAAATGATAAATCAATTAATTGATGTTTTCCGTTCTTATACCCCTGTCATTCAACCTTATCCAGATTTCTGTGAGTTTATTAAAAAAGCAAGCGATTCTTATCATTTAGGAATTATAACTGAAGGTATTGGTTATGTACAACGCAAGAAAATTGAAGCATTAAAACTGAAAAGTTGGATTGAAGATAAGGCAATAATTATTTCCGATGAATTTAATCCTCCTACTAAAAAAGATAATATTTCACTTTTTATTTTTGCCAGTTCAATTTTTAATTTGCCGGGGAAAGAATGCATTTATATTGGAGATAACCCAGAAAAGGATTTTGAACAACCATATAAATTAGGTTGGTTTACAGTTAGAATTCATCGAGGAGTATACAAAGAAGAGAGAGGAAATAATTTTATTAATTACGATATAGATTTATATAATAATTTAAGTGAATTGTTATGTTTATAAAATTCTTAAAGGTAATACAATTTATATGAAACAGAAGAATAAACAGCTAATTTGGGATATTGGTAAACTACCTTTTCATGTCGGCATGAGTGACTGTCCTCATAATGAGAATGTTCCTGATACACTTGATTTTCAAATTGGAATTGATATTAATACTAGTATGATAATTCAATTAATTAATGAAAAGATTATATCTGAATTAGAAAAAACTTATAACATTGGATCTCAAATATGTACATCTATGGGAGAAAGTAAATTAGGACAATGGTATTTAAATGATTTCTTAGGTTTTATTTTAAAATCTTTGGATACAAAATCATTAAAAGGTTTAAAAATTTTGGAAATTGGCTGTGGAAAAGGTTATTTGTTAAAAGTTCTTTCTGAATTAGGTGCTGATGTGATTGGTATAGATCCCAGCAATGCACAACATCCATATGCTGACCAAGCAAATGTTGAAGTAATTACAAATAATTTTGATAAATCTTTATTTACTCATAAATTTGATTTAATTATTCATTATGCTGTATTGGAACATGTATTTAATGCAAAATCATTTATGAGTGATCAATTAAAATTATTAAATTCCGGAGGTTCAATAATATTCTCAGTACCTGATTGTACAGAACATCTATATTATGGAGATATTTCAATGTTTGTTCATGAACATATAAGTTATCTAGATACAAATATATTGAAAAATTTTGCTGATGAAATAGGTGCTGATGTTAAATTATGCTGTAAAGCAGGTAAAGGTGGGGCTATTTATTCAGTATGGCTACCATCATATCAATCTAGTTCATTAAAACGATCTTATATAAATTCGCATAATTTTGTTAGAAAAGCTAAAAACGGACTTTTAAAAATGAAAAATTTTTTCTTTAATCTAAAAA
>LKUE01000409.1 GCA_001412365.1 Desulfuromonas sp. SDB | reverse complement strand
TTTACCATGTTACTGGGATTACCGCTTGTCATTTCCAATTGTTTACTCTATCTGTCGTGTCCTTTGGCAAGTGATACTCTATCAGGTTAAAGGGTAATTCCCTTAAAATATAATTGTTGTAAATATTACCATCAGAATCTAATTTAACAATTCGATATTCACCGATAAATCCTACATAAATATTTCCCTTACTGTCTCTGACAAACTCAGTCTCATTAATTATCATTTCAAGCATTCTTTTTTCATACGGATCTGAACAGTCAACTTCAATTTTATCTATGTATTCGTACAATAAATCGCCATTTAAATTATATTTAGCTAATATTTTCTCTGCAAAAGGAGTATTGGTTAAAATATAAATAGAATTGTTATCTTCTACTAAAATTCTCCAGGGTAAGTGATCAGGAACAAATGACATCCACTCATTACCAAGTGAATCATAAACCTCAACTTTATTATTATCTACAATGTAAATATTTCCATCTTCATCATAATCAAAGTGGCCAGGGGAAGAAAACTCACTTACTGCTTCTCCCTGTCGTCCTATTTCCTGAAGTAATTCCCCTTCCGGGGAAATAATTAGGAATTTGTATTTTGATCCATCCAGAACAATTAATCTATCTCTAAATGAATCATACTTAATATACATCGGTTCAAAAGTTATGGGATCACCCGAAGAATCTAGAGAATTAAATTTAAAGGGTTCTAATGCAACTATACTTTCACAATCCCAAAACAATTTTGATTCCTCAGGGTCGTTAATATTTTCATTTTCCGAACAGGAAAAAGTAAAAAGTATTATTAGCAGGAGACTTAAATATGATAGTTTAGACAAGTTCTCTCCTCAAGATAAACACGCCAATCTTTACTAATGCTATACTCAAAAATGTCACAAAGTATTGCACCGTCCCTAATTTTCTTCTTTTTACAACATCTCTTTCAAAATCATCCTCAATATCATATTGATATTCTGAAAACTTTTTAGAATCCTTAAAAAGAATCATCTCTCTCCTCCAAATAAATTAATTATACTAACATCATAATAAAAAATGTCACAAAGTCGTGCACCGTCCCCATTTCTTTTTATTTATTATTCTTCTTTGTTTTCGTCTTCTATATCTTCAGATGTCTTATCATCTGTCAGATCAGCTCCGCAAAAACGACAAACTTTTGCTTTTGCTTTTATAGTTTCAGCACAATAAGGGCATTCTTTTGTATCATTTATTTCTTCTAATTTTTTTTGAGCTACTTCAAAGCTATATTGAATTTTCTTTCCTAATTTACTATTAAGAAGTACTAAAGGTTCATATTTACATTCAGGGCACTTTTTTCGGTGACTTCCTGAAACATCATAAATTGTATAAATTAAGAAAGGGAAAAACCATATCAAACTCCATAAACAATGGCTAGATATCATATAAGCACTAATTGAAAAGATAGCTCCTAAAATAAATAAAAAAATAACATACCGTGTTCTACCTTTTCTAATAAATTTTCCTTT
>LKUE01000408.1 GCA_001412365.1 Desulfuromonas sp. SDB | reverse complement strand
TTAGATATGGATCCATTAAAATGACAGTAGTCCCAACTATAATTTTTTATATTAAATTTACTGATAATTTCGTCAACAAGTGAAATCCGGCAAGTAAAGAAAATATCCAGATTACTTGCCAAAATTTCTTTGAAGATATCATGAAAACCTTTGTGGTTAAGCTCCAGCGGTCCAATTTCATCAAGATACAAAGGCTCTATTTTTTTGCTGATTAAAATTTCATAGGTACATTCTGCTGATTTTAAAACTTCAGGATTAAATATGAATTTGCCAATTGCTAAATTTGATCTGATATTAGGCTGGTGTTGTTTTAGAGAAATGAAATTTTCAATTTGGTTTGTACTCAATCTGCGAAGGTAATAACCTTTAAATTTTCCCTCCTGGAATAATTTTTCACAGGTAAAACCATCTCCATTTTTAGATTGATGATACAGTTCAAGTAGTTTCAATGTTTTTCCGGAATTTATGGGACCGGTGATTACGGTGATCATTGAGGGAGGAAATTGGATAGAACAATTTTAGCTGAAAGATAAAATGCTAACAACATAACTGAAATGCTGAATCTTGGATTTAGTTTAAAACTAATTTTAAACTGATGTGATTTGACAAATTTATAAACTAAGTAGATGAAAAATCCTTCTATAATAGGTTCAATTACAAAAAAATTCAATATTGTAGGAGTTGGTTTTAGCAGTATCCCCTGAGATATAAAAACAAGAGGCAGGGAGGGAAAAATTAAAAATAAAATCCTCCAGGAAAAGCTGATTAGATAAGCGTAGCTTAGGTTAAAACTGTGATTTTTCACATCTATTAATTTCATTGCAACTACTACTGCTGTTGACTCCAGCAGAATAGCCACAGAAGGATTAATAATCCTCAAGGGCAGGGCAAGGGGAAATATAAAATCAAATAATTTAATACCGGCAGCTATACCTGAAACAACTATTATTGATGAAATCCGGTTGGTTTCTTTTAGACCACAAACCATCATATAGAAACCAATCGGGAACATAATCATACCGGACAAAAAGTTTATACCGGGAATTAAATGTATTAGATAACCAAGGGTCGCTTCAGAAATACCCCAGATTATCCCTAAAAATATGATTTTTTGGTTTATAATAGGTTGTTTATTCATAGTTTTGTCTCGGTAAAACTATTTTTAATTTTAAACGAATCTCTTTTAGTCATCAATAAATTTTTCAACCTGGTTTATTAATAAATTATTTATATTGCCAACTGCATTTCAACAAAAACTATGTCATACTTCTTATTTACAAATTATGATTGAAAATCACCAAAAAGTAACTGCTGCCCCCATAGGCATAACTTTACTGACCATGACCATCCCCATGGTTTTAGGCACTATGGGTATTGTAGCTTTTAATCTGACTGACACCTTTTTTGTGGGACGTTTAGGCACCAGGGAATTAGCTGCGCTGAGCTTTACTTTTCCCGTAGTATTCACTATTAACAGTATAGCTTTGGGTTTGGGCATAGGAGTTTCCTCAGTAGTTTCACTGGCTGCCGGCTCTAAAAATATGGATAAGGTCAGGGAACTGGTTACCAACGGTTTAATATTTTCAATTCTTTTGGTTATCATTCTTTCCATCGCTGGAATATTTTCCATAGACTTTTTATTTTCCTTGCTGGGAGCCACTCCCCATGAAATGACTTATATTAAAGAATACATGATGATTTGGTTTCCGGGAATGATCTTTGTAGTTATACCCATGGTGGGAAACAGCGCGTTAAGAGGAGTGGGAGATACTAAAACACCAGCTCTGATAATGCTGACCTCAGTTTTTGTAAATATTGCCTTGGATCCTCTGTTGATCTTTGGTTGGGGAATGTTTCCGGAAATGAAACTGCAGGGAGCTGCTTTGGCTACAGTTATAGCCAGATTCTGCAGCATGAGTTTATCCCTGTTGTTTTTAATTAAAATTAAACAACTGGTAAATTTTAAATTACCGGAATGGGGAAACTTGTACAAAAGCTGGAAGGAAATTCTCTATATCGGTATACCTGCCTCCGGGACCAGAATTATCATCCCCCTTTCCTCCGGGGTACTGACCAGAATTATATCAACTTACGGTCATCAGGCGGTTGCAGCCTACGGAGTGGCTACCCGTATTGAGTTTTTTGCACTGGTTAGCTTGGTTTCACTGGCCAATGTTCTTGCCCCGGTAGTTGGTCAAAATATTGGTGCGGGGAAGGTTAAAAGAGTTTACCAGGCTATTAAAAAATCAAATATTTATGCAGTTTTAGCAGGATTGTTAAATTGTCTGTTGTTGTTTATAGCTATACCTAAAATTGCTTCAATTTTCAATGATGATCCTAAAGTTGTGGCTAATATTGTTCTATATTTCAGGATTATTTCTTTTAGCTATGGATTGGAAGGAATTTTCATACTGGCTACCATGGTTATGAATGTTATAAAAAAACCATTCCAATCTGCGTTGATTTCCCTGATTCAGATGTTCCTGGTTTGTGTTCCTTTGGCTGTGTTGGGATCCCATTTTCTACAAGTTAAAGGTATCTATCTGTCCATATCTGTATCTTATATCCTGGGCGGATTGACAAGCTTATTGATTTTATATAAATATCTGGGAGATTTTTTTAAA
>LKUE01000407.1 GCA_001412365.1 Desulfuromonas sp. SDB | reverse complement strand
ACTGGGATTTTTATTTACCATTTCCAACAATCGAATAATAGAGGATATCTGTATTGATGAAAATGACAATCTTTATGTCTTATGGGGAGAAAATTTTGGTGACTCAAACTGCTGGGTGGATGTTTTTAATGATAGGAGTGAATTAGTTAATGTACTGAAATTAGCGGTTCCCAGCACCGGTGAACAAGTCAGACGTTTCTACCGAAGTCCGATTATGGATATTGAAGTATATGGTCAATATTTATATGCTTCTGAAAGTTACACTGATGGATTGATCTACCGATATAAGATAAAATAAAAGAATTGGGGTTAGACGTTGACTCAAATCAAAGTATTTGAGTATTGAGTATTCTTTGATACTCTTGCAGTGGCATTTTTGAGTATAAATACAGTATAAACTTGGAATTGATCTAAATTATAAAAGAACTTGATGTGGTTAATTAAGAGAAATATTACAGGTCTATGTTCTTACTTAATTCTAGCCATTGATTTTTGAGAAGATTAATAGCATTTTATTCTCTTGTTTTTTTTAAACTTTCTATCAAGGATTCTATTTCTTCTTTAGTTGGTTTAACACTTTCAACAGTCCTAAAGAATGCTGGCAGATAATTTAATACTTCTTTGTTTTCCATTATATAGCTTGGTATGGTAGCAGAGGATATTTGAGATAAATCAATTAATTTTTTCCATTGTTCTGAATCTTTTTTAATGTCTAATACTTCTGCAATTTTAGCTAAGGTTTCTTCTTTAGGAGGATTTAGAATTCCTCGTTCAATTTTACTCCAATTGCTAGGATCTTCATCTATTCTTCGGCAAAATTCTCTTAAACTTAAATCCTTCTCTAATCTCATTTTCTTTACAAATTCTCCAAACATTCAACCTCCTTTGTTGTGGTAAAATATATACCACAATATATGATTTGTCAATAGGAAAAATAATAAATTTAGGATTGACTTTTAAAGAGATTTTCACTTAAAAGCATGAATTTCTTTGAAACTCTGGTATAATTTTCAACTCTTTAATTTGAGTTTGGAATTCCTATGAAATTCTGAAGTGTCTAATATTATTATTAAGAATAAGTTGATTTAGATTTCTTTTCAGGAAAATACAATTTTATTTATGATGGCATATATGCTATCATAATAATATGAATGAAGATTATTATACTTACAGAATTGAATGGTCGGATGATGATAAAGTCCATATCGCTAGATGTTTAGAATTTCCATCTTTGTCAGCCCATGGAGATAGTTTAGAGCAAGCACTAAAAGAAATTAAAGAAATAGTAAGAGAATCAATTAAATGGATGATGGAAGAAGGAGAAGATATTCCCCAACCCCTGGGATTGAAAAAATATAAGGGAAAATTAACCTTAAGAGTAAGTCCTGAAATTCATAAGCAGCTGGCTATTCAATCTGCTGAGCAAGGCATTTCTATTAATCAGTATATTTTATCGAAATTGTAAAAAAAATTGGGGTTTACCCAAATATGAAATTTGGGTTTTGAGTTTTTTCAAAACTCTGAGTATTTGAATAAAAGTAATGAATTTAGTTAAGATTTCCTGTGAAATTTTTTTAAATTTAATAATATTTGTGATTCCTTATTTTATTCATCTAAAAAGTTCGCTTTAGTTTTTTATTATATTACCCAAAATTTTTATTTCAATTCTCGAATTTCAAATTGTATATTATATTTAGTCATATTGACTAAACTTTATTTGATATATTATGATAATTATGTTATAAAAAGTTAAATGAAAATTAGTTATCGTTCAAGGAAAATGCAGAAAATTCTTGAGGATGAAAAGAAATTGGTTAATAAATATGGATATAAACAAGCGATTAAGATTACTCAAAGGATCAATGAATTAGAAGCAGCAATGACGTTGAATGATATTCAAAATATAAAAGCAGCAGGTCTCCATTGTTTATCAGGAAAATATAAGAACAGTTATGCAATTAAAGTAATTAATCCTTATCGGATTAGATTTACTGCTGATAATGGAATGAAAGAAGATATGAATTCAATAACTGAAATTACGGTTATTGAAATTATTGATTATCATTAGGAGGTTTTATGGGTTATAAATCACCATTTGCAATACATCCAGGAGAAACCCTAAGGGATATATTGAAGTCTGAAAATATGACTCAGAAACAACTTTCAAACCGAACTGGTTTACATTATGTTACCATCAGCAATATTCTGGCAGGAAAAGATCCAATAACTCCTGAGACAGCAATAAAATTGTCATTGGTTTTTAATATTTCAGAGGGATTTTGGAATAATCTGCAGAAAAATTATGAAGAAACCAATGCTCGTATTTCATTAGAAAAAAAAATTAAAAATGAGATTGATTGTTTTAAAAAATTTACTTGTTATAGTGAACTGGTAAAACACAAGTTTTTAAAAGATGCTGAAAAGATTGAGGAAAAGGCTAAAAATTTATTGAATTTTTTAGGAATTGCTTCTTATAAATTATTACCGGATAACTATCGAGTTGCTTATAGAAAAACTCTAAATAAACAAATAAATAAGGAAAATTTAAGTGCCTGGTTAAGATGTGGTGAAATTATGGCATCTAAAATTGAAACTAAAACTTTTAACAAAAATAAACTCAAGAGAAGCATAAGTGAAATTAGAAAAATGAATCTACTAGATGAAGATGTATATATTAAGAAATTAAAACAAATATTAGCAGAGTGTGGAGTTTCAATTGTTTTTGTTCCTTATTTAAAAAATACATTTGTAAATGGAGTAACCAGGTGGTTGAATCCCCAAAAAGCATTAATTCAGCTAACTCCGAGAAACAGGTATGAAGATATTTTATGGTTTACTCTATTCCATGAAATTTATCATGTCTTAAATCACGGAAAAAAATTAAGTTACATTTCTTTTTGGGAAACAGATTATACTGATGAAAATTATCTTAAATTGGTAAAAGAAGCAAATATTTTTGCTGAAAATACTTTAATTCCTAAAAAAGAGTGGTTGAAATTTAAGACAAAAACGAAAATTTCTGAATCTAGTATCAAGAAATTTGCTAAAGAAATTGGAGTAAAACCAGGAATTGTCGCTGGATGTTTAGCAAAACGGACAAATAATTGGTCTAAGTATTCAAATTTGAGAAAAAAATTATCTATAGCTTGAGAAGAATTGTGACGGAAAGAATTGGGGACGGTGCAATACTTTGTGACATTT
>LKUE01000406.1 GCA_001412365.1 Desulfuromonas sp. SDB | reverse complement strand
AAATTTTCCTTTTTAATTAAAAAAATCTCCCCATCCACTGCTGACAGCCAAATATCTGCATATTCACCTTGAGCAAACCAATATGGAGCATAAGCGCTGCAATGGGAAGCTTGAATAGTCTTAAATCCTGAGATTTCCCGGCTGTAGTATCTCTCCCCGTCAATGATTTTTAACCCGGCAGGAACTTGATCGGTGGAGGGCAAAAAATACTTACCCTTGGTAAAGGGGACCAGAAAACCTTGAAGTGAGGATATACTGCCTAAATGGGTGCGGACAATATTCCAAGCCACATTTTTTTCAATAACCGGTTTGACCGCGTATACTTCTGTATCCAGAGATTTCACCTCTACAGAACTTCCGCAATAGGGACATTGAACCACCTGAGGTGAAACCTGGATATTTAATTTTCCACCGCATTGTGAGCAAACTGAAATCATAATTACCTTTGATTAGTGATTTAAGACCATATATTTTTTATCACCTATAAACATATTAAGCAAGCGGTCAGAGAAAATTGATAGGTTGATTAAATGTATAAACTGTGATATCAGAAATTATGTTTATTCCTTATAGCCGTCATAGTCTAACCGGAAATGAGCTGGAAGCGATTAAGCAAGTTCTTGATTCCGGTTTATTAACTCAGGGAGATCAGTTAGCTGAATTTGAAAAAGAATTTTCAAATTTTGTCCACAGTAAATTTACTACCGCTGTATCATCGGGTTCCATGGCTTTGCAAACCGCTTATGCCAGTTTAGGGGTAAGTTCAAAGACCGATATCATCACTACCAGTCTTACCTTTGCCGCCACTGCTAATTCAGCTTTAAATTTAGGGGGGGAAGTTTGTTTCACCGATATCAATCCGGAAACCCTGGATATGGATGCGGACAGTTTACAACAAACTTTACATGAATACTATCATTATTCAGAAAGTACACTGCCCACTCATAAAGATAGAAAACATAAATTAATGCTATGTACACCTGTACATTTTGCCGGATATCCATCTCCCCTGGAAGAGATATCAAAAATTTGCCGAAGATGGAATATTGATGTAATTGAGGATGCAGCTCATGCTCTGGGCAGTGAATTTAATCCTGCTATTAAGGTTGGCAGCCAAAAATATTCCCGGATTACCTGTTTCAGTTTTCACCCCGCAAAACTAATAACCACCGGTGAGGGCGGGGCAATTTGCACCAATGATGAACAATTGTATAAATACCACCAGATTTACCGACACCAGGGCTTAAATAAAACCAGTATTCATCCCCAGGTTATCCAACCGGGAACTAATTGCAAAATAACCGAATTTCAAGCTGCATTGGGCAGAGTACAGCTTAAAAAAGCTGATAATGTTTTAAAAAAAAGAAAAAAATTAGCTCAACGGTATCTTCATGCCCTCCAGGATAGTAATTTAATCAAGTTACCTTGCGATCATCCCGGTCACAGCTGGCATATTTTTGTAATCAGAGTGCCTGCTGAACTAAGGGATAAGATAATAACAAAATTAAGAGAAAACGGTATCGGGGCATCAGTTCACTACTTACCCCTCCATCTTCATCCCTATTACCGTAGTAGATACGGTAAAATAAGACTTCCCCATACTGAAAAGGTATGGAAGCAATTGATAACCCTTCCCCTTTATCCTGAACTTAAAGAAAGTGACCAGGATCAAGTAGTAGAGCAGTTTAATAAAATTTCCAAAAAGATATAAAAACCGCCCAAAAGGGCGGTTTTATATTAACTTACTTCACTACTACTATTCTTCCCGAATAGGTGGAACCATTAGCAATGACTTTGTAGATGTAGGTTCCCGATGAATTGATATCTAAATCAAATACTCTCTGACCGGCAAACTGACCTTTAAATAGGGTACTCTGCAATCTTCCGGAAAGATCGTATAATTCAATGGTAACTTCGGTATTTACCGGCAAAGCAAGTAAAATCAGAGGATTAGAAGAAATGTTATTAAGTTCAGTAATGGAAAACTGACTGGGCATAACTCCCGGATTTTCCTCTACTGCTGCCATCACCCCAAATATGTTTAACATTTCTTCTACCATAGCCTGCCACTGGGCATAGGGAACAGTAGTACGTCCATCTACAGTCCAAAAAGAAGCTGTGGAATCATCAGTAACAATGCCTACAATATAAGAACTGTCCGCATCTTCAACAACTCCATGCGCTCCGGTACCGGGAGTAAGTCCATCAGGATAAAAATCATTCAAGTCGAAATCGGAAGTAGTGGAATAAGCTATCCCGGAAAATTCATTGATTCCTGCTAAATTCATAGTGACTATCCCTGCAGGGATATAGTCTTCATAAGCAGACTGCAATAGGAAATTTGCAGAAACCCAAGCAAGAGGAACTCCGCTGTATAAAAGATCCTGTCCGATCAGCCATACCTTACCTCCCTGGTCAAGATAGTCGGCAATATTGGCAGTGTCATTATCAGTAAGTACAATAGTATTCCAATGATCATAAGTATTCCAAATTACCAGATCGTAATTCAGCATGGTGTCTAAAGAGGGACCATCTTCCGGCTGGGATCCGGTAGGCCCAAACCAACTGTAATTTCCAACTCCTAAAACACTGTCCAGCACTTCAATCCATTTTGGATCAGGTTTAATTAACGGTCCGTATCCTCCGGCGGGATCTTCCACAAATATTACTCCTGCCCGGTTGAAATTATATGCCGGTTCAGTCGGCCTGGACAATGCTTCATCGGCAATTACCCGGGGAGCAGAAAATGCGATGATGCTTACTCCTAATAGTAAAATGGTGAAGACGAAAATTTTAATTTTCATAACACCTCCTTTGATTTATTTTATTATAACTGATTATTAAAGATATTTAAATATTTTTAATTATGTTTATAATTGAATTTGTCTTTAAAGCTATTCAACTAGCTTAAATATACTACTAAAATAAATAACAATGAAAAAAGGGCTGGGATTTTAAAACCCCAGCCCTTTCATCTTATTGCAAAGCACCCGATATCTTAATCAGGCCCTACACAAGTAGGCTTATTCAGTGACAATCAGTTTACCGGTGGCAGTATTCTCGCCTGCTTCCAAGCGGAAGAAGTAGTTGCCTGCAGAAACCTGATGTCCTGACCGGTCAGTGCGATCCCAAACCAAAGTGTGCACTCCTGCACTCATATTGCTGAAGGTGCTGGTGTTCACTGTTCTTCCGGAAATGTCGTAAACATTGAAACTCACTCTGCTATCAGTAGGCAGGGCAAATTGAATCTGAACATTTCCGGATACCGGATTAGGAGTAAGCAGCTGATAGGTAAATACATCAGGATTTTCTATCACTGGTTCTTCCTGAATTCCTAGCATGATGATAATTCCGGTATGAAGCGCTTCAAATACATCATAATAGGGGCTGTATCCGCCTGCGGCTACCGGAATAACTCTTGCATCGTAGTCATAAATGGAATCATTTACCGTAACTGCACATCCGCCGATGTTTTGGCCTGGAGTAATCTTGTCCGGTAATTGCGACCAACCGACATTAGTTTCATACATTACCGTTTGAACCTCATAGGATCCGCTTCCTCCGCCAAAGACCCACAGGCAGTTGGCCATGTTGGCAAATCCGGGACGATAGACTCCGATATAACCAGTACTGGCAGTAGAACCCCAGGTTATATTGGCGGGATTAGCCGGATCAATGATTCCGAACATATAATTATTAGTGTAAGTAGTGCCTGAACGTCCAAACGCAACTAGAAGGGTATCATTTCCGATATATCCTACTGCTGCGGACATCCAGGTGGTAGGTAAAGTGGTTGCGGCAAAACAGCTGTCTCCGGCCGGATCATATACCTGGACACAATTTAATTCAGTCCATCCGTTACCACCGCCGATGATGTAAATCAATCCCCGGTCGTAATCCACGCAAGCCGCTCCGTCGTTACATCCGGTCACCAGGTTTCCGCCAGCGTAGAACGAATCTCCGATGCAGTCATATACCCACACTGAAGTCAATGCCTGCCATCCTCCGAAAAGATAAATCTTATGGCCATAAGAAGCAATAGCTCCGTAACGGAAATCTCCGGGTACAGATGGCCCCGCACTCCAGGTTCCGGCATCCCAATCGTAAACGTTGTGATCAGTATTGGGGGCAGGATTACCACCAAATACATGAACATAGGTATTTGTTTCCTGGCAACAATAACCTACTCCCGGTCCGCTAGCAGTTCTGGGCATATTGGGCAGGGAATACCAGTAAGAGGTATCGGGCGTTCCACCCATGACACCAAATAAGCAGAACATAGAATCTAAGGCAGCTATCCAATCCGGTACAGGTGTATTAACTCTGCCCGGATCAATTGCCCAAAAAGATGTAGTAAAGTCATCCAGTATAATTCCTGGAGCATAGGAACCATCATTGACAATGATATGAGCTCCTGCTGCCGGAGTCAGATCATCCGGCCAATGACCGTTAGCCTGAAAATCACAGGAATCATTCCAGGCAAAGCCGGAAAGTTCAGCTGCTCCGGTCAAGGTAACATTGTAAATATCAGAACCATAATCCTCCACGGCTGAGCTTAAACCAAAATAGGTCTGGGTTAAAGTATATGCCGCAGTACCCCCAGCATAGAGTACATCATGACCGATCAACCAGAATTTTCCACCCTGAGAAATATAACTGCCAATATTGGTCATCGCAGTGGGAGTGGGAGCTACATTGGTCCACCATACATCATAACAATCCCATATAACCAAATCGTATAGCAGCATAGTATCAACGGGAGGACCGTCCCCGGTGTCCACAATGGGACCCCACCAGTCGTAATTACCGGCTCCCAGTGTTGAATCCAGCCACATAATCCACTGAGGATCGGGCTTTACTGCTGGTCCGAATCCACTTTGTCCGGGATCTTCCACAAACAGGACCGCTGCTCTTCCCACAGGATCTATCGGTTGACTGGAAGAAATCATATCTTCTATATTTACCGGTTGATTGTTGGAAACAGGGTGTACATTCCTGATTATTCCCAGATTGTTAACTTCTCCAGCAATTGTAGTCTGTTCAGGATTAGCCCGAGAATTTCCAGTTGCTAGCAGTGTAGTCGCAATTAATGCCACTAAAGCAAGCACTGTTAAAATTTTCTTCATTTTTACCTCCTTGGTTAAATAAGCAACTACTGTAAAAATTTATTACATCCTTAATTTAATATTAATTGTTATAAATCATTTAATTTTTAAAAATGATTTATCAACCTTCGTATATTTATATAAAATCAAAGATATTTTCTTACATTATTACCAAAATAGCGGGGAAATATTGAAATCGAAAAAATAAAAAAAGAAAAATTGATTAAATTTCTTTCCTGTGAATTTGGGGTAATTACCTCATATCTTATTAAATGTCCCATAATTTTTATTCTTAACATTCACCAATATTTTATAAAATTATAAATTGATTCGATTACAGATGTCAAGGTATATGACTAATCAAGTAATTAAGATTAAAATTTAAACAATAAGATTATTTCATTTAATCACTTATTAAAGAAACAGACTGGAGTCTGAACACTCCAGCCTGTAACTTTTATTTCAAAGTAATAGTACTACAAAATGTACTATTCAGTGACAATCAGTTTTCCGGTGGCAGTATTTTCGCCTGCTTCCAGACGGAAGAAGTAACTGCCTGCGGCAACCTGCTGTCCGGAACTATTGGTGCGGTTCCATACTAAAGTGTGTACTCCTGCACTCATATTGCTGAAAGTGCTGGTGTTCACCGTTCTTCCGGAAATATCGTAAATCTTGAAGCTAACTCTGCCGTCAGTGGGCAGGGCAAACTGAATCTGAACATTTCCAGCTACGGGATTAGGAGTAAGTAGTCTAAAGGTGAATACTTCAGGACTTTCCAAAATAGGATCTTCTTCGGCACCCAGAATGATAATTCCGGTGTTCAATGCTTCAAAAACATCCAGATAAGGACTGTATCCTCCACAAGCTACCGGAGTAACATGGGCATATACCGCATCGTAGACTGCAGTGTCCACCGGTGCTGCACATCCGCCGACATTCTGTCCGGCAGTGATCTTATCGGGCAGTTGTGCCCATCCTACGTTGGACTGATACATAACTGTCTGTTTTTCATAGGATCCGCTTCCTCCGCCGAAGACCCACAGACGGTCCGCCATATTGGCAAATCCGGGTCTATATACTGTGATGTAAGCTGTAGTCTGAGTTGATCCCCAGGTTATATTTGCGGGATTAGCCGGATCAATTATTCCGAACATGTAGGAATTAGTATAGGTTGTACCCGTACGTCCAAATGCAAATAGAAGGGTATCATTTCCGATATATCCTGCTGCTGCAGACATCCAGGTGGTAGGCAATGATGTAGCGGCAAAACAGGTGTCTCCCGCCGGATCATATACCTGGACACAATCTAATTCAGTCCATCCGTTACCACCGCCGATGATGTAAATCAATCCGCGGTCGTAATCTACACAAGCAGCTCCGTCATTACATCCGGTCACCAGGTTTCCGCCGGCGTAGAATGAATCTCCAATACAGTCATATACCCAGACTGTATTCAATCCCTGCCATCCGCCAAACAGATAGATTTTATGATTGTAAGAAGCAGTAGCACCGTATCCGAAATCAGCGGGGATCAATGATGCTGCGGTAGACCAGGTTCCCGCTGCCCAATCGTAAATTTCATGTTCAGTATTGGGGGAAGGATTACCTCCAAATACATGGATATAGGTGTTGCCTTCCCAACAGTCGAATCCCACTCCAGGTCCACTGGCAGTTCTGAGCATATTGGGCAGTGAATACCAGTAAGTGGCGGTACAGAAAGACTGACCGGTGATGGTGTCGTTGGCAGGGTTTTCATCACCTGCTAACAAGGTGGCAATCATGATATCATAAGTATATCCATCCATCATGTTTACCTGACCGAAATTCAAAGTGTCGTATTCGCCCATCAGTACGGAGGTGTTGATTGTGGTGTCCAATACCACCGCATCGGTGGGATCGGTGACTACGCAGTGAACATCGAAAGTCTCGTCAAATCCACCATAATTGCGTACTACTCCGATTACATCCTCGGTTCCGGGGGCAACCATGTCACCGGGATTCAGTACAGATACTGCTCCCACATCGTGATTGGAGGGTGGAGCAACTAATACCGGACCTACATTGTCGAAGGAGAATATCCAGGGATTGTTATATCCGCCGTCAGAATAGAAAAAGGCGATCTGGAAACTGTCCCCGGTATATCCGGTGACATCAAGTGAATCCTCATACTCATGAATATCTGAGGTGTATAGTTTCACCTGGGTCCAGGCGCCCCAGCTACCACCGGTGGCTTCCCGCAACAGCACTTCCACACTGTCATAACTTGCATAGTTCTCATACTGACCAACCCAATAAAGGTAAGTGTCGTCGAATCCGTAGAATACCGGACTTATTGCGGTATCCTCGGCAACTCCGGTACCGTTATAAGGGGCAATACACATACAGCTGTCTTCACCCTCAGGATGTCCTGCCTGATAGGAACTTGCAGAATAAGCGGAATCGGTAACCGCAAAGGCGTCGGGGAATGAAGCCGAGGATGTGTTGGTCCATCCCTGGTCACCGGTTTCAAAATCCCAGGTAGTGGTTATATATCCGCCCCCGGTAGTTCCATACATGATAATTCCGGGCTCCAATGCCTGTCCCCACTGAGTGGTGGCACTGGTCCAGTTAGGCACTCCCAGTACTACTGAACGGAAATACAGCTCCTGTCCGTTTCCTATTCCCGCTTCACACTGCCAGCCGGTCTGTCCGTTTACGGTGAATACGTTGGACGGCTTTATCTCAAACCACCAGGA
>LKUE01000405.1 GCA_001412365.1 Desulfuromonas sp. SDB | reverse complement strand
CTGGCAGCATAGAATGTTCAGTGCTGATAACTGATATTAGTGGCTTCACTCCTATGACTGAGTTGTTATTTGAGAAAGGTGAAAAGGGAGCAGAAGAGATGTCCAGGCAATTGGTGGATATTTTCGAAACTCCCATATCCGTCATCAACAGCTATGGCGGATCTGTTTCATCTTTTGCCGGAGATGCTTTTACCGCTTTCTTTCCCCAAGATGATGGTTCCCGGGCTTACTCCTGTGCAAATAAAATAATAAAATTTTTCATAGCGAATAAAGAAAAACACACTCCCTTTGGAATTCTAAATTTTTCCTGCAGATGTGGAATTGGCAGAGGATTGATAAATTGGAATATTATTAATATTTTAAAAGATATGTTCACTTATTTTTTCTCCGGTCCGGGAATTGACCATGCACTGGAACAGCTGGATAGAGCAGAAATTAATGAAATCGCTTCTATGTCCCCGGAATATAAAGTGGTTGAACCGGGGTGTTTTGAGCAAATTGATTTAGATCCAACCATTCTTAAGAAGTTCATTCCGAGTAGAGTTCTGGAGACAGAAGTGGTTGGCGAACTCAGACATATTGCCTCCATCTTTATCAAGATTTCCAAACAAGATAGAGACAGCGTAGAGCAAGTTGTTAAAATGATTGTTCAGGAAGTTGAAAAACTTGGGGGTACTTTTAACAAAGTAGATTATGGGGACAAAGGTCTAATTTTATTGGTTTTTTTTGGAGCTCCCGAAGCAAAAGAAAGACCTGAAGAATTGGCGGTGCGTTTTGCTTACCGGGTGTTCAAGAAAAACAATTCTATTTCCATAGGTATTGACAGCGGACTTTGTTATGCAGGCAGAGTGGGGGGAATATTAAGAGCGGAGTGGACTTGTTTAGGTGATGTGGTGAATACTTCTGCCCGATTGATGTCTTTAGTCAGGGAATCATCAGCAAACAAAGAAGAAATCAATAATCGAAATATCATTCTTTCCTCCAGGGTGAAGAACAGAGCAGATAAAATAGGTGATTTTTATGAGATAGGAGAAATACGACTGAAGGGAAAGAAGGATCCTGAAAAACTTTATTCCTTAAGTGGTTTAAAATTAACCAGAGCGGTTGAATTCAAGTACCCTATGGTGGGAAGAGAGATAGAATATAACCAACTTCGTAATTTTGTTAAACCAATTTTCAAAGGTGAAAATGCAGGAGTTTGCTATATCTACGGTGAAGCAGGATTGGGAAAAAGCAGATTGGTTTGGGAATTGCTAAATGAATTAGAAAGAGAGAGTCAGGATACCTCCATTTTATACCTCCCCTGTGAAGAAGCCACCAAAGCCCCCTGGAATCCGATAGTTGACTGGATGAGGGATTTTTTTTCACCTGAAGGGAAAGATCCTTCCAAAGAGACTATAATTAGCAAGTTACGAGAATTTGACAATATTAAATTGGAAAAAAGAATTAATTTTATTTCTTCAATACTAGGAATTTACTGGGAGGATGAGCAATATCAAAACCATGATGACCGGAGACGGAAAGAAGGTCAAATTTTTGCTCTTAAAGAGTTGATTAAGGAGATATCTTCAAAAAATCCCACTATAATCTTTGTTGACGATCTTCAATGTATTGATGAGTTGACTCTGGAGTGGTTGGCTTTTCTCACTAGAAATGTTCCTGATTATCAATTTACAGTGATCTGCACTTCTCGTTTTGATGAAAAAGGGGGTAAACCGAGGATAAATCTGGACAGCCGGGTTAATGTTTTGGAGATTGAGTTAACTCCTTTTAATAAGCAGGAAGATATTGACAACATGGTTTTTCAGATAACTGGTGAAATACCCAGTTTGGAAATGAGGAAATTTTTAATTAAAAAAGCACAGGGAAATCCTT
>LKUE01000404.1 GCA_001412365.1 Desulfuromonas sp. SDB | reverse complement strand
GGATGCCCCTGCTTTCGCAGGGGGACAGGATAAGAAAATATATGGATGATTAAAAAAGATTAGGGATTACTGTTTTGATAAAACAGCCATTCACCTGCCCAAGTGGCAGGTTGCTGTAGTTTATCAACTACAGCAAGCATGAATAATCCCTAATGTTTATTTCAATAACCAGCTAAAATCAACCCCTAATCCAAACAGAAAATTGAAGGAGACAGTTTTTCGGAGAAATAGCGGTCATGGCTGACAAATATAATGGTTCCGGAATAGTTGATCAAAGCTTTCTCCAGAGCTTCCCGGGCAGTTATTTCCAGATGATTTACCGGTTCGTCCAGAATTAATACATTAGCCGGACTTAAAATAATTTTTGCCAGCAAAACCTTGCTTCTCTCTCCTACACTGAGCTTTTCAACTGTTTTAAACACTTTATCCCCGGTCAAATTAAAACATCCCAGTAATATCCGGGCTTTATTTTCAGCAGACCTGACTCCCCCGGTCACCTCGGCTAGTGCAGACTTGGTTAGTTCAAGGTTATGATGATTTTGACTGTAGTAACCTATATCTACCTGAGCATTCCAGAGGTAAGTTCCCTGGAAATCAGAAATATATCCGGTAAGAATCTTAAGCAAGGTACTCTTACCCGATCCGTTTTTACCGGTAATTTGGAAATTCAGACCAGTTTTAACCGCAAAATTTAAATCCTGAAATATTTTTTTACCCTCAAAAGATTTAGACAGATTTTCCACTTTAAGTACAAATTTAGATTTATTATGAGGTTGAATAAATGATATCTTTGTCTTTTTATTCTTCTCCGGATTCACTGAGGCAATTTCATCATGTAATTTTTCTAATTTTGTTTTCACTGCCTGGGCTGATTGAGCCATTTTTTTTGTTTTCAACCGGCTGCTTCCAGATCCGGCATCCCGCTTGCAAATTGCTCCGGTTTTAGACACCGAACGTTCCTGCTTAAAACTTTCATAACTTTTAACTTTATGTATTTTCTGCTGATAGACATTTTTAAGCTGTTTTATTTTTTGGTTAAGCTGTTGTCGTTTATCCACCTGGTGAAGAAATTCAAGTTCTTTTTGTTGTTTATAAAAATTGTAATTTCCGGAATATCCCATTATTTTTTTTTGGTTTAATTCCCAGATTTGATCAACACAGTTATTTAAAAATTTCCGGTCATGACTGACTACCACATAAGAATTTGAACAGTTATTTAGAAATTTTTCCAACCAGGTTAATGTTTCTAAATCCAAATTGTTGGTAGGTTCATCTAGCAGAAGCAAATCCGGTTTAGTTAACAGGATCCGGGCTAATCCCAGTTTTGTTTTTTCTCCTCCGCTCAGTATTTTCAACGGTTTATTAAGGGTTTGGGGTAAAATATCAAATTTAGTTATAATTTTCTCAATTTCCACTTGAAATTTATATCCTTCCAGGTTCTCAAAATCTGAATACATTTCTAAGTTTTCCGGTTTTGTCCAGTCCTGAATCTGATTTATTTTATTCTTCAAATCAGCCAGTTTGGGATTTGCCGACCAGAGATACTGTTCAACATTGCCTCCATCTTCATCTCTGATTTCCTGGGGAAGATATTTAATTTTGATTTTAGGTGAACAGTGAAGAGTCCCTTTATCTGCTTTTATATTTCCCCGTAAGATATCCAATAATGTTGATTTACCGCTTCCGTTGAGTCCAATTAAACCAATTTTCTGATTTTGATAAATTGAAAGATCAATACTTTCAAAAATATTTTCTATCTGACCGGGATATTTAAAACTTAAATTTACAGCATTAACCAGTAACATAAACTTTTCTCCTTAATAAATTTAGGGGGATTAAATCCAGATAAGTTTTATTCTGTAAATTTAATTTTCATATTTAAATTATAATCTAACTGAATAGAATGTCCAGTTTTTTAACTATTTACATATCAATGGTCACCTCGTTATTCCCTCCGGGTGGTGGACTGTGTTTCGTGTAAATTAGTGTGTAAACTGCTATCTTGACAGATAGCCGGCAGTACTTCCGTACTGCATCCCCC
>LKUE01000403.1 GCA_001412365.1 Desulfuromonas sp. SDB | reverse complement strand
AAAAATATGAATTTTTTACAAATCTGCCCGAAATTGATAAAATAATTGAAATTGGTGAAAATGTTCTGCTAATGGATGGATACTTTAAATGTACAGTAATTGACAAAAATGATAATTCAGTTAAACTACAAATTTTCAATGAGGGGTATCTCCGGCCTAAAGCTCATTTAACTGTTCCTAAAAAAGATAATAAACTGCCTTTTCTTTCAGAAAAAGATAAACAGGATATTATATTCTCTGTTGATAATAATGTTGATTATCTTGCCCTTTCCTTTGTAAGGAATTTAAAAAATATTGAAGAAGTGAGAAAATTAATTCAGGAAAGAAATCCGCAAAGTGAGATTAAAATTATTTCAAAAATTGAAAATAAACTGGCAATTGATAATTTAGATGAAATTATTGAAAATTCAGATGGTATTATAGTCGCCCGTGGTGATTTAGGGGTAGAATTAGATATCGAAGAAGTACCTGTACTGCAAAAAAAGATTATCCGCAAGTGCTATCAATCCGGAAAACCAGTTATCGTGGCAACCCAAATGCTAGAGACGATGATTGAAAATCCCATTCCAACCCGGGCAGAAGTTTCAGATGTTGCCAACGCTTGTTATGAATTGACCTCTGCGGTAATGTTATCAGGAGAAACAGCGGTAGGTAAATATCCGGATTTGGTGGTAGAAACTATGAATAGAATTATTGATCAAGCGGAGGAAGATATAAATTATGTGGAATTATTTAATGTCAGAAAAAATAATATTATTACTTCTGATCTGACGAGAGTTATTTCATTTGCAGCGGTTGAAACAGCGTATAGGAGCAATGCCAAGGCAATTATTGCCATGACTAAATCTGGATACACTGCCAGGATGATTGCTGCATTAAGACCGAAATTACCTATTTTTGCCTTCACTACCTCTGAAAACACTTACCAGCAATTAGCCCTGGTCTGGGGTGTAAGCGCTTATCATCTGGAGGAAGAAAAAAGCTGTGAAGATTTAATTGATAAGGTTATACAGTTGTGCAAACAAAAGAATTTAGTTGAAATAAGTAATACTTTGGTAATTGTGGCGGGTTTACCTTTGGGAATAACCGGCAAGACTAATATGATTAGAGTAAAGATAGTAGAATAAAATGCTGTTCAATAGTTTTTGTCATCTTGAAAAAATTGATTTAAAAAAAGAAAGATATTTCTGGAATCAGGGGATTTTTAGTTGGAATGATGTGATAACAGAAAAAATATCAACTGGAAATAAACAGGATTTTTACAATCTTCAACAAGGAATACGTGATTCAATTGATAATTATGAAATGAAGAATGTTGATTTCTTTTTTGAGAGGTTTCCTCGAAATCAACACTGGAGGATGATTAAAGAATTTTATGATGAAATCGGCTTTTTGGATATTGAAACAACTGGCTTGGATGTAACTGACACCATAACAGTTGTTTCACTATTCTACAGGCAAAAACTGTTTTTATTCATTCAGGGAAAGAATTTATATAAAGCCTATGAAGTTCTCAAGCTGCCTAAAATATTGGTTACTTTCCGGGGAAATAAATTTGATATCCCCTTTCTGGAAAGATTTTTTTCCA
>LKUE01000402.1 GCA_001412365.1 Desulfuromonas sp. SDB | reverse complement strand
TGGAAAGATCGTAGAGTTACAACTCATGTTTATCTTTGTATACTTGCCCAGACTGTAGTTAATCAATGCCGAAGAAAATTAAAACAGGTTAAATGGATATATGAAAATAAAGAAAACTCATTTCAGACTTTTATAGATAATTTATCCCAGGTTACTATGGGAGAGTTTGTAATAGAAAATGCAAATGAGTTTATCATTTGTGATGTGAGAAACAATCATAAGAAATTATTGAGTTATTTTGATATAGGTGAAAAAGAATTTTTGGATTATAAAAAATTAAGTATACTATAAAATAAATCTTATATTATGATATTACGTGTGATAGGTTTTTAAAGGGTTGAAGTTGGGCTAAGTTTATCCCATTGAATAAATTGCACTGGTAGTGCATCTCTACTCTGGTGATTTGAAACTTGTATTAAAAATGCTTTAAATGAATATTGACCACTTTCAATAACATTTGAAGAAATAGATGATCTATAGTTATTTATGAAATTTAAAATGTTCTGTGCAACAGTATTGATTTTTATTGCATTTGTTAACGATTCTGTTGATGGGAATAATTGAAGAGAAAAAGTTAAAGCTTCTCTAATACAATATTTATGTCCAAATTCTTTCTCAATAAGATTATCAAAGTTAAATAATAAAGATTGACACTCTCCAAAAATATTTGAATCAATTTCTGGTAATGATTTATGTTCTATTTTATTCCTTAATTTTATAAAAAACTCAAGATTATTTCTAACTGGATTTTGGGTAACAGATTGAAAATACTTATCTAGACATTTCTGTAGTTCCCAATATTTATACTCCCCATCTATTCTTATAAACCTTTTACTATCTGGTTTTCTATAAAAAGGTTTAATTTTTCTTTTAAAAAAGATAGAATGAAAAAGAGCTGTCCATGCAATTATCATAAGAACAATATAGCTTCCAGACTTAAATTTAATAGCTGGTTTATTATAATTCTCAACTGCTAATAAAGAGCTATCAATTGCTTTTTCTAAAGATATTTTTACTTTTCTTGGTAAACCTCTTGACATTATGTTTTAATTATATTGTTTTAAGACAAAAATATATAAAATCATTAAGAATTTTAAACAACTTCATAAAGCATTTTAAATATATCAACTAAAAATTACTTTGTTAGATTTGTATTCAGTCAAGTTTTGAATTGTGTTTAGAATATATTTTATATACAAATCTTTTCTTTTTTTAATATTTCTTCAATTTCTATTCCTAATCGACGTTTATTTCTATCATCTATTCGACCTATAAAACCTGATAAAACAATCCATATATTATGTTTTACATTATTGATTATAATTTCTGTTTTGTATGATGTTAATACTTCTTCATCAATATTATTTTGTTTAGGTGGAAAATTCTCAATCATTATTTTACTTACTGGTGAACCATTACAAATAATCAGTTTAGGTTTTCCTTCATATATCTGTTTCTTCAAAATTTCAAAGCAATTTTCAACTATATTATTTATTCTTTCAGATTTTTTCCCACTATTATTTTTGATTTTAGGAGGAAACGAATTTGAAAAACATTTTACTAAATCTGTATGAGCGATATAGTTATTCTTACTTTCCCAATTTTCATATAATTTTTTAGACATTTTCTTAAAACTTTTAAAATATGGATGTCTATTAGGATTGAATATCTGAAAATCCTTTTTGTTCCTATCCTCTATATATCCCACTTTATTTTTAGGATTCAATCCGATTATCCAAATATCAGATTTGATATCTCCTTCAATAAAGTCCAAAGGTGTAATATTATGTTTTGATCGGAATTCTAATCCAAATTTTTTACATTTAGAGCAATTTATATAAAAATGATTTTTCACAATTTTTACTTTATATCTTTACTATAGAACTTAATTCAAAATATTTAATAATATTTGTATTTGTTAATATTCTCAGCATAAAAAATTAAATTTAGAGAATTTATCCTCAAAATACACCCTCATATAGTATTAAAAATATCACTAATGATAGGAAATATCAAGAATTAAGAAGATTAAAGCTAATATTATAAAGAAAAATATTAAATGATGTCATTGGATGCATAGTAATAAATGTCATGGTCAGAGTCCCGAAGGAATCTCAAGATCAAAATCTAAGGATTTTGGTAACCGTCCCCTCAATTCTTCAAAAATATAGATATATAACAGATTTAAAGATAAAATGAAAAACATGGATCCATCAAAATTATGGAGACAGCAGAAGTTTAACAATTCCTGCAGGTGGGATTGCATATGCATGTTGATGCAGGCAATCAATATAAGTACAGACACCGCATCGATAATCCAAAACAGTCCAATTCCATTTCTTATCCAATTATCCAAAACAGGAGAAGGATTATCCGCAGGAATGCTGGTTCAGGATAATTATTCAGTCAATACAGTACTGCTTCCCTGGAGGGTAAGTCTTAACAGCAAAAAATACAAAACAGTGAAAGCATATCTTCATGAAGCAAAAAGATTGCTGTCTAATAATGTTCTGTTTATGACCAGTGTCCATAAACCAGAGTCAAATTCCCGCCAAACCGTGGTAATTACTGAATTTCACGATGACCGTTTTTCTATATTAGACCCGGACTGCGGACTCAGCCGCCACCGGCAATATAAATACTCAGAAGTTGAAGATATGGTTTTTTACTCAATCAGCACAGAAAAACTGATTAATTTAATTACCTTCAAGGACGGCGATGAACCGGTTATCGGTTATTTAGCCCCACAATCAGAAAATCAGGACAAGAAATCTATATACAATAAATTAATTAAGCAGAGTAAATCTGCTTTAGCAGTACTGGAAAAATCTGTAAAACAAATAGATTTCCAGAATATTTCTGAAGTGACCTTCATTGATAAATGGCTTAAGCCTATTGTTGTTGATCTGAGAGTAGCCATTGAAATCTGGTCATTAGCTAATCATACAGATCCTAATTTGATAAAATATCTAGCTATACTTGAAACAATTCTATTAGAAATCAGAAGTGAAATAACTGATAAAAAGAAATTAAATGAAAGTAAGGTTTTCAGCTTTAAGATGCTCATTGAGAAAGTGCTGCTGCTGCTTGTTAAATCGCATATTGATACTGCTCCTGTTTACAAATGGATAAATCTATCAAAATTCCAGAGTAACTAATTCATCTAATAATTTTTCATAAATTCATATTACAGTGGTTTTATATTTATTTATTGGTAACTTTCAACCTGCTATTGTTTCATGCTGATTTTAGATCAGGGATAAAATCAAAGATTTTATCTAAGGAGTATCAGCGCAGATGAAATGGACTTGCCCATTTTCATCCAGATGATAATCCTGATCATGAAACAATCCTTTCATCCTTTTAACCT
>LKUE01000401.1 GCA_001412365.1 Desulfuromonas sp. SDB | reverse complement strand
AAAGGACTTGCCTGTCAGAAAAAAGGGAATTTCACTGAAGCCATTGTGTATTTCAAGCAAGCTGAATCAATTAAGATTGCCTTAAATGATATCTTTGGGCTGGGAGAGATATACCTGTGCTGGGGTGTTCTTTACAGTCATCTCAATGAATATTACTTAGCTCTGGAATACTACACCAAAGCTTTGAATCTATTTAAACAGACTGACCATTACCGCAACACTGCTGATTGTTTAAACAATATTGGTATTGTCAACTGGAAGCAAAAAAAATTCAATCAGGCTATAGATTATTTCAAACAAGCTGAAAAAATATTTTTAGAACATGATGATGATATCGGAGTGATCAAAGTTTACAGTAATTTTGGCTGTGTTTATATGGAGATGAACAACTACGAACAGAGTATGGAATATTTAACTAAAGCCAGGGACCTTGAGCAGAAAACAGGAAATCTTAAGGGATTGGCAATTATAACCGGTAATATTGCCCAATTGAACCTTAATACAAATAATATCAAAAAAGCATTGGATGGTTTTAACCGGACCCTTGATTTAATCAAAGATGATAAAGATGATTATTTCAGATCATATATTTTAATTAGCTTGGCTCAACTGTATCTTCAGCAGAATAATCTTCAGCAGGCACTGGTCTACCTGAACAAAAGTTACTGTTTATGCAAAGAACTTGGTTCCAATGAATCAATGGAAAGAATTTATTTTCTCTATTCAGAGTACTATGTAAAGGTGAAGGATTATCATCAAGCTTATGATCACCTGCTTAAAGCTTATGAACAAAGAGAAATAGTCTATCAGAAATCTTTATCCAAACAGTAATTTAAAATCCCCGTTTTAAAGTCCAGAACAGCCAGTTACCCCCTGAAACGCAGTTTACTGACTCCCATCCTTCTGCTCCCAATTCATTTAATGTATTTACTATTTCATTATAACTCCCCTGGGACAGTTTTTCATTCCCGGAAGGATAATTAATTTTTATTTGGCTGGAATTCCATAACCATTCCAAAGTACAGTACTCCCATTTCATACTTAGCACTCCCTGTTAAATTTACGATAATATTTGACAGCTTTCTTTAAAGGTTAACAGTTAATTATCTGATAACCTTTCATTGTTTAAATTATCATCTTTTTATTGATCTTTGTAAATGTCATCAGACTTAAATCTTCTTGTAAGAAGGTAGGACTCATGGACATCTAGGAAAAATCATAGTATTGTTTTAATTATTTTTATGCTATATATTCTATTTACCGAAATGATCAATTTCAACGGAGGAAGAGATGATAAAAATAAAAATATTGGAAAAGAGTACAATAGATTTTAGCTATAGTTCACTGTGGTATGGATTACTCCTTTCCGGATTATTTGCTCTGTTAACTGGTATATCAGCTCAGATTAAATTTTTTCTTCCATTTACCCCTGTTCCCCTAACTGTTCAGACAATGGTGGTTCTTGCTGGGGGTGCACTGTTGGGAAAAAAATGGGGCAGTTTAAGTCAATTGATCTATATTGTACTGGGTTCTGCGGTTGGCCCTTTTTTCGCCGGAGGCATGCAGGGATGGCTTTATTTAACCGGTCCTACCACCGGATATCTTATGGGATTCCTGTTAGCCGCTTATTTTGTGGGTTATGCCGTGAATCGGAAGCAGATTTCCCCATTTAAAATATTTCAAATTATGCTGTTTGCTAATTTTGTTTTAATTCATCTTCCGGGTATGTCTTATCTGGCTTATTGGCATTATTGCCTGACCGGAACAGTACTTAATCCTTGGAAACTTTTATGCCTGGGATCATTCCCCTTTATCCTGGGAGATCTTATTAAAATATCACTGGCTGCCGGATTTTCAGCGTGGTTTATCCAAAAGAAAAATGAAATGTAATTTAATCTGGTGATAGACAGAATTAAGGAAAGATTTTGAATTTTAATATATAAATAGATATGAAAGAATTTAAGTTTGAATTAGATCAGCTGAAACAGAAGATCCAGGAATTAACCAGTCAAAAAGAATCTCATGCTTTGTTAAAGAAAAGCCATCAGCATTATAAAACAATATTTCAAAACCTCCCCTTTATTGCTTTCACCCTGGACCGGAAAGGAAGAATTCTGGATGGAAATCCCTATACTGAAAATTTATTGGGAATTAAATTAAAACAAGTCAAGGGCAAAGGTTTTTTTGAATTGGGTTTACTTGAAAACAAAAGTATTTTCAAGGCTATTAGAGAATTTAAGAAAAATATTTCGGGTAAGGTTACCGGGAAAACTATTTATGAGATAAAACTTCAAAATAAAAAAAAATTATGTATAGAACTAATAGGAATACCCCTTCAAAAACAAGGTATAGTTTACGAGGTTTTAGATGTGGGACAGGATATAACTGAACAGATAGAAATTTTTAGGGAAAGAGAAAAATTAATTTCTGACTTGAAAGAATCTCTGAAAAAAATCAATACATTGAAAGGCCTGTTGCCCATCTGTCCGGTGTGCAAGAAAATAAAAGACGATGAAGGTTACTGGCATCAGGTGGAGAATTATTTAAATGACCATTCTGATATGGAATTCAGCCATGCCATCTGCCCTGAATGTTTCAGGAAGCTGTATCCGGACATGCCGGTAGAATAATCTATATATGTTTATCCGCCAGATCAGTATCCAAGAAGCATCTCAGCTCAAGGATTTCCCCCCGGAAAACTGGTATTTTAATTTTGAAAAGTTTATTGAAACCCATTATGGTCAGAAATACTTTTATGCCTGTGTGGCAGTGGAAGATGACCGGATTATTGGTTCAGGTAATGCGGTGATCAGTGGGGCGGTAGCCTGGCTTAGTAATATTATTGTAATTCCTGAATATCAGCGTCAGGGAGTGGGTACCGCTATTACCAGGTATTTAAAGGATTACCTGGTAAAACAAAATTGCCGGACCTTGTTGTTAATTGCCACTGCTGAAGGGAGAAGAGTTTATAAATCGGTGGGTTTTAAACCGTTATGTGATTATTATTATTTCAGATCAGGGGATCAGCCCCGGGAATTTACCATTGCCGATCAGATAAGAAAAGCTTCTCCCCAAGATTATCCTGCTATTTTACATCTGGATGAGCTGACCACTGCAGAGGACAGGAGTTGTTTACTTAACCGCTATGTAGACACCGCCTGGGTATTTGACCGGGAAAAGGAAATCAGGGGATACTATATTCCTGAATTCGGCAGGGGATTAATCATTGCCCTTGATCCTGAGGCGGGGATATCTCTGCTGAAATTTAAACACCACCTCACTGACCGTAAAACAGCTTTCCCCCGGCAGAATGAACATGCTTTGAAGTTTTTTAATAATTACAAGTTTGAAAATTATCATAATTGTACCCGGATGTATTGGGGAGAGATGTTGCCCTGGATCCCCCAGAATATTTATTCCTACGCACATGGCTGCTGGGGATAATCTCCATGAACTGCTGCCTTTAATTTAGAATTTTTATCTTTTTACAGATCAAATTAATATAATGCAGATTAAGATAGATTTGTTATAATTTAAATATTGTAACACTTAAAAAATTGAGGTTAGGGATGATGAAGTCCAAACAGTTACATCTCCTTAAAATTGTTTGCATCAGTGTGGGAATGGTGTTTACCTTATCCCAGATAGGGTGTTCTTCTGAGCAATCCTCTTCCCTGCAGGAAGAAACTGAACCCATTACTGTAGGTATTTTAATCTGCATGACTGAAGACACCCCCTTTTTCATCTCCCTGGTGGAGGGAGCCCGGGAAGCTTCTGAACGTTATGGAATTGAACTGATAATTTTATATGCCCATGACGATCCTGAACTACAGGGTAATCAGATAAAGGAATTAACCCGGCAGGGAGTAAGCGCTATAATATTAAATCCGGTCAGTGACAGTGTGCATCCCTATGTTGAAGAAGTTGCCGGCAGGGGTATTCCCATTTTCACTATAGATCGCAGCCTGGCCTGCACCTGTATAGTCAGTCATATCGCCTCCAACAATTTTGATGGAGGAAGAATGGCAGGAGTTTACATGGCAGAAGTATTGAATAGAAAGGGAAATATAGTGGAGTTAACCGGTACTCCCGGTTCTTCTGCCGCAATAGAGAGAGGGCAGGGTTTTCATCAGGCTATATCTGAATATCCCGGGATAAATGTGATTGCCTCGGTATCTGCTAATTTTAACCGGCAGGATGGTAGAGTATTATTTAAGGAAGTGCTGACTCAATATTCTGACATTGACGCTGTATTTGCTCATAACGATGATATGATACTGGGAGCAATTGAATCGGCTAAACAAGCGGGACGGCTTAATGAGATTTACTTTGTCGGATTTGACGGCATCGAAGAAGCAATAGATGCCTTGGAAAATGGCGAACTGTTGGCGACTATTGCTCAAAGGCCTAAAGAGATGGGTAAAATCGGAGTGGAGACAGTTATTGCCTATCTTTCAGGAAAAGACATTCCCGATACCATATTCATTGATCTTGCATTAATTTTAAAATAACTGAATATAAATAAAATCAATTTAAGTTAATATATGAAATGGGGAAATTCCATAAGAAGAAATGCAGCCATGGGTATTTCTTTTATTGTGATCCTGGTTATAATTTCCAGCACCCTGGGACTTATTTACACCTGGTCGGTAAGAAAAGCAGTGGGGACGGTTCGGAATAAATCCAATCAATTAGAACGTTTAACCCACTTGGAAGAAAATTGGCTGAGGATTATTTCCACAGTTGATAATATCTTACTTACCCGCCAGGGCACTCAAGTAGAGGTAAAGCTTGAACCTCTTTTAGATGATTTCAAACATAATCTGGAGGATATTGAGTTATCTTTTCAGCCCAGCAGCCCTGAGGTAGAAGATCAGAATTCCCGGATCATTGGAGAATTGAAGATTATCAGCGGCAAATTGGACAGTGTATTTATTGAATTTGTTGCGGTTATCAATAAAGGACAATGGTCTAGAGCTCAGTTTATCCGGCACAATGACCTGTCTTCACTGCAGAGGGAACTAGAACTAAATTTAAATTTACTCGATGAAAATATCAATAATGAACTTAACCTTTCTATAGAAAATTCAGTAAGTTTAATGAATAAAATGAGATTGTTCTGGATACTAACTGCCGGTTTAGCCATATTATTTGGATTGTCTGTTCTCTACCTGACCTCTAGGAGTATCTTAAAACCGATAACCCTTCTGGTGGAAAAATCAATACAGATTATTGATGGAGATTTATCGGTGAGAATAAAAGCCAGAAGGAATAATGAATTTGATGTATTGGCAGAAGCCTTGAACAGTATGACTGAAGGATTTAAAAATTTAATACAGGAATTAAAGGACGAAATATCTGAAAGAAAAAAGGCGGAGTTAGCGCTGATAGAAAGTGAAAAAAAATTCAAAGATATCTATGAACATGCAGTTGAAGGTATATTTCAGACCACCCTGGATGGACGATTTCTTAATATGAACCCAGCCATGGTGCATTATCTGGGCTATGATTCCAAAGAAGATCTGCTGGAAGAATGTGTAGATATCGAAAAACAGTTGTACGTTGTGCCTGAAGAGAGGAAAAAATATATTTCGGACATATTAAGTAAAGGCAGAATTATGGATCATCCTGTTCAGCTTTACCGCAAAGACGGGAAAAAAATCTGGATGTCTCTAAATACCAGATTGGTTAGGGGAGAGGATGGTCAACCTCCCTATCTGGAAGGATTTGCTACAGATATATCTGAACGGAAAAATCTTTTAGAACAGCTTCACCAGGCACAAAAAATGGAAGCAATAGGACGTCTGGCTGGGGGTATTGCCCATGACTTCAATAATATTTTGACAGTTATATTATGTTACTGTGATATTTTACTGCGTAGTAATTTATCCTCCCCAGCAAATCAGGCAGTTCAGGAAATGCAGGCGGCAAGTGAAAAAGGAAAAAGAATGACTTCCCAGTTATTGGCATTCAGCAGAAAACAGGTAGTTCAGCCCAAAATTGTCAATTTAAATGATATAATCGTTAATCAGTACAATATGCTTAACCGGATATTAGGTGAAGACATTCAAATTAAACTAAGTTTAAATGAAGATATAGCTGAAGTTAAAATTGATCCTGGACAGGTAGATCAGATTATAATGAATTTAGTAGTTAATGCCAGGGATGCCATGCCCGATGGTGGTATTCTGATCATTGAAACTGCCAATGCGGATTTCATTGAAGAAACACCCCAAAGCAAACAGTGGATTCCTTCAGGCAAGTATGTGATGTTAAGTGTTAGCGATACTGGAATAGGAATGGATGAACAGGTTAAATCTAGATTGTTTGAACCTTTTTTTACCACCAAAAGCAAGAGTAAGGGTACTGGTCTAGGATTGGCTACTGTCTATGGGATCGTTAAGCAGAACAGCGGTTTTATTTATGTTTACAGTGAAATTGACAAGGGATCAACCTTTAAAATATATTTCCCCCAAACTCAGGATAAAACTGATGAATATTACATGCATTCCCGACAAGATGTAAAAACAAAAAGTAAAAAGCAGACCATTTTATTAGTAGAAGATGATCCTGGAGTTCGTCTGGTTACTGAAAATACATTAACTGATTACGGCTACCGGATTATTTCTGCTGAAAGTGGAGAACAGGCTATTGAGTTATTCAATGAAAATAAAGATAATATCGCTGTTGTTTTAACTGATGTTGTTATGCCTAATATGAGTGGAAAAGAGTTAGCGGAGATTCTGCTGAAAGAAAAGGAATTCCTTAAAGTTATCTATATGTCCGGTTACACGGAAGATTCAATAATGAAAACAAAGGGACTGGTAAAGGATGTAAATTTTTTACAAAAACCTTTTACTACCGATGAATTGATTAAGATGATCAGAAAACAGTAAAATCCCCGTTCTATCCCCTTCATCCCATCCTCCGCGTTCCAATTCCCCGGTGTGTTGTGGGAGGTAACAATCCGTGTAAATCTCACCGATGACCTAGTCGTGCTATCGCAGATAGCATTAAAAATAATAAGGATATGATGAATTTATTCAATCATATCTTGA
>LKUE01000400.1 GCA_001412365.1 Desulfuromonas sp. SDB | reverse complement strand
AACCATTAAAGGAGGTTAGCGATGAAATTGCTGACAGTATTTTTTGCAACAGTGATGATAGCAACAATGCTATTTTCCACAGGGATTGATTACAGTAATGGAGAACACTACATTGCTCCGGATAGAGTGGAAGCTCCCCGGATAACCGTTCCTGATAATTTTGATGTGGAACAGGCTACCGTTCAGATGAACTTGGCCAGAGAAAATGAAGACATTGAAACTGCCAACCAGCTATCCATGCAGATAAATCAGTGGTGGAAAGATAACCGGGTTATTGAATTTGATCCCGCTACTCACGGTTTAGATGGAAATTCTACGTCCAGAGAAATCCTGCCCCAGGGTGAAAATAACAAGCAACCGGTAGATTACGCTCCCCTGTGGGGAGATGATGTGAGAATTGATCCCCGGGATGGTGTCAGGGATGCTCAGGTAGTCAGCTTAAGTAACGGAGAACTATATGCCATTTCAATTCAATATTCAGGGGGAACTTATACCCGGATTACCAGCAGATCCACTGACGGAGGTCAAACCTGGGCAGTATGCGATGAATGGAATGCTGGAACCTCAAATATTTACGAAGCCCGATTAAGTGTGGCTGATGATACTCTTATTATGTCTTATATAATAGAGAATTCATCTGGTCAATATCAAGCCTGGACAAAAGCAGTTGAACCAGGTCCCAGTTTAACTTCAATATATTGGGGTTCTCCTTCCGATGGCTATATTGACAATGTGATATATGATTTCAGGGTAACCAATGACGGACCCAATTTCAATTCAAAATGGGTTTACGCCACCTGGACTCAAGCAAACACTTCCGGTACCGATACTACCTGGGTAAGATTTGCCCGGTCAAACAACCTGGATGTAAGCAATTGGGATATTAACGATACTATTACCTACACTGCGGGAAATAACATCTATTTCGATCAGAACCAGATAGAAAATGGAAACTCAACCTATCTGGTATTAGCAGTCCGTTTGCATCCATATAATTATCCTACTGGTTTTGATGAAGGTATCCGCGGTTATTTGTCCGCGGGAGGATCATCCTGGTCATCTCCCGTCTATATTGCCCCCACTAATAATCATATGGATGAAAACCAGCCGGCCTTAGCCGGATCTCATGACAACAACAACTTTGTATGTCTGGTTACTCAAGAGGATACAGTATCTAATTCCGACCGGAATATTGTGAACTCCTATTCGGTTGACAATGGGACTACATGGGTAGCTGACAATTGGGTCATGCCTGATTCAAATTTCCTCGCTTATGTCATGGTTGATTACAACAGTACTGCATTTTACGCGGTGTTCAGAAAAGATCTGGCTAATGGGGATGAACAGGTCAGATTCAAACAGGGAGATATAAATGATCCCACCTCCTGGACCCAGTCTTCTGCTGGTCTTGTCAACGACAATCAGGATAATTTAAGCAATTCCTACGGTCCTACCGTTTGTTATGACTATTCTCCGGACGGTGTATGTGTGGCTTGGACTGATTATATGAGTTCTACATACAGCATCTGGTTTGATAATATGTCCTGGACTACCGG
>LKUE01000399.1 GCA_001412365.1 Desulfuromonas sp. SDB | reverse complement strand
AAAATCAAATATCATCATTCAATTTTTTCAATCTATTGATCATTTTCCTATAAACTTCCCGATCTCTTCTAATTCCCACCTTTAATACCAAGACGATAACTTTTTGTTTTTCGATAATGTAAATCACTCTGTATTTAGAAATCTTTAATTTTAGATCAGGTTTTTTTCGATTTCCTGATAAATAATTTCAATTTACTTGAAAATATTACTTGTTTCATTCAATTAAAAAAACCTGGATCGTAACCCAGAGGTAGCTTGTAAACATATCTACTGGGGATGATTGATTAAATTAGCTAATATATAAAATCGTCAAATATCTACAAGAAGTTATTAGTTATTGACTGGGGCAGTTGATTTTTCAGTTCCGGATAATTTTCCACAATTCTCATAATATCCGCCAGATCTTTCTGCCTTTTGCTCATTCTTCGCTCTGGGTCAGAATATGCCCAGATCTTTCCTTTTAAAATATCTTTCAATGCCGCCACTTTCATTTTATAGCCCAGAATATTTTTAATGGAAGACCTGGTAATAAAATCCTGATATCTCTGATCAGTTTGAATTTGAATCCTGAGATCAGATTGTTCAGAGTTTAAATTAATACTATGGGAATGTTTTTCAATACTGAATATATTTCTAACTGTTTCAACTAGATCGTTGATTTTATCTGCAGTGATGATGATGTCCAAATCAAGACTTACCACCGGTTCAACATAGGCATTAACCGCTAATCCTCCGATAATGCAGTAATCTATATTGTTTTTTTCTAATGCATCTAAAATAATATCAATAACATCAAACTTGTCATTAGATACATTGTTGAAAAACTGCTTCTGATTCATAATAATTCCCTGTAATTTTTTGTTCTCATTATAAAACTAAAATCAGCGGCGCAGATTTTTGCGTCCGCTAGATTTATTTTTTGAAATGATTCTTAATTAAAGTGTCATTAATTATACATCCCATGTCTGCACAAAAATTTATAAAATCTGCATATGGCATAGTTAAATCAAGTTCAACTTGTCCTTGTCCATTAACATCTGTTAATCTAATCGACAACATATCAGGATGTTCATATCTATAATGACTGACTGCGTTCCGTATTTTTCTCATTAAAAAGGCTAATTTGTCTGTATCAGAGTCATAGTATTTAGTTCCGTTTCTTTTTGTCTCAACAAGAACATCTATATTAATCTTATATTTTTTCGAAAGATCGGAAAATTGATTGATTCCTATTGCCTTCCAATCTGAGGTCTTGAATAGATTGTCAATTTGAGCTTTGTCGAAATATTTATTTAGAATCTCGAACATTCTAACTAACACCAAATAGGAAAAACCAATCAATGTATTTCCACCGAAAAATCTCAAATTGGTATCTTGAGTACAAACGTATTTCTTGGCAAAACTATTAAATTCGCAGTCTAAATCCTTGATGAGTTTACTATTTGTAATTTCAAGGTATGTATAAAATTTCAGTCGCAATATCGAATTGTATACTTCACGCCATTTATAACTTAATAAAGAAATATTATTCGGTAAACTCATTACATTGTTCCCTCAGATATCATAATCTATAACTATATTATAACATATCCGGGGAAGAAACTTCGATTTCTTTCTTTTTTCAAAAGTAAGACAACATTATTATCGGATATTAAGGTTTTTGCCATATCAGGTGAGTTGGGGGGTGGAAGGGACAGTGATGAAGTGGTTAATTAAATAGCTAGTACCAGTTACTGACATTGGAAACAATATTATAGCCAGTTTATTATTCAATAAGAATATCAATATTACAGATTTTACTAAATATTATGAGTTAATATAATTTATTAATAACAAAATATAACAATAAATAGCTTTACATTATTAATTGATTTCCTTAAAATATAGAAAACTTAATCAAGAGAGGTACAAGATGAAGTTTTCTTTCTTTCTTTCTTTCTTTCTTTCTTTC
>LKUE01000398.1 GCA_001412365.1 Desulfuromonas sp. SDB | reverse complement strand
ACAACCTCCTATGTTATTTTTGCTATTTTACTTCCCCGATTATGCTTTTTCCATTAAATTTACGGTAGTGCCGCTTTTTTATAATTTTACTATATAGTTAGTTAATATTATAATAAAAGGAGGAAGAGTTGTCCAGATTTATAATTATAATTTTTTTAATCATGCCAGTTGGCGTGATTATTTCAAATCCAGTTCCTGTATACAATTCTCCGGATATTGATTATTTAAGGGGAACTATTGGAGAACCGATTTCCAGCAATGATTTCAACCTAATTGAAAATGGTCATTTAAGAGTTATAAATGAACTCAGATATATTAATTACACGGATCCAATTTCCAATCTTCCATCAGATGAGCCTCCCTACTATGATGAAGGAGAAGCAAAGGGAAGATTAACTAACATTTTTAGTGTAGATGTTGGTTTAAAAAGATTCAGTATTGGTTGCAGAATACCTTACATTATGTATTTTACTGAAAATCTGGCTGATTCAGTGAAAACCCATAAAGTTAGTGATTTACTGGTGCGAGTAAGATATGAACCTTTTTCTGACATTAACAGCATGTATCGTTTTAACATTGGATTAGGAGTAAAATTCAGTACCGGGGATAATAAATCAGCTCTTCCTTCCAGCCCAGGATCACGAGATTACTGTCTATGGACTAATTTTTCAATTAAACAAAATAATTGTAACATAAATTTACATTTTGGTTATGCCTACACCGGGAGGTTTACTCATGAAGTTTATGTATACAATCCTCCCCCTATTCCCTGGGAGTACGAAGAGTTGGAATTTGATGCCGGGGATGTACTAAATTTTAACCTCGCCTTAAATTTTAATATAAATAAATTTGTAGATATTCAAACTAATATGGAAATTATCAAAGGATTTGAAACTAAATCAACCGGATCTAGAAATTATGTTTTAAACAGCGGATTTTCCAAAGTATCTCTATCTCCAGCAGTTATACTTAAATTATCCAACCTCAATTCAAATTTTGAAATAGGCCTTGATTTACCCTTAGTTCATGATAATTATTTTTCAGGTACCGAGTTCTTTTTCAGATATATCTACTCGGTGGGATTATTTAAAATATAAATTATTTTATAAAGTCAATTGATTATTTATATTACCTATTTTCGTATTTTATAAAATATAAAATCCCACAACTATACTCAATGTATTGTTGTACATTTCGTAATTTTTATCTTGAAAATTCTGATATTTTACAAAAATATCATTTAATCCCTTCTGATATTGAATATCTAATGAATACTGCTGGAAAAAGATTGATTCTAAACCGATTAAGATGCCGTAGTCATAATTTTCTATATCAATATCAACTTCATTAACTCCTTGGTCATCTTGTATTTGGAAATCCTCATGAATCAGGTAAGATATGTAACCGCCTAAATTTGCCCTTAATGACCAGTTCTTTTCAGCCAGAGGTTGAAAAGATAGAAAAAATGGCAGATCCATATAACTCAAACCATAATCTATATTCACCGATTCTGTATTTAAACTCTCTCCGGTTGTACCCCCTTTTTTGCTGAAAAATATGCCTGACTGAACACTGTATAATCTGTTAAATTTCAAATTTTGAAAAATACCAGCCAAATAACCATAGGAAGGATATTTACTGTCAAAGCCATTACCACTTACAAAGGAATAATTCCATCCCGCCTTGAAACCGTAACTAAAATTCAGTCCGTAAACTATATTAAAAGAAAAAATCATCAATATTGATAAAATTAAAATTTTCTTCATCAAACTCTCCTTAATATAATACCTATAATAATATCAGATATTTTATAACAAACGCTATATCAATATATAAAATGGAAACTTCATTAAAAACAACTAATCATCAATGTATAAAAACAATCCGCAGTCATTGAAGCTGTCATTTATCTCGGTAATAAATTTCTCTTCCATCAGTATTTCCAAGTTGCCTGGATTCAGGTAAATTACCGAAATTTCACAGGAATCATTGCTGAAAATCCTGAATTTAACATAATCGTAGATAAAATCCTGTCCTAATTGAATAAAACTGTTATGAGAAAATGCTACAAATCCAAATTCATTGCCTAATAATCCAGGGGCAAAATATTCAAATACCTCAACATTCATTCCTCCCCATGCCTGGGGACCTTGATCTGAAATTTCTCCATCACTTTCCAGCAGACAACGGGAATAATCTACTACTACCCTGATTTGTTCTCCATTTAAAAGACTATTTAAAAAATCATTGAAACTGCAGATATTTACTGTTTCGGAATATAAAGTATACTGGCAAAAGATAACTAAAATTGAAAAAAGTATTGTTCGCTTCATATTCATTCTCTCTAAGTTAAAAGGTATTCAGAAACCTTGTTGGCAATATCGTTGCAGTTGTTCATAATTTTAATAGATGATTTCTTATTGCGGATATTATCAATAAATTCGTCAACTTTGTTCTGTAAATCTGAATCATCTAATATTTTTTGGGAAATCTGTTTTATTGTATTTAGTTTACCCTCAACTTCAGTACAATCTTTATTTCCAAAGATTATGGTAGTGACAATATCGTACATATAATGACCAAACTGGAACCAGTCATTCTCCTGAGGTTCTGAAACCTGCTGTACATAATCTGGAATTTTATTCATAGTTTTAAGAAAGTCTTCAATCAGATACATCTTCCTCTTGGAATCGATTTTTCCATGATCACTTTCTAAAACTTTTTTTACCTCCATAACCGGAGTAATTTGACTTGGATTGAGATTAATATTCAGTAATGTGTCGGTAAATTGTTTAAGCATGGTTATATCCACTTCATCTTTGTTCAGGGGAAGCATGGCAACCCGGTTACCGACTCCGCAGCCAGCCAGAAATAAATTTCTATATCTCAGCTTATCAGGGACTTTTTTATTTTTTTCTGAGAATTCAGACATATTTTACCTCCAATGTACTATTCTAAAATACTGTATAAATATTATGTGACTGCACTGATTTGTTCAGGATTAATTTTTTTTCTTAAAAACTCTAAAGCTTTAACACTGTACCGTTTAAATAAGGAGCTGCAGATTCTGATTTCCTTAAAATATTCATCTGATGATTGTAAATTGTATTGATTAATTAAAGATTTTAACTGATCTGTCTCAATGCCTAATTTTGATGCCAAATTTTTTAAATCAAAGGAATAAAAACTTAATTCATTGACATGTTTAATCGCAATAATTGTTCCCCCCGGTGTCCCTTCAGGGACAAGATGCACCGGTTCTCCTTTCTTTTTATTGATAGTGAGGTCAACTTTATGTCCTTTACCCGAAATATCCAGTATTAAGGAGTTCAACCGGGGGAAAAGTTCAGTCCAGCTCACTCCTTCTCTAATTTTTCTAACCACCCACCCCAATTCCTTTTCACTGGGCTGGGAGCGTATGCCTGAAAGCGACTCTTCAATTATAACCAATGCCCTTAATTTAGCCCTGGCTTGAACCCTCCGCCGCTTACCCGGAGACACCATTTTTTTTATATCCTTAAATTCAGTTTTAATCAATTCGGAAATATCGTCAACGGGTACGGTGAAAATAGGCACTACCCGTTCAGGAATATATTCAAGTATATCTTTTTTAAATACCTCGGTGAGAAGTTTTTTGAACAGGGTAAAACCTGCTAAAACATAGACAAATAAAATTTCTTCGGAGATGTCCAGGATATGATGCTGGGCAGCATCTCTTAAACTGTTGATTGTCTGTATAGTGAGGGCATCATCATCATTAAGGCATTTCAGGGGAGAATTGGACAGGCACTTTCTCAACACCTGTGAAAAATTATAGGTCTCCTTAGCCCGGGGATCCCTTATTTTCCCTCCCCGCTGGACTATTGCCGCTTTTAAAAGCAATTCAAATCCCCGGTCTAAAAATATCAATACCGCTTCGTGCCTGCTGCAGGACCAAAACCGGTTGTAGTGCTCAATTGACAGAATAAGGGAATCAATACTTTTTTTTAATAGAAGGTCAGCTTTTCTTTTCATTTTTAATCATAAACCTGATATCAAGATAACAATATTATCACAGTGATTTATCCTGTTCCATAAATTTTTACTATTTACAATAAATTTGATGCCAATTCCGCCAGGGGTGATCTTTCCCCTTTTTCCAGAGTAATATGAGCATAAACCGGCTGACCTTTCATTTGATCAATTAAATAGGTAAGTCCGTTGCTGCGGGAATCAAGATAGGGAGTGTCAATCTGATAAGGGTCACCGGTGAAAACAATTTTGGTCCCCTCTCCCGCTCTGGTGATAATAGTTTTAACTTCATGAGGGGTTAAATTCTGCGCTTCATCCACAATAAAATAAACCTTGGGCAAAGTCCTTCCCCGGATAAAGGCAAGAGGGGTTATCACCAGTTTTCCTTGATCTATTAAATCAGAATACTGTTTAAATTCCCTGGTCCCTTCACCAAATTGATTTTGAATAACTGAAAGATTGTCGAACAAGGGCTGCATGTAGGGATCAATTTTTCGTTTTATGCTGCCGGGAAGGTAGCCAATATCTTTATTAGCCAGAGGAATGATGGGACGGGCTAACAATATCTGGTGATAATTATCCCGCATTTCCAAAGAAGCAGCCAAAGCCATTAAGGTTTTACCGGTACCCGCTTTCCCCGCCAGAGTAACCAAAAGGATTTCAGGATTCATCAGCGCATCCAGAGAAAACATCTGCTCAGCATTGCGGGGCTGTATGGCGGAAGCACTTTTTTTCCACACCACCTGCAAAGCCTGGGTTTCCTGACAAAAAGTAGCTAAAATGCTTTTGCGGATATTCCGTAAAATAAAATATTCATGGGGATATGGTTCAGAGTCCAAGTTTAACTCAGCTATCTCCACCTGTTCATTTTGAAACAAATTGTCAATAATTTCATCTTTTACCTTCTCCAAAAGATTTTTTCCGGTATACAGTTCATCAATATTCTTTATCTTCCCGGTTTCATAATCCTGAGAATAAATGCCGATGCTTTTGGCTTTCATTCTTAAATTGATATCCTTACTGACCAACCTGACTCTGGATTTGCTGTATTTTTTTGCCAGATTATAGGCAACTGAAAGAATGCGGTGATCGGGTTTATCTTCCCAGAACACCTCCTTTAGAAACTTATCCTGTTTTATATTGGTATCCACCATAACAAAACCGCCATGGTCAAGTTCAACTCCTTCATTGAGTAATTGATTTCCAATCAAACCATCCAGTACTCTGGTAAATTCCCGGGCATTAAAATTAATAATTTCATTCCCCTTTTTAAAATTATCCAGCTCTTCCAGTAATGTAATTGGAATTACCACAATCTGATGGTCAAATGAAAATATACACCGGTAATCATAGAGGACTACATTGGTATCTAAAACATATATATTCTTATTTTTATCTTCCAGCATATTTACCCGGTTAAGTTTAAATTAAATTATTTAAAAGTTATACCAATACTATCATTTTTATATAGTGATCTCAAAACCAACTCCCACTTCAATAAACCGCTGCTTAAAATAATCCTTAAAGATTTTTCTGGTTTCATCTCCTGAACAGTGAGAAGGCGCCACATATTTTATCCCCGCTGAATCTAATTTCTGAGCAAGGTTTAAAAGAACGTCATCAGATTGTCCGGTTAAATGGAATCCCCCCATAACCAGAAAAATTTTCTGTTCAAAAAGATCATTTACTTTTTCTACAATATTAATCAAACCAGGATGGGAACAGCCGGTAATCAATACCAGTCCGCTGTCAGTGTCCACCACCACCGATTGCTCCGGTATTTCCTCTCCCAGTAGTCCTGTGGAGAACACCTGTTCAGTGATAACTGTATAATCCCTGAGGTAGTGAATCTGACTGGAGTTCATCACCAGTTGGTCCAGCTGCTGATTACTGAAATTAAAAGGGACATAATATTGGATATCCGGCTGATGAGGATTGAAATGAGACAATCCCCCGTAATGATCTAAATGGCGGTGAGTTATAACCACCACATCAATACTTTCCGGGGTCAGCTGATAATAATTAAGATTGGAAATTAATATATCTCCCCTGCTGCCGGCATCAACTAAAACATTTAAGCTATCTCTGCTGATCAGGCAGGACCACCCCCAATCCGGTTCAAGCCGGGGATTGTAAGCATAATTATCATATATAATGGTGAAGGTCCATGCATGGTCAGGAGGGGTGGGGGCATGGGCGTTAATTCTTTGGTCAATATAATCTGTTAATTTAACTAGAGCATTTAAATTCAACTGACTTATTTTTATATTTAATACCAGGATAAAAAAGATGGTTAACCACTTCATCTTTTGCTTGCCTCCCCGGGAAGAAGAGGTACTAAATGATAATATCCGGTGCCCCCGATGAAAGTATTTTCTTTCCAGTAGAAGGAATCCTGTAATGCCCGGCTGACCGGGATAAATTCCCAATTATTCTGTTCATACCAATTTATTATAGTATCCAAATACAGTGAATTTATGAAATTCATGTGCAGCAATAAAATATGAGGAATCTGTCTGTGTTCATATCTGTAAGCCAGACTGTCAAAGTAGTTGCTGACCTGGAATATATGGTCTAGATAAGCAGAACCGATTGAATCCAACAATGAATCCTCTCCCCGTTCCATTGCTCTAAGGTAGTCACGGTTGTATATCCAATCATCGGTATAGATACTAACCGGAACTATGTGGTACTTTGCTTTGTACAAGAATCTGTAGATACTGTCCTTCTTCTCCGGAGTATCTCCTCTATGCAGATAAGGATAACGGAAATATCTTTGCCAGGTGGGCAAACTGTCAACAATTTCCTCACACCTAAAAATATCTTCAATAAACGCAGTGCAACTGGTATCATTGAGATTTAAATGGCTGTAAGTATGATTTCCCACCACATGTCCTCGTGAACAAAATTCATTGAGTAAATTCCATTTATACGGATAAATATTCATACCCACTACAAATCCGGTAACCCCAATTTCATGCTGGTCCAGAACATACAGGATATGGTTAAAATATTTCACCTGAACCTCCGGAGAAAGGTGTCCGGGATAAGCAATGGGAAGATCATCAAAAGTTATGGCAACCTGGTGGGAACACAGAGAAAATCCAACTCCCAGCAGCAGTATAAATATTTTAGTTTTCATGGAACAGGTTTCTGTTTAGAAAGTTCAATATCTCAATTACCCCCGAAGTATAGGCAGATTTACTTTTAACCACTACCTGCTTAAAATCAATCAGGTTATTATCAATACTTACCATTTTTCTATCCCCCAGCAATATATCAAGTTTACCATAAGCATTAGCGGGAACAAATGAGTAATCAGCATTTGATATCATGGTTAAATCATTTCTGGAATCAGCTATGCAGATAATTTCCTTTCCCCCGGAAAGTTCTAATAATCCCCGGTATTTATTAAAACCCACCGGAATAATATCCACAGCTACACTGGAATGGGTAATATTAAACATTTCCTGATACTCGCTGTTTTTTATCCATGGGACCACCTGCTCAAATAAATCCTGAGGATCAGCTCCTCCCTGTTCATCTCTGGTGAACATGCTGACGGTGGTGTCTCTCCGGGCAAAATAAAGTACCTGGTTAAACTTAATCTTTTTTAAATCTTGTTCAAGCTGCTTTACCCTGGAAACAGTCTGCTGATCAGTTAACCGTTTTTGTTTTCCTTCAGTTCTGATAAGGCAACCAGTTTCCAGGACAAATCCGGACATTACTTTGATAACTGATTCAGGGAGATATTTCTCAATAAAAGAATAGTCATTGCCTGTGCATATATACACTGGTGCATGTTTTTTGACCACGGTTAACCGTTGAAGCATTTTTTTTTCATGGTTGCGATTAATCTGCCATTTTCGGTCAAGCATTGTACCATGAAGATCTATACCCAGTATATATCCGGGATCAGGATAATTGGTTTCAGACATTAAAGTTTATCTCGATTTTCTGGATATCTGTGGTTAACTGCCGGTATTTTACATTAGCGCTTTCAAACATCATTTTGGAAGCTTTGACTGAATCGGTATGGGAATATTTATCTGACAGATATACCACTTCTATTATCCCTGATTGTATAATAACTTTGGCACATTCATTGCAGGGAAACAAGCCGACATAAATACTGCACCCGTACAAATCTTTACTGTTTTTATTGATAATGGCATTTAGTTCCGCATGACAGACATAAGGATATTTGGTTTGTAAAAATTCTCCCTGTCGAGACCAGGGATATTTCTGATCTGAACAGCCCAGAGGCAGTCCATTGTATCCAACTCCAACAATTTTTTTATGCTGATCCACAATACAGGCACCCACCTGAGTATTGGGATCTTTACTGCGTTGAGCAGATAGTAAAGCTACTCCCATAAAGTACTGATCCCAACTAAGATAATCTTTTCTAGGATTCATTATTACCTCCGGTTAATCCTCCACCCCCACTAAGAAATATGATTTGAAATTAAATTATTCTGTTTTTCAGCACCATCCACAATTATAATTGAATCTACAGCATGATGGGTAGGGATATTGATAACATTCTTGATTTTATCCTGGTCAATCTGTTTAATCCAATAGGGGGACCAACCCCAAAGCCTTGCCTTCAATATAAGATGATAGGTAGCCTGACCTGCTTCCTGCCTATAGAAATCAGACTGTTGAGGATCTGAACAAATTGCAACTGCAATTATTTTCTGATTATTTAATTTAGTTGGAATAGGTTGAGGGGATATCAAATCCTGTAAACAGGAAGGATTATCAATTAATTTATAGTAGGCTGAATTATCAAATCCCTCCGCCAAATTAAGTTCATATTCTTCTTGTATTTTTTCAATAAATTCAAAATTCATTTTCCGGGGTTTAGCAGAACAAGAAGGCAGCAGCAGTTCACTGCCCGAAAGATAAGGAATCAGAGCATGGTTAAAACATTGAAATTCAACTGTTCTTTTCTCAGGATCACGGGCATAGAAGTGATATATGTTATATTCATCATTATTTTTAACTTCACTTACAGCATATTTCCGCAAACGATCATACATTTGGTCAACTTGACGGGGCTGGGGATAAAAAAAGGTGATAACTCCCTGAATTTCAGCCTGGGAAGAATGACAAAAGCCAAATAAAAAATTTCCATGCTGGAAAATTATACAGCCACCCTGGTCCAGCCATACTGTACAGCCGACCTGTTTAAGGTAAAAATGCTTTATGCTATCTATTTCCGCAGTCTTCATAAATACAATTCCACTCATAATCATCTCCTCATCAGGGACATTAACAGGAATTATCAGTTTATTACCGGTTATCTAGGAATCATCTAACACCTGACTAATTTTCTCAATTAAATCCGACAACCGGTAGGGTTTCTGAAGAAAAGCAGAAAACTTTTCTTCCTGGGTAAATCTGTATTTAACATCAGATTCATTGTATCCGCTGGATAATATTATAGGTAAATTCGGATTTATTTTTTTTATTTCCACCAGAGTTTCTCTGCCATCCATTTTGGGCATGGTTAAATCCAGGATAATACAGTGTACCTTTTCGGATTGATCAGCCAGAATTTCAATTGCCTGATAGCCATCTTCAGCTAAAATCACATTATAACCAATTGATTCAAGCATTCCCTGAACTACCGGTCTTACCGTATCATCATCATCAACCAGCATTACAGTACCACTGCCCTTCCATTGCTCAATTTCTTCAAATTTCTTGTTTTGATAATGATTAGGGCTTTTTGAACAGGGAAACAAAATTTTAAAAGTAGTTCCCTGTCCCGTTTCACTGTACACCTTAATAGCTCCTTCATGAGCTCTTACAATTCCGGAAACAGCTGAAAGTCCTAATCCTCTTCCGGTGAATTTTGTAGAGAAAAAAGGTTCGAATATTTTATCCAGGATGTTTTTATCCATTCCGCATCCGCTATCAGAAACTTCTACTGATACATATTTTCCCGGAGATAAATCAGACATCAAAGTACTCTGAATATAATCCATATCACAATCAATGCTTCCGGTAGTAATAGTTATGGTTCCCGGTTTATCTTCCAGAGATTCAGAGGCATTGGTGATCAGATTCATAATTACCTGCCTGATCTGGGTTACGTCTATTTCAATAGAGGGCAGGGATTGTTCAAAGTTATAGTTCAATTCCGCCTTTTTGGAAATAGATGTTTCCAATAGATGAGATATTTCCTCAATCAATTCATTAAGATTGATGTTCTGAATTACAAATACTCCCTTGCCTGAATAAGCCAACATCTGCCTGCTCAGCTCAGCTGCTCGTTTAGCAGCAATATCTATCTCCGATACTTTTTCCAGAATTTTATCCGGTCCAATTTTTGATTTTAAAATCAGATCTGCATTTCCCAGGATACCTACCAGGAGGTTGTTGAAATCATGGGCAATCCCACCTGCCAGAACTCCCAGACTTTCCAATTTTTGAGTATCTTTTAATTTATTCATAAACTGCTGCTGCTTTTGTTCGTTTTTTTTCTTCTGGGAGACATCCCTTATAATACCCAGTACATAAAGATCCTGAGGATCCTCAATAACTACAGTGCCGATTTCTACATCCACTATATCACCATCTTTATTAATCAGCTGGGTCTCGTATTTATCCGGTATCGGTTTTTGATTAATTCTAGCTCGATATCTATCCTCCACCTCAACTAAGCTGCTGGGAGGTAGAAGATTTTTAAAATCAAAATCAGGAGAAGTTAATTCCTCAAAGCTGTATCCGGTGATCCGGCAAAATTCCGGATTTACATATTCATATCCCCGGTTCCTCATCAGATAAATCCCGTCAAATACATTTTCCACCAGCATCCGGTAAAGATTTTCACTTTTCTTTAAAGCCTGTTCCGCCTTTTTCTGTTTGGTGATATCCCGAATTAAAATTAAAGAAGCTTCCTTGTGGTTATAAATCATGTTACCGGCATTAACTTCCGCATAGATTAATTCCTGCTGCTTATTTAAAATCATAGTTTCATAGCTTAAATCCGCTTCATATTTTTCCTTCAATCGGGTAAAGTAATCCCGGGCTAATTCCAAATCCTTCTCCTCCACCAGGTCCTGATAATTATCTTCAGTCATAATATAAAATGTTTCTGCCCGATGTTTTTCCGATGGAGGTAAAAAATCCACAAAATATTTACCTTGCAGTTCTGATTCCTGGTAACCCATAATTGAACAGATCATCGGATTTACCAATTGAATTATCCCTTCCTGGATGATGGCAATGCCCACACTGGCTCGGTTAAATAGATCTCTGTATTTACGTTCACTTTCCGCCAGGGCATTTTGAATTTTTTTCCTTTCGGAAATATCCCGAATAATGGTCAGGACCCGGTAGGGATCCAGTTTAACCATCCTGCTTTCAAAATATCTGGTTTCCTGGTTGAATTCAAGATTGTATTCGTATTTCTGTATTTCACCGGTGGAAATAGCTTGTTTGATCGCCTGAATTGTCTGTTCAGCTAATTCAGGAGGAAGAACCTGAAAACAGGATTTATGGAGGAACTGTTCAGGGGGTACAAATAACAAATCAGGATAATTTACATGATAATCTAAAAATACTCCTTTGCAGCTTAGGATAAAGATTAGATCAGGAATAGTTCCCAGAATTGCCTTTTCCTTAGCCTCACTTATTCTCAACTTCTGCCGGTAACTTTGTTCATCAAAATAATTTATAAAAGAGACCACATACCTGTTGAGTTCCCCGGATTTTGGTTTTACCGGATTAATCCGTCCGATAAATCTTTTTTGAGGGTTATCTTTAAACCAAA
>LKUE01000397.1 GCA_001412365.1 Desulfuromonas sp. SDB | reverse complement strand
GAAGAAAAAATGTATCAGTCAATTCTCTTGCTGCATTGTATATGGTCCGGGCCAGGGGAACCTTGGACACAATAGCTCCTGACCAATTCACCAGCACTTTTCCCGCAAAAGTTTTAGCCAGCAAGCCCACCAGATAAATTAAAAATACTAATAAAATAAATCCCAGTATATCAGTTATAAATTTAGGTACGGGCAGATATTTGGCCAAGGGGAAAAATATTGACCCCCCCAACTCAATAATGAACTTAAACGCAAATAAAGTCAGCCCAATGGGAAGTAGAGTTACCACTCCGGTTATAAATGTATTTCTAAAAGATCGCTGGTGGGATCGTTGGGGAGGGTTATCCTCTTTTTCCATGTTACTTAACTATCTGCAGCCAATCATGAAGGATGAAATAAATCCTTCCGATTAACAATGAGATACGGGCCATAACTGTATATCCAAAAGATGCGCCAAAGGTTATCATCAAAAACATCATACCAACTCTTGCTCCAATTCGCAATACCCCTTTATGCTCCAAAGAGAAGAAAAAATAAAAAATGCCGGTCACCGTTCCTATCAGCAGAACTACTCCCCCCAAACTTGTCCATATATTTCCCGACCACAAAGGGTAAATGGCGGAATGAACCTGTTCAAACAGATTTGATTTAAGGTAAGTAACAAAACCATATCCAGCTCCCGTTCCTACCACAAAAGCAATGGAAATTCTGCTAATCCATCTTATTTTCGGAATAAGCTGGGCAAGCATAAATAAGGAGAGAGCAGCAGGTATTATATACAGCCAATTACCACTCTTTAAGGGGATAAGTAAATTGGGAATAACCACGTCATGCCAGCTTTGTACCATAATATATCCAGCTGATATTCCCACATAGACAGCTTCAGCAATTTTATAAAAGACATTATCACGATATAAAAAACTGAAGATAGCCAGGGTTAGAAATCCCGCTATCCACAGACCTATAAACTCCACGGTCATTTTACAGTTTTCCTCCGGTTGACCAGGTAAATAATATTTCCCAGTATTATAAAGATAATTATGAAAAGATGGGCTATGGACTGGGCATCCATGCCGCTGGAAGCGGTTCCGGGAAGATTTACCAGCTGCTCGTATTCAGCTGCTCCTGCCATTCCTCCCAGTAAACCGGATAACTGACCTGAGTTAAAATACGGACGATAGGCAGGGGCACTTACTGCAGTACATCCCGCAATAACTTTTTTCCCGTAGCGATCTCTTCCTATCTGCACCCATCCGATCACCCCCGGATCCCCTGCAGATAAAGTTATGATTAAGGAAACTCCTTCTAAATTTGTATTAACCGGCTGCAGCACCGGAATCTCTGCAGTTGATTTTCCATATAAATCCAGAGGATAGGTCTTTTTAATATCTTCCACAATATTATCAATTGCCACCACCCCCCCCGCTTTGTATCCTAAATTTACAAAATCATTCCATCTTTCTTTTTGATAGGTGTGGGCATGGGCTAACAATGCTTCCTCGGCAAAACGCACCCCTTGAGGCCACAGCGCAGTGGTGATAACTCCGATATCTTTAGAATAGGCATGGGCTACCATGGCTTGACCCATAGGCAATAATTCCGGAGCGGCGGCAGGATCAAAATCAAAAGAAATTAATATTACCGATCCAGAAGGCAGGGAGTCTATAAGATTATAAGCTCTGTACACTCCGTTATTCATGCTTTTATCCACAGGAATTGGAATATTCAGGGGCAACAACAATGGAATAATTACGGCCAAGGCGATGAAAATAAATATTATTCTACGATCAAACTCTTTAATTTTCAATTTAAGTAAGACCTCTCAATTCCAATGATAATTCTCAAGGAAGTGGCAATTACTCCTAACGCCGCTCCAATCATAATTGCCCTTTGTCCTGCGGTATTGGGAAATTCCATGATCCAGGATTGAATTAAGGGAAGATATGAACTGATCAGATTTCCCAGGGGGACTCTCCCCAACATCACTAAAATTGCGGCAATTAAAAGCAATCCTGCATCAATATTTCTGGCTCGAAAAGCTCTAAAACTGGCGGAGGCAACAAAAAAGGCTAACAGCGAAAACATAGTTGCATTGAGAGGAGTGTACACAAATTTAAATAAAAAATCGAACCATGATCCTTCTTCCATCCCCCCTATCCATCCAGCGATGACCATAAATATCAGTGCTGAAATCAATATCAGGGCATACCACCAACCTGGCTTAAGTTTTATCAATTTGTGGGCATTGACCTTGAATAAATTCAATATACCTAAGATCATCGCAAATACTGCCACTACCATATACCATTCTTTCATGATGTTGGTTAATTCTCCCACCGGATAATGAGGAATAAAAAAAGACATGATAATCAGAAAGCCGCTGGCAAAAGTTATAAAAAGAGGAATCATCCTTTTCATCTAAATTTATCTCCTCCGGTGGAGTCAATTAAATAGGTAATCTTAATTTTCATAATTAACCTGTATAAAATAATAATTTTATCCAATTTATACTAAATGTAGCTAAAATGCTGCCCATAATTATTGCAATAATCGCTATAGCTTTACCGATATCCTGGGTTTTAAGACTGCCAATGAGCTGGGGATCACCGGAAAGGTATGCGCTGGCAGCAAAGAACTCCTCTCCAATTAAAGTGTAGTCACAGGCTGCCACAAAAAAAGGCAACTGGGAGGTATCCGCAGTACCGGCAATCTGAATAGCTCCCACTGAATGTCCGGTTTCTGCAATGATCAGTGATTCAGCGTAAAAATGCCCCATTAAAAAGATGGTTGCCGGTTTTTCCCTTACCATAATTCCGTCTACCGCTGCCGCAAATCCAAACTGATCCCCGGTAATATAAAAAACCATGTTGTCATCATAAGAATCAGGTCTGCCTGCTTCGATAAATGACTGCCGCACAACTTCTTTGGCAGTGTTAAATGCTACCGGGGCAATGGAAGGAACTGAAATTCTACTTTCGTATTGAGCTACCTTCTTGGCAACTCTACCTAAAATTATCATACCGGCAATAGTTTGAACATCATCCATGTCCATGATACCGGGAATGAACAGAACATCTCTGCCCATTTCAGTAGCCCTGCCGATGGCTTCATCCACTGCGTTGATGCCGTTAATTTTCCGGACAAACAACTCTTTTCCGCTTTTAGCCATTTTTATAAATATTATGATTCCCACCGAAAATAGCAATCCTGCAATAAACATGGGCAGTTTTTTAATGGCAAACCATTGGCGGTAAAACTTGAGGGGAGGGGTTGTCTCCGATTCTAAAATTCTCCCATTGGAATAATATACCCTGACTTGATAACGGTAATTCACTGCTTCGGACACATCTGAATCAGTCAACAGTATAATATCGAAGGAAGCAGAATCTTTAATTTGGGGTTCCAACTGTTGGATGTTTATCAGCTGGGAATCAGAATGGGACCATTTAACCACCACCATGCTCTCGGGAACCGCTTGTTCTAGTTGGTGATAATTTTTCCCGCTTGATAAATCCAACAGGTATCCGGCATTGGGCAATTTAATTTCCAGCAGACACTGCCAGTTTTCAGAATAACTAAGTTGCTTTATGTTTCCGGTTAATTCCACCGCAGGGGGAACTGGCAATCCGCTGGAAGATACGGGCTGACTGGGATTGGAAAAATAAACACTGTCCCCGTAAATTGCCCCTAATTTATAGAGGTAAATTACTCCATCCTCAACCTGATCCGCATAAATAGTATCCACGGTTGAACCTACCTGCTGCCAATTAATATCCTGGAGGGAATCTGAAACCGCCCTCCGGTAAATTATAAAAGAATCCGGATAAACCAGATGATGCTGGGGAGAATCAAAAAAATTAAATCTTAAATCAATTTGATTTCCTGCATTTTCCGGCTGGTTGAATACTTCGGGTGGGGCAGGAATGAGTACAGATGCGGGGTTAACCGGAGCAGATAAAATTAACTGAATACGATTGATTTTAACAGTCACTTCAACTGAGTCCGAGGGAGAGGAGAGGTTAAAAAATATTGA
>LKUE01000396.1 GCA_001412365.1 Desulfuromonas sp. SDB | reverse complement strand
AATTTAAAAATATTACCGGTAATTTTTTGAATAACTGACACTCCGTCATCTCGATTATAAACCAATACGACTAATATAAACGGAGGATGAGTGTAAATAATTCCCCCATCATAGCAATGTCCGGTAATTGAACCGGTTTTATGGGCAATTTCAATTCCCTCCGGCACTGCAGAAGGAATTCTGTCCTTAATTGTTTGCTTTTTCAGGATATCTAACATTTGATTTTTTTCTATCCCGGTTATCTCTTCTCCTTTCCATAATTTTCTGAAAAAACAGGCAATATCCTCAGCAGAGGTAAGATTGTTCAATCCTTGGTTAAAGGCATGTTCATCCATGATCATTCGGATTATTTTAGTATTGTGCATACACCATATTTTCAATGTTTCTTCAATTTCAAAGAAACCAACTAAATTGATTAAAATATTAGTGGCTTGATTGTCCGAATTGGCAATCATCAATTCTACCAATTCAATTAGCTGATAGTGGGAACGGGTTAAGGTTTGATTTAAACTGAAATAATCAGAGCTGGTTAAGCTGGGAAATGAATTTTTTACCTGGATGTGGTCGAACAGGTTTAATTTTTTTTTCCTGCTTAATCTAAATACAGTAGCCATCACCGGAAGTTTCATCATGCTGGCGGCATGAACAATTTTGTCTTCATGTAAACTTATCAGTTTGTTTCCGGGGGGCAATTCCAGTACTAAACTGAGATTGGACTGGATGGGGAAATCAACAATCCAATCCAGGAGTTTATTTTTAGTAATTTTGCTCAATCCAGGTTACTCCGGCTTCCCTGACTCTAACCCAGAAACTGTCCACCGGATTATTCTGCCGGTAAATCCTCAAGAAGTAATAGCCAGGGATAACTCCGGTAATTGCAAAGTTTTCTCCCCATTCCGGATCTGAATGCACCCCTTCTCCGTAGGGTTCAGCATATACAAAGGGAGTTTCCTGAACCCAGGGTTTATAACAGCCGTAAATTTTAAAACTCTGCTGATAAGATCCCTGAAAAGAAATTTTCCCCGCAATTATCCCTGTCCCTTCCGGTGATTTAATCCATAGAGAAGGATTGACGCTTCCGTAATCTGAACCGTTTAGGGTAAGTCTTATTTCCAGATGGAGGTGGTTGTTGGTTGCTCTGCCGGTATGACCTACATAGCCGATAATCTGTCCACAGCGTACCTGATCTCCTGAAATTAAATTAGAAGGACGGGTCAAATGCACATATACTCCTCTTACTTTCCAATCCTGGTAGAGATTACCATAGTTTATAGTTATGTAGTTGGCTTGATGGCTGCCAGTTCCCGATGATGTTACTACCCCCTCTGCTCCTGCATAAATCGGAGTGAATTCAGGATTATTGTAATCATCCCCTTTGTGTACCCGGTAACGCTGACCATAGGTGGTTCCGAATAAATAGGTTTGATCGGGGAGGGTGCTGTAAGGAGGTAAAAAGGGATTTTCAATTAAACCATGGGATGTCTGAAAGGTACTGTCAAATTTAACCGTTCCCGGTATTAGTTCGGGAATTGTATCCACACTGATCCCCAGGGGAGTTCCCCACAGTATGTGATTGCCGTGTTGAGCTATTGAGGTGATAGGGTAGGTGGAATAATTGTCAAAAAAGAAGAAATTCTCTCGATCCAATATGACCAGCTGATTGAAGCATCCTAAGTAAATAAATTTACTATCGGCATATAAGCTTAAAATATTTTCAAAGTCAGCTACAAGTTTCCAATGGTTGTCAGCATACCGCCAAAGTCCCTGATCTGTTCCCACCATTAAACTGTCATTTATCAGAAGAAGATGGCGGTGATGAGTTATCTTATCGGGAAAATTCAGAATTTCTACTTGATTTCCCTGTAAACAGTAAATGTCCTTGAGGGTGGCAATGTAGGCGCAGGAGTCACTAACTGCAATATCCTGTACATAACTTTCCGCACCTGAGCGGAAATAATCAATAAATGCCATATCATCCCCGGAGTTAAAGCGGTACAGTCCGTCGGAAAATCCCACCAGAACGGATCCCTGAAATGCAGCCAGGCATGTTCCGTATTGATGATGAGGTCCGCACTGGGAAAATCCCCTGCGGTTAAACTGCTGACCGGAAATAGTAATCAATCCTGAGCCCATAGTTTGCACGAAGTATTTATCCTGGCAGAGAAGAGCGGTTTTACAAAAATATTGCTCGGTTCTTTCAATTAATCTCGGGAATTCTAAGCCTTGGCAGTGAAATACTCCGGATTCAGCAGTTACTATTAAATACTCCTGCTGATTGATAGGAACAATGTCTGAAATATACTGATTTGAAAATAAAAATGATGAGCAAATTGCCCCCAGCCATAATATACTATTCATAATCACCTCATGGTTCTATCAAGCTCATAAAAGCCTGTTAAAACAAGAAAAAGATATCCTGTAACAAGATGTAATTGCATGACTTGCATTATTAATACCATTTTACTATACATTTTGAAAATCTTTAAAACGTCTTGACAATTTTTTCCTCATAATGGTAGCATAACCACGTCTTTTTATTTTTTCAAGGAGGATTAATGGCTCTGGATATGATCAAGGAAATAAAACATTCTGAACAAAAAGCAGAAAAAATTATAGAGCAAGCTGAAGATCAAGCCAGAAAGATGATATTAGAAACTGAAGAAAAAATATCACAGCAGAAAAAAGAACTGCAAAATAACTTTAAACAGACTTTAAATCAAGCTACGGATAAAGCTCAAGCTGATGCCCAGAAACAGGCAGATCAAATGAAAACAAAAGCGCAGCAGCAAAGAGAAGCTGTAATTGCGCAATCAGAAAAAAGAATTGATCAGGCAATTTCATTGGTAATAACTGAAATGGGAATAGATTATTGAGTATTGTTCCTATGGCAAAAGTCAGGATTGTAGGAGGTTCTGACCAAGAAGATCAATTTTTAACTCAACTTCAAAACAGTGGTATTTTGGAGATATCATCGGAAATGACTCCGAATACTCTGGAACTCCTGGACGAATATTCCCGGAAAGAGGAAGCTAAAAATTTCGATTTAATCTTAAATGATCTGAAGGATGCCCACTTATTTCTGGAAAAATATGCTCCTCCCCTCGGATTTCTGAAATCATTGGTAGGTGAAAAAAGGGCGGTTGATTCAGAGCAGTATAAAAAAGTATTACAGGATTATGACTACAATAAACTGGTAGAAAAATGCAGGCAGTTGGAGCATGAAATTTCTGATTTAAAATCGAAGTCAGAGACAATTAACAATTCCATTGAATTTTTCAGAACCTGGATTGAACTTGATGAACCGGTGGAACAGATTAAATCCACCCGGCAGGTGACCATTGAAGCAGGGATAATCCATAACTATCAATCCCAGACAGATTTCTATCCTGCTGAAGTCGAAATTATATCCCGGCAGCAGAGAAGGGCATTGGCGGTGATTGCCTATCCCCAATCAGCTCATCAACAGGTTAGTGAAAATTTAAAAGATTATGATTTTGAACCGGTTGATTTTTCCGGTTTTCAAGGCACCCCCAGAGAAATTGTAACCCGGTTGGAAAAACAGCTGGAAAGAACTGAAAAACGGAAAACTGAAGTTTATGATGAAAGCAAGCAACTAGTGGAATATCTGGATGAGATATCAATACTGTTTGATCATTACCATAATTTAAACCAGCTTTCTGAAGCCAGGCAGAGGATATTCCATACTCACTATGCTTTTGTGGTGGAAGGCTGGGTTAAGCAGAAAGATATAAAAAAATTAGAAAAATTAACTCAGAAATTTCAGTCAGTTCAGTTTCAGTTAATTGAACCTCTGGATAATGAAAAACCTCCAATTGTATTGAATAACCAACAGCCGTTCAAACCTTTTGAGCTGGTTACCGAACTTTACGGGATGCCCTCATCTAAAGGCATTGATCCAACCATTCTTCTAACTCCTTGGTTTGCCCTGTTTTTCGCCCTGTGTCTAACTGATGCTGCCTATGGGATACTGCTGATGATTTTGTCCCTGGTCTTTCTGACCAAGATGAGAAAAAGCAAATTGCTGTGGATGATATTCTTTGGAGGACTTCTCACCGTGGCTACCGGATTGTTGACCGGAGGGATATTCGGAGATTTGATGAGAACCGGAAGCGCAGCTGAACCAGCCTATATACATAATAGCGCAGTAACCGGTTTTTTTGCTAAATTTATTTGGTTCAATCCCATGGCTGCGGAACCAAAACCGGGATCTACATCTCCCCAGGCTATGATATTTTTCAGACTCACCCTGTTGTTAGGGGTTCTCCAGATATTTTTTGGTATGATTGCCGGTTTCTACGTGATGTGGAAACAGAAGAAAAGAATGGATGCGGTTCTGGATATAGGAGTTTGGATGGTTATACTTGTATCCCTGCTAATCGCTTTATTTTCTTCTCAGATGTGTGTGGACATGAGTTTAGTAGAGGGAAATTCCCCTCCTCTCCCTGCTTCTGCCGCCCAACCCGCCTTGATTGTATTTTTAATTATGGCTTTGGTGGTTATAGTATTTGGAGCCAGAGATGAGAGTAACTGGGGATTTAGAATATTTTTTGGAATTCTTAAATTAATTGTTCTTTCCGGTGTTTTCTCCTATATGGGAGATATTATGTCCTATGTCCGTATCATGGCTTTGGGCATGGTTACTGCCGGTATTGGAATGGCAGTTAATACGGTATCCTTTATGCTGGCGGGGATAAAAATACCAGTGTTGAATTGGGTGCTGTTTGCAATTATTTTCGTCGGAGGACACTTGTTTAATTTAGGAATAAGTGCACTAGGTGCATTTGTACATACATTGCGTCTTCAATATGTTGAATTTTTCTCAAAGTTTTTCCAGGGTGGAGGGAAGATTTTCACTCCCCTGGAAAAAGTTAGTAAATATGTAGTGGTTAAGGAATGATTGGAAAGGAGGATTACATATAATGTTTCAAGCTTTATTTTCCTTGATCGGGCAAACCGAAGCTGCAGGATCATCCGGCGGCTGGGGTTTGGGAATTGCCATCGCTGGAGCTGCGGTAGCTGCAGCATTGGCTGGCATTGGCTCTTCCATTGGAATTAATTACCCGGGTAAAGCTGCTCCAGCAGTACTCAGGGAAGATCCTGAAAAATTTGGTAATTTATTTTTATTGGTGGTACTGCCGGGAACTCAAGGATTTTACGGACTGATTATTGCCCTGTTGGTTTTGCCTAAACTGGCTCCAATGAGTGTTGCTCAAGGAGTACAAGTATTTTTAGCCTGTCTCCCCATTGCTTTTACCGGATTGATTTCCGCAATTTTTCAAGGAAAGGTTTGCTTGGCGGGAGTGCATTTGGTGGCGAAGAGACCTGATCAGGCGATGAAGGGAGTAATTTACGCGGCAATGGTGGAAACTTATGCCGTACTAGGTTTGTTGACCAGTTTTCTCCTACTCACCAATATTAAGATTGGGTAAAGAATATGGCTGAAGATAAAATTTCAGCATCCATCATCAAGCAGGCTGAGGATAAAGCAGCGGAAATATTGGCAGAAGCTGAAAAGAAAGTTGCTAAAATTAAATCAAAAGCCCAACAGGAAATGGATTTGATTGAAAAAAAACAGCAGCAGCAGAGAGATCTTACTTACCGCAGGGAAGTTGACCGTATCGTTTCCAATGCTGAGCTGGAAATAAGATTAGCTGACCTCAACGCCAAAAGAAGTCAGCTGGATAAAGTATTTCAGGGATGTTTAAAGAAATTATTAAATAAAGATGAAAAATACCCCCATATTTTAAAAAACATTATTGTCCGGGCGGCAATTACCGGAAACGAAGAAATTATTGCCTGTGCTGAAGATCAGAAATATTTTACGGAAAAATTTCTCGACTCTCTCCATAAAGAATTTTCAAAAGGCAAGGGATTTAAATTAAGTAAGAAAACTGCAGATATCAAAGGTGGTGTTTTTCTGGCAGAAGGAGATGTGACTATAGATGCTTCTTTGAACACCATTATGCAGGAAGAGCAGTATTTTCTGGAACCAAAAGTTGCAGAGATACTTTTCGGGGGAGATGATTGAGACAGGTTTATTTCGAGAAGGAACCCACTGATCAGCGGTATACTTATGCAGCGGGTTTAGTAAGATGTTTTGAAAATTCACTGTTGGATAAAAATAAAATTCACCGGATGTCTGAAGCCAGAGATGTGCAGGAAGTAATCCGGCTTTTACAGGACACTCCTTATGGAGCTTATATTTCCGGAAATACTCAGCAGTATGATTTTGAGCAGATATTAACCGGAAGAAGAAAAGAGGTTTATAAATTTTTTGATAAGTACTGCCTTGATCTTCCCGGATATCATTTCATTCATGCTCCCTTTGATTATTTAAATTTAAAATTAGTATTAAAAAGTCAGATTGCCGGAAAGAAATTAAAACATCTGTTTAATATTTTTGGGTCAATAAAACTGGATGTATTTAAAAAATACTTCAGTTTTGATCAAAGTGAGCAGGAATTTCAACAAACACCTTTATCTGATGAGGAAACAGTTCTGGAAAAAGTGATCCCTGATCATTTAATCAAATGTTCCCAACAGGTTTTAGAATACTATTACCAAACTAAAGATCCTCGCTATATAGATGTTATTATTGATCAACATGCTTACGGGTATCTGGATACCTTGACTGATTTGCTGAACAGCAGTTTTTTATCTGATTTGCTTCAGATTGAAGTGGACAGCATTAATTTAACCACTTACCTGAGAATTCAGAATATTGATTTAGGTGAGTTGGTTAATTTTATCTTCCTTCCGGGGGGAAGAATATCTCCGGAGGATTGGAACAGATTTCTGGTTAAACAGGATGAAGAATTGGAAACCATTTTAAATGAATATCAATTAGAAGAATACACCGGGGTGGTGGATAAAGATTTGTGGGAAGCGGAAAAAATTAAAGATCAACTGAAAGTAGAATTACTCAGGCAGGCAAGATTTTTTACCACCGGTTTGGAGACCTTAATTAGTTATGTATATACGGTGGAACAGGAAGTAAAAGCGTTGCGGAGAATTATGATAGGGAAAAACAATAATGTATCTAAGTCCAAGATTATCAAAGGATTATCCGAGGTTGTTTAATGAAAGGTAAAATTGCGGTCATTGGCTATGAAGATCAAATCTTGCCCTTTGCTGCCATTGGAATAAAAATTTGTGCAGTGGAAAATCTTCCCCAAGCTGAACAGCAGGTAGAGGAATTGGTGGATCAAGAATATGTACTGATAATGATTACCGAAGATTTTGCCAAGGATATGATGAAAATTAGAATGAAATACGCCCCTAAACCAGTGCCCACTTTAATTTCCATACCGGGTAAAGAAGGAGTTACTGGTTCAACCTTAAGACAATTAAGTGAAACTCTTAAATACGCGGTGGGGGCTGATATAATGGGTGAAATATAAAAGGAGTAATTAGGTGAAACAAGGAGTTATATCTAAAGTTGCCGGACCTTTAGTTATTGCCGAGAAAATGCACGGTTCAAAGATGTACGATGTGGTTAAGGTGGGTGAACTGAAATTGATGGGGGAAATTATCGAACTTAAGCAGGACCGGGCATCTATTCAGGTTTACGAAGATACTGCGGGGATTGGGGTGGGAGAACCGGTTTATCCTACCTACCAACCTCTTTCCGTTGAACTGGGACCTGGTCTGTTACAAACCATTTATGATGGAACTCAAAGACCCCTAGACCGGATTAAAGAGATGACTGGTGATACCATCACCCGGGGTATTGATGTCCCCCCCTTGGACCGCGAAAAGAAATGGGAATTTAAACCGGTGGCTTCCCCTGGGGATCAAGTTGACCCTGGTGATGTTTTAGGCACCGTTCAGGAAACTACTTTAGTTCTGCACAAGATAATGGTTCCTCCCGGGGTGAAGGGTAAGGTGAAAAAAGTGGAGCAGGGATCATTTACCATTGAGCAGACTATTGCCATTTTGGAAACTGATCAGGGGAATAAAGAAATTAATATGATTCAGAAATGGCCGGTTAGACAAGGGCGTCCTTATGTCAAGCAGTTGATGCCCAGTGAACCTCTGATTACCGGGCAAAGGGTAATTGACACATTATTCCCGGTGGCTAAAGGAGGAACTGCCTGTATTCCCGGACCGTTTGGATCGGGGAAAACGGTAGTCCAGCATCAGCTGGCTAAATGGTCGGATGCCCAAATTGTAGTTTACATCGGCTGCGGGGAGAGAGGAAATGAAATGACCGATGTGCTTATGGAATTTCCTGAATTGACCGATCCCCGTTCTGGTGAACCGTTGATGATGAGAACAGTATTAATTGCCAATACTTCCAACATGCCGGTGGCAGCAAGAGAGGCATCGGTTTATACCGGAATTACCATTGCCGAATACTTCCGGGATATGGGTTATTCAGTGGCGTTGATGGCGGATTCCACTTCCCGCTGGGCAGAGGCGATGAGGGAAATCTCCGGAAGATTAGAGGAGATGCCCGGAGATGAAGGATATCCTGCCTACCTTTCCTCAAGAATTGCCTCGTTTTATGAACGGGCGGGTAGAACTATCTGTTTGGGCAAAGACAGGAGAGAGGGAGCGTTGACTGCTATTGGGGCAGTTTCCCCTCCCGGAGGAGACTTGTCCGATCCGGTGGTGCAGTCTACTCTCAGAGTGGTTAAAGTGTTCTGGTCGTTGGAGGACAAACTTGCCTATCAGAGGCATTTCCCCGCAATTTCCTGGTTAAGGTCTTATTCGCTGTACAACCGGGCTTTGGAGGACTACTTCAATGAAGAGATAGCTGATGATTTTGTAAAACTGAAGAACCAGGCGATCAGGATTTTAGAGGAGGAAGATGAACTTCAGGAAATTGTCAGACTGGTGGGACTGGATGCTCTTTCCCCCCCCGACCGTTTGACTATGGAAATTGCCCGGTCCATAAGACAGGACTTTTTATATCAGAATGCATTTCATGAAATTGATACATTTGCCTCCATCCAGAAGCAGTACAAGTTACTTTCCCTGATAATACACCTTCATGAGATGTGCAAATGGGGTTTGGAGAGGAAAATTTCCATTCAGGATATGTTTAATATTGATGCCATAGAACGGATATCCCGGGCACGGTATCTCACCGAGGATAAGATTGATCAAATTGACCAAATCAAAGATGAAATTGATCAGCAGATCAAAGCTCTTTATGAAGCTAAAACTACCCGGGGAGGCTCTAAATGAAAGTTAGAACTGAATATAAATCAATAACTTCAATATCCGGTCCGTTAGTGCTGATCGAAAGAGTGCATGAAGTAAAGTATGAAGAGCTGGTTGAATTTGTTCTGCAGGACGGATCTACCCGGAGAGGCAAAGTACTGGAGGTTCATGAAGATAAAGCTCTGGTTCAGGTTTTTGAGGGTACTACCGGATTGGATGTGGAAAACACTGCGGGAGTATTTAAAGGGCGGGGTATTGAATTATCCCTCTCTCCGGATATTCAAGGAAGGGTATTTGATGGGTTAGGTTTCCCCAAGGATGATGGCCCCCCCGTAATTCCCAAAATCAGGAAAGATATCAATGGCGCTCCTATAAATCCTTTTGCCCGGGATTATCCCAATGAATTCATTCAAACCGGGATTTCCACCATTGACGGTTTAAATACTTTGGTCAGAGGACAAAAGCTTCCCATATTTTCAGGCAGCGGATTGCCTCATAATGAGATGGCTGCTCAGATTGCCCGGCAGGCTAATGTTCTTGGATCTCAGGAAGAATTTGCGGTAGTGTTCGGGGCAATGGGAATTACCTATGAAGAATCGGAATTTTTCATCCAGGATTTTAGAAGGACCGGAGCATTGGACCGGGCGGTATTATTTATGAATTTAGCTGATGATCCTGTGGTGGAGAGAATTGCCACTCCCCGTACTGCTCTGACTGCTGCTGAATATCTCGCTTTTGATTTAGGTAAACAGGTGCTGGTTATATTAACCGATATGACTAATTACTGTGAGGCATTGAGGCAGGTTTCTGCGGCTAGGAAGGAAATTCCGGGGAGAAGAGGATATCCCGGATATTTGTACACTGATTTAGCCACCGTATATGAGCGAGCAGGTAGAATTAAAGATAAGAAGGGATCAATTACCATGATTCCCATTTTGACCATGCCCGAAGATGATAAAACTCATCCCATTCCCGATCTAACCGGATATATCACTGAGGGTCAGATGATTTTAAGCAGACCTCTTTACCGCAAAGGAGTAAATCCTCCGGTAGATGTTCAGCAGTCTTTGTCTCGGCTGAAAGATAAGGGAATTGGAGAAGGCAAAACCAGGGAAGACCATGCCGACTTATTCAATCAGTTGTTTGCTGCTTACACCAGGGGTAAAGAAGCGGCGGAATTGGCGGTTATTTTAGGGGAAGCGGCGTTATCTGAATTGGATCAGAAGTATTTGAAATTCTCCGAGTATTTTGAGGACCAATATATCTCCCAGAAATTCGATGATGACCGGGATATTGAGTACACCTTGAATCTGGGGTGGGAACTGCTCTCAGTATTCCCCCGGGTGGAGCTTCGCAGGGTCAGAGACGAATTTCTGGATAAGTATTTTGAGAAGAACAAAGCAGAGGAGAAAGCAGTTTGATTTTAGAGATAAATCCCACCCGTCAGGAATTGTTGAGACTTCGCAAAAGGCTTACTATAGCTGTCCGCGGTCATAAATTACTCAAGGACAAGCAGGATGAGTTGATGAGACAACTGCTGGCGATGATAGGCGAAGTTAAAAATCTGCGGATTAAAGTAGAGGAAGAGCTGGCAGAAGCGATGAATAGTTTTGTGCTGGCTAAATCCGGATCGGAACCTGGAGCAGTGGAAACTGCCTTGATGATACCCCGCAAGGAAATTTCCCTGGAAGTAAAACAAAAGCACATTATGAATTTAAGGGTTCCCGTATATACCAAGCAGGTCAGCGGGGATATACTTTGCTACGGATTTGCCGAAACCACTGCGGAGCTGGATGAATCTCTTTACAGCTTAGATAAAGCAGCGGAATCCATATTTGATTTAGCGGAAAAGGAAAAAACTGTTTCCATGCTTGCCGATGAAGTTGCCCGTACCCGCCGCAGAGTGAACAGCCTGGAATATGTGCTGATTCCCAATCTGGAGGACACCATAAAACACATCCGTCAGAAACTTTCTGAAATGGAGAGAGCTAACCTTACTCGTCTGATGAAGGTAAAGGATATTGTAAGAGAACATTAAATATCAGAATAAGATTGATTTAATAGTTTATTCTTGACAGAGTTGGTTCTTATTTGTACATTACTACAATCTTGTATAAAACAGTCTTAAATATTTAAGGGGAGGTTTCATGAAAATTATTTCAAAAATGTTTTTGGTTACTCTTTTAGTAATTTCAATATTTGTTTTCAATTCTGAAACTTTAAGCGCTTATTGGAACTATGGAGGGAATTCAATTGATTTCTTCACCACCATATACCAGAAAGGATCATATTATTATGCAGTTGGATCAGTAACTAATTCGACGGACATATTAAATCTTGCCATTTATAAAATCAATACATCTGGATTAGTAGTATCTGCTGATACGGTAATCAGTGTGAGTAATGATTCCTGTGCTTTTGCTTTTTTTGATGAAGAAAATGATAAATTGGTTATGGGGGGGAATAATGCTCAACATGAACCTATCCTTGCGATATATGATATTTTAAATGGGAATGTATATTCTTCGGTTAGAGATCCAATTGAAGATGGTGAAGAAGCTGGAGGTGGAGATAAAAACAATGGGACTGAAGAAGATGATATATATGCATTTGTGGGATCCAGAAAACCAGCTAATGGGTCATGGAATATTTTAGTTTATGAGACATATACAAACTTAATAAGTGAGGGATTGCCTGAACTTATTATTGAAACTGAATCGAATGATCATGGATATGGAATTGTGAATGTTAATCAGGATGAATATCTAATTGTTGGCAGTCAAGATGGCTATCAATATATTGCTTTGGTTAATATGTCTGAAGGATTGATTTCGGACACAGTTCTTAATCAGGGAAAATTATATTCAGTTGTTGATGGTGAAGATAATTGTGTTTATATTTGCGGTTATGAAGGGATATATCTTGATCCTTCATATTTAGTAATTATAAAGTACAACTATCAAAATGGGATTATCGAATGGAATAGTTATGCTCCTTATCCAGATGATATTTATTCTATAGGTTATGATATCAGAAAGAAAAATAATGGTAATATATTTGTTATTGGAACAAAACTTGGAATTGATTCAAATTATACTATAATCGAAGAGTTCAATGATAGTGGTATTCATATCTTTTCGTATGGTTTTAAATATGATGTATTAGTTACAAGTTCAAACGGGTATGGTATTGCTTTAATGGATCAAAATATTGTTATATGTGGGGATATTTTTACTGATGGCGATTGTAGTAATGCATATATTGAATTTAAAAATTATTTTTCAGTGGAAAATGATGGATATGATGATGTGATTATGAATCCTGAAAATGTTGTTCCTAAGTTACAAAATTTAAATATTTGTATAAAATCTATATGTCCTCTGATTTTTAATCAATCAGTAGATATACAGTTTGAAGTATTCCAAGAACAGAATATCCAGATTAAAGTATTTGATATCACTGGTAGTGAAGTTTGTTGTTTGACCGATGAGATTTATTCTCCTGGAATTCATTTTATTAATTGGGATGCAATTAATAAACATCAACAATTGATTAATTCTGGTATTTATTTTATCCAAATTAAAACTGAACTCCAGACTTTATCTGAGAAAGTTATATTTACTCAATAGTTGTTAGCAGAAGGGTGTTAATCATCCTTCTGCTTCTGTAAAATTTCAATATGTTTGAATATCTTACTAGTTGGATTTTCCTGGTATGATTTATGGTATAATTTCAAAGATTTTTTCTTGTATTTATCTTTTCTGGTTAGTTGATAAAGATGAAAGTAAATATCTGCTTTCTTTCGAATATCAAGATATGGTTTATATATATTTAAAAGATAATCTATTGCTGATTGTTTTAATTTCGATTCCAAAATCAAAGCTTTGTTTATTTTTGCTTGAAATAGCAGATCCTCACGATTGATTTTCTGAGCAAGTCTAATTCCCTGAGCATTGATATTATCTGCTTCCCTGAATTTCTCAATTTTAATTAGTATTTGAGCTTTGGAAAACGAGTATTCAATCAACCTCACTTGATAATTCATTTTTTGGGTTAATTCTATTGCCTTATCAATATAGTATAGTGCTTGAGAAAAATTACCAGTTAAATAATTGATAAAACTTAAATTATTATAAGCTTGTGTTATTGATTTTTTTAAATTATTTTTATTAGCTACTGCTAAAGATTTTTTATAATAATAAATCGCTTTTTCGAAATTTCCTCTTTTTGAGAAAATTAGTCCAGTATTTACTAATGCTCTTGCTAATGCTCTCTTATTACCAATTTTTCTAGCAATATTTAATTGTTGCTGGTAATATTTCCAAGCATTATCTAAATCACCGGTTTTACTGTAGATGACACCAATAGCTCCCAAGGTATCGCAAATATTTAGTTTATCATCTAAATTTGAAAAAATATTCAAACTTCTAACCAAATAGTCGAGAGCTTGGTTGTATTTTTTAGTTTCGGTAAATGCTCTCCCTAATACTGTATATGCAGAGGATAATTCTACTTTGCAATTAATCTTTTTAAAATAGTCTATTACGGAATATAGTAGTTGAATCGCCTTGTTATGATTACCTAAAAATAAATATAAATATGCAATTTTTGGCTTTATCATATTTACTCTTCTCATATCATTGATTTTCTCAAAGTATCTCATTTCTTTTGTATACAGTTTAAGCGCTTTGGGGTAATTTCCTATAATATGCTCAATTATGGCAATATTCCACAATGCCAGATGTTCAAATAATTCGTCATTGTTTTTTTTTGCATAATTTTGAACTTTCCGATAAA
>LKUE01000395.1 GCA_001412365.1 Desulfuromonas sp. SDB | reverse complement strand
AAATTGTCCTATGTCTTTATTTTTTGGGGATTTTTTGGTGCCCTTGTCATCAATATCCTACATCTATCTGCAAATGTCTCTGCAGCACGGGCAGCAATGATTCAGGGCTTGGATAATGCTCCCCCCATTCCAATATGGGGTTCCCTGAGAGTTTTGGAATGGGGCTTATTAATCGCAGGTGCATTAATTAGTTTGTTTTTTAATATCTACAACCAGCATGGGGTGAACATCAATCAACCTTCAGGTGAAGGCAATGACCATTGATAAGATGATTGTATATTGCCGGGTTGATGAATTTGAACAATGTGAAGAATTTGCAGAACAAGTACTTCAATTGAAACTGTGGAAAAAGAAGGAACATTGCAATATATACTTGTTGAATGAACAAATTGGACTTGCTTACTGCCGGGCGGGAAGTGAAGATACTTATTCTGAGGGAATTTTGATTTCATGGGTTACTGATCAGGTGGATGACTGGTACCGCAAATTCAATGATCATAAATTTGCAATAACTGAACCTAAAAAGAACGAAAAATACAATATTTACCATTTCTTTGGGTCAGATCCTGCAGGAAACACATTTGAATTGATGAAATTCTTGGATTAAGGTTTTTTATTTAGTATTTTTGTTCTTCTTCTTTTTCGAATTTTATCCTTTTTGGCCACATAAATTTCCTGGCCATTATCCGGATTGATGCCGCTGGCATAAATTGCTGTGGATCTGGTGAGGGGAGAAGGAGTAAAATCTTGAATTGCCTTGGAGAAAATGCGATTTTTCTTGACATAGCGGGAAAGCAATTCCAGATCTGATTCAGTTTCCCCGGGATGGGATAGGATGAAATACGGGACCAGCTGTATTCTAAGCTTGAATTCCTTTTTAAGTTTTGTAAATCTGGTATAAAATTTTTCAAATTCTCCCGGCTGATATTTTCTCATAACTTCCAGAACTTGGGGAGCAATATGTTCAGGTGCAACTTTCAGCATACCGCTGGTATAAGTGGTTATAATCTTTTTTAAATACTGATCATGTCTGAGGGCTAGATCCAGTCTTAATCCGGATCCAATGCTAACTTTTTTCACCTTGGGATGGCTTAAGATTTTTTCCAGAAGCTGAAAATACTTATCAGGCTGATTTATAAAATTCAAACAAGGTTTAGGGTAAAGGCAAAATCTGCGGGAACCACATCCAATTTGAGAATTAAAATTACAGTAACTTCCGTACATATCTGCAGAAGGACCGCCTACATCGGTAATATGTCCGTGAAAAGATTCCAGAGTTGTAATTATATCAACTTCCTCTAAAATTGAACTTTCACTGCGGGAGGAAATAATCCTTCCCTGATGGGTAATTATTGAACAAAATGAACAATTACCTACACATCCCCGATGAGAGGTTATGGAATTGGCAATCATCTCAAAAGCGGGGACTTTTTTAAAAAGAAAATGAACTGTACGGGAATAAGGAAGCCCGTAGATTTCATCCAGTTTAACTGTATCCACAGGGAGAGCAGGAGGATTACAGATGATATATCTTGAATCCTGCTGCTGAGATAATATCGAACTGTAACCGGGGTGAGAATGTTGGGAAATTATTTTATAAGCTTGAGGCAATCCGGATTTATTATTTACCACTTCCTCATAGGACGGTAATATTTTGCCTTGGGGGGAAGACTGGAGATAACAGGTTCCGGGTATTCCACTCCGGTCGAAATCTGGTCCCTGATGTTCAACTCTTTTTACAATTTCCAAAATTTGAGATTCACCCATCCCGTAAACTAAAAGGTCAGCTTTGCTATCGGCAAGAATTGATTTTCTGATTTTATCGCTGTAATAGTCATAATGGGCAAATCTTCTCAATGAAGCTTCAATTCCCCCAATCACCACCGGAATCCCCTTGAAAATTTCCTTAATCCAATTAGCATAGACGATGGTAGCCCGGGGCGGTCGGTTGCGGTTGTTTTTAAAACCGGGACTGCCCCCAGAAGAATACTTGTCATCACTGCGTATTTTGCGGTTTGCAGTATAATTAGATAAAATTGAATCTACGTTGCCAGCAGTAATCCCCACCAGTAAATTAGGGCGGGGATAATTTCTCAAAGTGGATTTAGTCGGCTGGGCTGCAATGGCTACCCGATAGCCTTGTTTCTTTAACAATTGAGCAATGATGGAAATACCGAATGACGGGTGATCCACATAGGCATCACCCGTCAGTAAAAGAATATCTAAGTTGTTTTTATAGTAGTAGGCAACTTCATCTGCACAAGCAGGAAGAATCATCTATTTCTTGAAGAAAGGCGCCAACAAACTGGCCAAACCCTGGAGTTGTCTGGTTTGTAGATATATTTTACCGGGTCCTTTATACTTACACACTAAGCCTTCCCCTGAGGTCATGGAGGCAAACAAACCTTTAGCCGCTTTTTCCAAAGTATAGGGGATTTTTGCATCAAATGCCACAATGTGTCCGTTGTCCACAATGTATTCTTCGTCAGGAGCTAAATTAACTTCATGAATTGCTCCAAAACTGGAGACAAATAATTTGCCGGTACCGGAAACTTTTACCATAAAAAATCCTTCTTTGGAGAAGAAACTTTTACCTCCGGTAAATTTAGTATCTACCTGTAATTCCGGGGATGCAGCCAGATATGAACCGGATTGCACTAATATTTCCTGATTTTCCAATTCCAGTACCTGAATGTCTCCTACTCCTCCCGGAGCAACAATTATTTCACCGGGATTGTCTTTGGCGGTAAACCTGGTGACAAAAAAGCTTTCTCCGGCAAGCCCCCTGGCTGCTGCTTTCATGAAACCGCCTAAACCTTTTTTCCCCCCGCCCATTTCAGACTTGATTTCAATGTTGCTGCTCATGCTGACCATCGCTCCGGATTCTGCCATAATGCTTTCATCCGCCTGCAGAGTGATTTTAGCTACCGAATAGCTTGGTTGATACAAAATCTCGTACTTCATGAAACCTCCTTGTTCTGAAAACCAAATTCATCTAACCAATAATGAACATCATTATCACTTAATCTTGATGATTTAATTTCCTGTTTATTTTTATTGGAAATGTTGAGGTTTAAGTTGGGTTTTACCTCCGCCCCCAGTTTTCTGCATTTTTTGGCTAAATCATGGTCTTTAGTAACTACTATACAGTGATGGGATTTGTTGGTTTCAACTAATTTGATTATGGTTTGATCTGCTTCAGTGTTTCGATTTGTATAAATCACATTTACTCCGGGAAGTTTTTGAAAATTGGAGGTCACTCCCTTACCATCGAAAACTACTACCGGCATGAAATGATAATAACTGGCATAGGATTTTACCTGATTAATTATTTTTGTCCTCAGGTTTTGGTCACAGATATTTTCTGAATTCTGCTGACCAATTAAATTATAGCCGTCCACAATTAAATAAATCATAATAATATTAGATAGATAAAGAAAAATGACAATTCATTTTCCTATAACTGTCTGTTATTGTCAAGAAAGTTGAGAGGAGAATGCTATTGAAATATGTTGCATATGTTTTTAGTATAAGATGAGCAAATATGGGAAACATTTTATTTTTTTCTGAATCAGAAATCCTCTACCGGGATTTAATAACTGCCTTGCCCCAGCTCAATATATGTTTTAATTCTGATCCCAAAGAATTATTGAAAATTATCAAAAAGAAAAATATACAGTTGATAATAATTGATATGTTGAATGTGGAAAATTACGATCAATCCTTAATTGATTTAATTAGAAGCAAATATATTTATAAACTATTGCCCTTAATTTTAATTCTCCCTTTAAATTATTCCCTATCTGATTTTGAACAATGGATGCTGAAATGCAATGACTGGATAAAGTATCCCCTGTACATACAGGAATTGAAAGCTAAAATTCTCAACCAGTTTAAGATGCTTGAGATAAATCTAAACTTGAAAAGTAAACTGTACCGGGCTGATTTGATCAATTCAGTTACCCGGATTTTAAACTCCACTTTAGATATTGATGAAGTTTTAAATAAGATTGTGGAATTAACTGTTGATTTAACCTCTGCTTATTCAGGTTCAATATTCCTGCTGGATCAAGAAGGAAATATTACCCATCAAGTGCTTTCCAAACAATATGTATCCCAGGATATTCAAAACCAGATTTTAAAAAAAATAATGAGTTATGGACTGGCGGGGTGGGTTTATAAAAGTCAGGAACCGGCACTGGTAAATGACACCCGAAAAGATATTCGATGGCTGGACGTTAAAAAACATGATAATTCAGTTAATGTCTCCGGCATTAATAAATCCAAGAAGGAAATCAGATCAGCTATCTGCATGCCCATTATAAGAAGAAATATAGTGCTGGGTATTTTTACCCTCCATCATACTTCCCCCGAACATTTTACTGACGATGATTTAGATTTATTAAAGCAAATTACCGACCAGTCATCATTATCCATAGAAAACGCCAGATTGTTCGGTCAAGTACAACAAATGGCTATAACCGATTATTTAACTGGTCTGTACAATCGCAGATTGTTTTTCACCTTAGCCGAACAGGAATTTTTCAAAAGCAAGAGATTTCAGGAACCATTATCATTATTAATAATGGACATTGATCATTTTAAACAAGTAAATGATAATTATGGACATGATTGCGGTGATCAGGTTTTACAGGTTGTTTCCCGGTTGATGAAGAAACTGATCAGAAGATCTGATGTTTTAGCCAGATATGGGGGAGAGGAATTTATCATTCTCATGCCCAAAACTGAATTATCCGGAGCTTATAAATTAGCAGAAAGAATTAGAGTACAAATTGAAAATTATGAGATGAAGGATAAGAGTAAGGGATCTTTTAATATTACCGTAAGTTTGGGAGTAGCCTGTGCTGATGGACATGTTGAAAGTTTGCCGGATTTAGTAACTAACGCTGATCAGGCTCTTTACCGAGCCAAGAAAAAAGGCAGAAATAATACTGAAAAATTCCAAACACTTGAAAAACAATGATTGACCTGCCCATTGATGGAACTTTGGATCTTCATACCTTTAAGCCCAGTGAAGCAAAAGAGCTGGTAGAAGATTACATTAAGATATGCAGGAAAAAAGGCATCTTAAATTTGAGAATAATACACGGTAAGGGCAGGGGAACTTTAGCTAATATTGTCCATGGAGTTTTAGATAAACTGGATGAGGTTCAACATTATCATTTAGGAGGCATTGACTCTGGAGGCTGGGGGGCTACTTTGGTAAGATTGAAACCGGATAGTTGATAATATCTGTTTACATTGCAAACCAGGAATTAATTCCCCAAAATAAGCAGAAGTGAAGTTTAAAATTTTTCCAAAATTATTTTTAGTTTAAAATTGTTAAGGGTTGATTTAATCGAAGTTTAAACAGACTGATAATTTTAATTGAATAACCTGAAAATTTAATATATAAACAAAGACTAAACTTTTAATGGGGAGTTGATATGGAAAGTAATAATAAAAATTTCATTACCGATATCATTGATCAGGATTTAGAAAATAAAACATATCAGAAAATTATTACCCGTTTTCCTCCTGAACCAAATGGTTATCTGCATATTGGACATGCAAAATCAATATGTCTGAATTTCGGGATCGCGGAAAAATACAGTGGACAGTTTAATTTAAGATTTGATGACACCAATCCCATTAAAGAAGAAATTGAGTACATTGAGGCAATTAAACGGGATGTAGCCTGGTTGGGAGCTGATTGGGGAAACAATTTGTTTTTTGCCTCTGATTACTTTGATCAGCTTTATCAGTTTGCATTGATACTTATTAAAAAAGGGAAAGCTTATGTTTGTGATCTGAGTGCAGAGCAAATCCGTGAATATCGAGGCAGTTTAACTGAACCTGGCAAAAACAGCCCTTACCGGGACCGAACCGTGGATGAAAATCTGGAATTGTTTGAACAAATGAAAAAGGGCAATTATCCCGATGGATCAAAAGTATTAAGGGCAAAGATTGATATGTCTTCCCCTAATATCAACATGAGGGATCCGGTAATGTATAGAATATTAACTGAAAAACATCCTCGTACCGGGGATAAATGGTGCATTTATCCAACTTATGATTTTACCCACGGACAATCTGATTCCATTGAGAGGATTTCTCATTCCCTTTGTGATTTGCAATTTGAAGATCACCGTCCGCTGTACAACTGGTTTATTGAGCAATTGGAAATTTTTCCTTCCCGACAAATAGAATTTGCCCGGCTGAATTTAACTTATACCGTACTGAGTAAGAGGAAACTCAGAGAACTGGTGGAAAAAAAATATGTAAATGGCTGGGATGATCCCCGGATGCCCACAATTTCCGGATTGAGGAGGAGAGGTTTCACTTCCTCATCCATAAATGCTTTTTGCAAGAGAATCGGAGTAGCCAAACGGGACAGTGTGGTTGACTATGCCTTACTGGAGCATAGTCTGAGAGAGGAGCTGAATTTAACTGCACCTAGAGTAATGGCGGTTTTAAATCCGGTTAAGGTGATTATTGATAATTATCCTCAGGGAAAAGTTGAAATGATGGAAGCAGTCAACAATCCGGAAGATTTAAATTGCGGAACCCGAGAAATTCCATTTAGCAGAGAGTTGTACATCGAACGGGAAGATTTTAAACAGGATCCTCCCCGAAAATATTTTCGGTTATCCCCGGGCAGGGAAGTCCGTCTGAAACATGCCTATTACATTACCTGCCAACAGGTAGTAAAAGATCCTGATTCCGGGCAGATTGTTGAATTAATATGTACTTATGACCCCGCCAGCAAGGGTGGAACCACTGCAGATAACCGAAAAGTTAAAGGAACCCTGCATTGGGTTTCTGTTGAACATGGGGTCAATGCTGAGATTAGAGTTTACAACTGGCTGTTTAAAACTGCCCATCCCGGCAAAAATACTGGCAATATTCTTGATGATGTAAATGAGAATAGCCTGGAGATACTAAAAAACTGTAAAGTTGAGCCAAGTTTAAGCAGTAGTAACAGGGGAGAAAGATATCAATTTTTAAGGAAAGGTTATTTCTGTGTTGACTATGATTCCAGTCCGGACAAGCTGATCTTTAACAAAATTGTTTCTCTTAAGGATACATGGCTGAAAATTAAAAACAAATAATAATTAGGATATTTTTTGTCGGCAATATTCAATAACGGTTTCTTTCTATTAATTTCTATAATAACTATAGGATTGCTTCTAGGGAAAATTAAAATAAAAGGGATTAGCCTAGATTTATCTGCAGTTATCTTTGTGGCTTTAATCCTGGGTCATTTTAATTTTCAAGTTCCTCATGATTTTCAGAGTTTAGGTTTAATTTTATTTATTTTCACTGTGGGTATTCAAGCTGGACCGGGATTTTTCAGTGTATTTCAAAAATACGGCAGACAGATGTTAATTATTTCTTTTTTGGTAATTTTCACCGGAGCATTGGTGACTGTAATTCTGGCAAAAATTTTTAACATGGACAGCAATATGGCAGTGGGAATTTTCACCGGAGCGTTGACCAGTACTCCTGGATTAGCTGCTGCCATTGACACCACACAATCTCCATTGGCTTCCATAGGATATGGATGCGCCTATCCTTTTGGGGTGGTAGGAGTGATATTATTTGTAAAACTGACTCCCCGCATACTTAAAATTAACTTAAACCGGGAAGAGAAGAAATTACACCAGGATGATCTAAATGAACATCCTGAGTTGTTAGATAAAAATTTTAAGGTGGAGAATGACAATATTGACGGCAAGACCATCGGTACATTGAGAATTTTATCCATGACCGGAGCAAATATTTCCAGAGTTCTGCATCAAAACATTGCTTCAACTGCCAATGCCGATACCCTATTACATAAAGGTGATGTGGTAAAAGCAGTAGGTACTCAGAAATCTCTGGAAAATGTGGAGTATCTGATTGGTTCTCCAACTGATCAAAAAATAGAATTTCAGGGAAAATACATAGTGCAATGGGTATTGGTAACCAATAAGAAAAATGTGAATAAAACCATCGGTCAGTTAAATTTGATGAAAATGTATAATGCCACCGTAACCAGGATTAGAAGAAGTGGAATTGACATTACTCCTACTGCCGGCAGTAAAATCAGGTTTGGAGATAAACTGATGATTGCCTGCAGTGAACAAAATTTAAATGAAGTTATGAAATTATTGGGCAATGATGACAAGAAACTATCGGAAACTGATTTGATCTCTATTTTTTTAGGCATAAGCTTAGGATTATGGCTGGGGCAGCTGAAGATTCCCTGGGGATCATTTCAATTTGGACTGGGAATTACCGGCGGAGTTTTATTAACTGCAATTATATTAAGCAGTATTGGAAAAACCGGGCCAATTCTCTGGTCTATGTCCGGTTCAGCCAATCAGCTGCTGAGAAAATTTGGTTTGCTTCTGTTCTTGTCTTCAGTGGGAACTCAAGCAGGAAAACATCTTACCGCTACCATCAGTCAATACGGATATAAAATATTCTTAATGGGCATTGTGGTGACTTTGATTCCCATGTTAGCAGGATTAATTGGGGGAAGGATAATATTCAAGATTAATTTTTTGTCATTTTTGGGGGTTATAACCGGGGCAATGACCAGTACTCCGGGTTTAGGTTCAGTTTCTTCATTAACTGAATCAAATATTCCTTATGTATCTTACGCTTCTGTATATCCTTTTGCCTTAATCATGGTAATAATTTTCACTAATATTATAAGTCGAATTTAGCAGGTTGAATCCTGCTGTAAAATTAATTTAACAATCAAATCCTGTTTACTGTTTCTGATTGTTTCTCCAACCGTATGAATAATTGAGATAACTGAGAAATTGATCCGGATTGACCGCTTGATCAATCATATAAGCGGAGCCAGTTACAAACAGCAGACTGTGGGGAGTAAGACAACTTTTAAGGTAGTGATAAGCTTTGCGGGGATCGGTTATTACTTCTATGTCTTTACACCCCTTTTCCCAAGCGGATAGCTCTTGTTTGATTATCTGGGGATCCACTCCCCGGTGACTGGCAGAAGTCAGTACTATTTTATCTGCAATTTCCACCACCGGAGGTAAAACTTTTAAAGCAGAACGATTATTGGATAATCCTATTAAAAAGTATTTTTGGCGGTGAGGATAGGTTGCTTTAATAGTGGTTACCAAAGCCTGAATTTTATCCTGGTTGTGGGCAATATCAATAAAAACTTGCTGGTCAAATTTGGTGAATCTTCCTAAATATTTCAGTTGAATAAATTGATGTATAACTTTTAATCTATCTAGATGAGGATAAAAATATGTTAATACTTTTAAACTCAGGGCGGCATTTTTCAGCTGATGAGGGGCATTGAACAGGAGATTATCAGGGTGCAGGGAAGATTGGTTTTTCTCCACAAAAGATTTAATGTTATTGATATCTCCGGCATCCAGTTTTATCAGAGGGGAGTTGAATTTAGTGCAGGTTTCTTTGAAAATATCCAGATGGAGTGGATTCATTTCACTGGTAAAAAAGGGTTTTTCCCTTCGGCAGATCCCTGCTTTATCTAATGCCCTTTGCCATGATTTTTCTCCAAGACTTAGAGGGTGGTCCTCTCCTACATTGGTAACCACTGCACCTTCCGCAGGGAGTTGGGTTAATCTTTCATATCTCCCCCCGCAGCCGGTTTCCATAATTCCCCATTCAACTTGATGATATTCAAATAACTTAAGCGCAATTAAAATGCAGATTTCACTGAAATACAATATATGTTCAGTATTTTCACCAGCTTGCCGGATAATTATGGGTAAAATTTCTTTTTCCCAAATATCAATGATTTCAATTTCTTCCGGATTCTTCCCGTTAATGCTAAATCTTTCTTTAAAGTCAAATAAATGGGGATTGGTAAATGAACCAGTGCTACCGGTAAGGGTAAATCCGGATTCTAAAAATTTTACTGTTGATCCTTTCCCATTAGTTCCGGCAACTTGGATAATTTTGGTGGGATGCCCCTTAGGCCATATCTGTTCAAGCACAGATTGAAAATTCTTAAACCTGGCTAATCGTTTGGAAACCCATTCACTATGGTAAATTTGATCAATAATTTGATAGTAATTATAGATCATAACCTTAAATGTTTATTTATGAATTTTTTTGAGAAATTGTTCAATTTCAGGGACACCTCCCTGAAACACTAAATAACCGTTGTAAGGTTCTCTTTCAGTTATTTCATCAATTACCGGAGTCAGCATAATTTTTTTAACCTCATCTAAATCTTCAGTTTGTCCCAGAGCCCAGCCAAGCTTTATATAAGCCACTTCCGGCAACATATTGTCTGCGGGAATCACCCCGTTGGACATAAGATCCCTGCCCGTATCATAAACAAACATATGGGTATACCCCCATAAGGTCTGGACGGTCATATAGATGGCTACATTTTTCTGACAGGCTCTTTTAATCGCAGGATAGAGGGGTTTATTGACATGTCCCAAACCAGTACCCGCAATAACTATGCCCCGGTAACCGTTATCTACCAATGAATCAATTATATCTGGCTGCATATTAGGATAGTAATAAATCAATGAAACTTTTTGTTCAAAGTAGGGCAAAATATTAACCTGGGTGTCTTTTCTCCGATGATTGTAATTTTGCTGAAGAGGAGTAATTTTATTTCGATCCACCATGGCTAGGGGTATATCTCCAATGGTGCGGAAGGTAGAACGGTAAGATGAGTGCATCTTCCTCACCCTGGTTCCCCGATGCAGTAATCCGTATTCATCAGAAGTAGGCCCAAACATACAAACTAAAACTTCGGCGATGTCAGATTCAGAAGCAGTTTTTACTGCATGGATGAGGTTTAATGCGGCATCAGAAGAAGGTCGGTCCGACGATCTCTGGGAGCCAACCATTACTATAGGTACTGGGGTGTTTTGCACCATGAAGGACAATGCTGATGCGGTATGATGCATGGTGTCAGTGCCATGACCAATGACAATGCCCTCAATCCCTTGAGAAATTGCCTCTCCAATAGCTACCGCTAATGTTTTATACTGGTGAGGTCCCATATTTTCACTGAATACTGCAAATAATTTTTCTGTGGTTAAATTGCATATATCTGCCAACTCCGGAACGGCTCCGTAGAGTTCTCCCGGGGAAAAAGCAGGGATTACTGCTCCGGTGCGATAATCCAGTCTGGAAGCGATAGTGCCTCCGGTGCCAAACAATTTTATGTTAGGTTTATCCTCAGAAGTGGGAAACTCTTTTTCCGGTATCTTGTAATGAGCTTCCTTATACCCAAATTCTTTGATTTGTTTTATAGTATTGGTAGCAATGCCGATGTTATAACCGTTATCCAGTTTAAGCACAATATGAAGATCATCATCATTTTCAGACCGGGGTAATACAATCCCCTTAAAATCTCCCCGAGTGGTTTTAATTGTAGCTTCACTCCATACCCGGATATTGTACTTTTTCAATATTTCTAAAGCTTTCCCTTTGTATCCTTTGAATATATCATTCATCATTTAACTCTTCGGTTTACTTCTTCACTTAATTTATCCAGAGGATAGTTGCCTATGGATAACAATTTAAGGTTTCCCATGATCCAATTTCTCTCCGCGTTAATATTTTTATTTTTAGCTATGGATTTGAATTTTTTCCTCAGATCGGGAATATAAGATAAGATATCGCTGATATTCCTTTTTTGATATCCGATTATGGTTAGCACTGATTCCAATTCAATATTGGGATTATTGAAAACTACCGGCAACATTATTTTGGCAATTTCCGGAGAAAGATTATGTTTGCTGATAAATTTGAACAAACTGATAAGATGAATATAGTCGAAATTACTGCTTGAGTTCCGGCCTTCCAAGTGCTTTAGGTCCTGGGCAAAAAAACCGGCTAAAAATTTAGGGGAATAATTGGTAAAAGCTATGATCTTTTCAATAATAGGGACCAGATTATGTCTGAGCAGATAAATCCAATAATGCCGGGATATTTCCCACTTATTTAATTGTTCATATCGGTAGTGGATGGAGGGGGGCAGGTTATTTTTAACTTTGTTGATCCGTTCTTCATCAATAGGCAGGGGAGCGGAATCGGTATCAGGATACATCCGGTCCGGACCAGGCAATACTCTTTCGAAAACAGTAGTTCCATCGGCAAGTGCTTTTCTGGTTTCGTTGGGCACTCCGTGAAATGCCAGCATACATCTTTCCCTGATGGTTTCCACGGCAGTGCTTAAATCCTGGGAAGGACACCAAAAGAGAAGTTGAGCATCCAGGGATTTGGACTTTAAAAGTTGGCGAATTTTGCTGAAATCCACCGTAGCTAACAATTCATTTCGATCTTGGGAGTGGATTAAATTCTCTAATTCCAGACAGGCGATAACTTTTAACCTTCCCCTGAGTTCATCACCGAATACCTGACCGGGCTGTGTGAAATGGGCAAGAATATCCTGGAAATGAGGAAGATTTACCGCCACCCATTTTATTTCAGAATCAGCATAGTATTTAAGGGAGGGAGGGAGAGGATTAATTAAGCTCGGATCAATTAGTTGATAAGTTAAATCCCACTTTTTTATATCTTTAATCCGTTGTTTTAACTGGGAACTTATGTGCAGCAGCGATTTTTGCCGGAAAGCTTCGTTATGCACCAGTTCAGCAAACCACTTAATATGAGCTACCCCTTTGATTTCAACCCTGGTTCCTCCGCGGATACTTACATTAACATCTTGCCGGGTTGCTCCAATACCAGTTCTAACTTTATTAGTGCTTCTGTTCATAAACCTGATGTAATTACCTGCTTCCACTACTTCCTGGGGAGTGAGTAAATCAGGATAAGTAACTGTTTCTATAAGGGGCATTCCCAATCTGTCCGTAGTGTAAATTCTCTGATGCCTGAAATCTGAAACTTCTCTGCAGGCGTCTTCTTCTAAACTCAGCTGAATAATCCTGACTTTTTTTTCAGCTAAGGGGATTTCCCCTTCTATGCCTACAATGGCAGTTCTTTGAAATCCAGTAGGTATGCTGCCGTCTAAATACTGTTTGCGGGTGATATGTAATTCTCCCACCACATTGGTTTTTAACAGGAGAGCTACTTCTAAAGCAATATCCAATGCCTGCTGGTTGATGGGGAAGGGGGGAGTGTCGTCAATTTCATAAGTACAGGTAGTCGGATTTTTTATTCGGTAAGTGATGTTTTTTTTTGTTTTAAATTCCATTAACGCAGTGCCGTCGTATTCACCCAACTCACTTAAAGTCGGTCTCATGTGCCGGATTACTTCAGCATCATAATCTTCTCCGGGAAAATACATACCCGCCGGACAACGGCAGAAAAGCTTCTTATCAGTGTACAGCTGTTGATGAACTTCCAATCCCGATTTAAATCCTAAATTTTTATAATCTAAAGGAGTGCACTGCTGAATGGTTTTATAACCGACCAGCTTTTTGGTTTGCACATAAATATTGTTAAAATGATTGTTATCATTGTCCATAATGTCATCTTTATTAACATGAATAATTATAAACAACAATTAAAATTTAGCGTTTCACCATCAATTTTTCTTTAAACTTAGAGATATAAATTGAAAAAAGATTAGTTTTATGCTATCAATTAAAATTATCATTTATGATGGCTAATCTCATTCAGGAGTAGTTATGAAAAAATCTGTTTTACTGTGTTTAATGATCATTGCAATTAACCTGGTTGTTTTTGCAGATGATGCACAAAATCCCCAAGGAGGGGTGTGTATCCCGGGATTGGGATGTTTTTCTGGAGTGGAGGGATATTTCACCGGGATAGGTACTGCCTGGTTCAATCCGGGTTTCTTATACACCTATCATTCCATGGTTGAAAAAAATGCTGTCGGTTTTGAATATGGAGAGAGATTTCAGAGAGAAAAAAGGTGGCTTTATCTGCACTACCGTTTAGGTGACAATTATTTTGGAGTAGCTGCTAACCGCGATGCATATACCGGCTTTATTCCCATAGATACAACCTATTTCCATCCCCGGGGACAATTTGTATACACCCTTATAGGGCATCTCAAAGATTCGGTCCGCGCTCCTTCTTATATTGCCGATTTACTGTGGGCCAAAGGAGTTTGGGGAGGCGGATTGGGAATAAATGTTCATGTGGGAAGCAAAGGAGTTGAGGACCAGTACCAGAATGTTTTTGCCTATACCCTCCAGTCCAAGGAAAACATGATCTCGGGAGGTGGTAAAATTGGGTTTGACCGTAAAGATCTATTTACTGTGTTAGGATTTGATTATCTGGGGTCGGATAATTCCTATACCATTAGTGATACTTTAAACCAATCCGGCGATATCTCTTATGATTTTACTTATTGGCAATTAATGGGTGATTTTAAATACAAATGGTGGACCAGTAATACCACCTACTGGAGTGTACCTCACATTTCTTTTAATTATCAATCGGGAAGGGAAGAATTAGTATCTTCGGAATTAGGAGATTATGCACTGAATTCAGAAAATAACAAAAAATCTTATTCTTTCTCCATAGGCACAAGTTTTGACAAAATTTCAATTTTACAGTCATTTAGTGTAGGCATAGATGTATCATTAACTCGTTCCACTGATGATTATACTGTGGATACCATGGTGGTGTTGAATAATGGAGACAGTGTGATTGTTTCCATGCCCGGTAAAGCTACTGTTACTGATATTGCCTTTCCCCAGGTTTTTGTTGCCAATAAATACAGATTCTGGAAATGGTTGAGCAGCAGTACATCATTTTCTTATTCAGTTACTCACAGTTCCACTGCAATTGAACATCCCCAGCTTAATTGGATTAATGTCAACGATCCTCCTGAAGTCACCACCATTGAACAGGATAAAGGTGGTATAATATCTGAATTAACTTTTGATATCGGAGCAGAAATTGATGTAACTGAAGACATTATTGTTGAAGTCAAGTTTACCGATAAAATCTTTTACAACACTCCCTATATTATGTCGGGAGCACCCACTGTTGATTATATAACTCAGATTTCCGCCAGATATGAATTTTAATTTCTAGAAATTAAAATTTTAAATATTTCTCTATAAATAAAAAAGGGGCTCCGGAGAGCCCCTTCTTCACTGCTCTGCAAAAAGGAGAGAGGTGGGTGTTTTAAGGTACAGAGCAGTGAAATTATGTTTTTTTTATATTCATTATTTTATCT
>LKUE01000394.1 GCA_001412365.1 Desulfuromonas sp. SDB | reverse complement strand
CAGTCCACAAGCCAACTGAATCAATTACCAGCAGATGGATAAAACAGTTTTTTAAATCTGTCTGTTTATATATAAATTTCAGCAGTTTGTATAAAGTCAGTGATATTATAAAAAACAATCCCACGATGATTTTGCTCATTAATGCTAATCCGAAAATAAATCCGGTGACCAGCAGGTACTTTTTTTGGTCGGTTTTTTCAAATTTAATCCAGAACCATAAACCTGCCACTATGAAAAAAATGTAGGCAATATCAAGCTGCCCCTGCCGGGTATAGGAATTGAAGAAAGCATTAGTGGCTAAAATTAAGGCAGCTAAAAAACCTGCTTTCCTCCGGGAGGGAATAAAAAATAAGAAAATTAATATCCCTATTCCCATTAATGATGACCACAGTCTCACAGAAAATGAACTGACCCCAAAAATTTTAAATCCAATTGCGGTTAACCAGATAAAAATGGGGGGATGGGATGATGAATACAATCCTCCCACTGAATAATCAGTTTGATCAAACCATTGATTGTTAAGTGCGGCTGCTTTTGCTCTTATCGCATACATCGCTTCATCCCAAGGTTGAATCTCCAGGCAGCCCAAGTTGTACATTCTGGTAAAAGATATAATTAATAAGATTATTAGTAATAAAATATTTTTGTTTTTATGTATAAACTGTTTTAGTTTAATCAATTTCCCCATGGTTAAGTTAAAGGTATTGTTTTTTTTAAATCACATTTTACGAAAATAAACAAATAATGTAAATTTATACTGGTCTTTATTTTGATTTCTAAACATAATATAATTCATTATGATTTGGTTTTATTTATTTTTGGTCATGTCTATACTGCCCGAGGAGAATGAAGTTCTGCTTAATTCTCTTACCATGTCAATTACATCTGATTCGGCAATAGCTGAACAACTGTCAGAATTAGACCGGGAAATTGAATATTCAGTATTAACCGACACCGGGGAATACAATGAGATTATCAAAACCTCCTGGAATAATATCCTGGTAAGTTCCGGATTTAAGGTGGTTGATCAAGGCAGGGATACTTTTATAATTCATGCTCATCAACTTTCCATTTCCTGGAAAAGTCAACCAGCTACCCTCCTGAATTCTGAAAAGTACTATTGGGAAATTTCGGGCAGGGGAGAGTTCATCTTCCCTTCGGGTTATACCCATTGGGTAAGTTTTGTTAATGAACATGAGTTTGAACCGAGAGATTATCCAAACATATTAACTCTGGAAAATAACCGAAGAAATTGGTGGGAAATACTGGCGGTGGGTATATTATGTTCAGGTATAATTTACTCTTTCTACATAATTAAATAGGAGGACTAATTGCAGGAAGAAAAAAGAGCTGATATTCAGCTACATCTTGAAATGGCCAGGGCTTATTTGAGGAGAGGTCGAAAAGAAGATGCGTTAAGAGAATTTAAGGCTGCCTTGGCTTTAGCCCCCGATTATGCAGACATAAGACATGAAATTGGGATTGTCTACGCAATTACCGGAAAACATGAAAAAGCCATTGAATATTTTAAAAGTTCTTTGGAATTAAATCCAAATTATCTGGAACCCAGGTTAAATCTGGCAATTACCCTTTCAGATATGGGCAGGGACGAAGAAGCGATGATGCATTTTAAAAAAGCCAAAGAACTGGAAAACAATGCCGGATTTATTTTTGGAGCAGCTGGATCCAGGATAGCTAATGCTCATGCTACGGTGGGAGATCTGTATTGTGATATTGATGCCTTTGATCAGGCTATTGAAGAGTATCAAAAGGGGGTAATTATTGCCCCTGATTTTCTGGATATTGCTTTTAAGTTAGCCAAAGCATATTTAGCCAAGGGCAATTTATCCAGGGCTGAGGAAACTCTGGAAAAAATATTCACTAAAGATCCGAATTATAAAGAGGCAGCCCGGTTACTTGGATCAGTGTATTTAAAACAGGGGATGAAAGTTAAAGCTAAGATAATTTGGCAAAAACTGCTTGATGAAAATCCTGATGATACTGAAGCCTCTGTGTTATTGAAATCATTGGAAGCATTGGAAAAGGATATTGATTCCTGATATATTAGAAAAAATTTCAGCATTGTAAAACGGTAGTTTAGGGAAAGGTAAAATATGAATAATAATTCCGATCAAAATTCTAATCGTAATATTTGGCTAAACCGCAGAATTGGTTTACCCCTGTTATTTCTTCTTTTATTGATTGCTGATCAAGTAAGTAAAATATTAGTTCAGCAATATATACCTCCGGGAGGAGAAAGAATTCATATAATCGGAAATATACTGAATTTTGTATATATTAAGAATCCTTACGGGGCGATGGGATTGAAATTCGGCCCTCCCTGGGTGCACATGATTACTTCTGCTCTGGCTACTTTAATCGTAGGCTATATTTTTATCCGGAACTGGATTCGGAATGACCTGGCTGGTTTGAGCAGCGATATCGGTATGGTTATGGTGTTAAGCGGAGCGGTTGGAAATTTGCTGGACAAGTTATTACGGGGTTATGTAATAGATTTTATTGACATTGGATTTTCACATTATAGATTTTGGTCTTTTAATATTGCTGATGCTTCCATAACTATCGGCGCTATTTTGTGGATTTTACCCACTGTAATTCATTCTCAGCATAAAATAACAGAAAATAATCAAAACTTGGAATAATTGTTAATGGGAAACAGTATATTAGATGAAGAATTAAAACAAGGGATGCTGAAGGATGAACTTGATGATGATTTGGTTATTAATGATATTTTAAATGGTAATAAGCAGCAATTTAAAATTCTAATGCAGAGGTATGATAAAAAGTTGTACATTCATTTGAAAAGAAGGTTTTTTTTCAGCCCTGAGGATATGGATGATATTATGCAAGATGCATTTATTAGAAGCTATAAGAGCTTGAGGACTTTTAAAAAAGGCAGAAGTTTTTATCCCTGGCTGGTAAAAATTGCTGAAAATGTGTGCAAAGATTACCTGAAAAAGAAATCCAACCGGAAAAGACTTGAGGAATTATATCCCCCCCGGGATAATATTAGTGAAAGAAATGAATTAAATGATGAGATTTTGGGACTGGAGACCATTACTGAGGCAATTAAGAAATTACCTCAGAATCAGCGGGAAGTGTTGATTTTAAGGGCGGAAGGATATTCTTATGCTGAAATTTCTGAAAAATTAGATGTCCCCCAAGGAACTGTAATGTCGAGACTTAACCGGGCGAGAATTAGCTTGCAGGAGAAATTGGCTTATCTGAAAATGCAGGTAGGGGAGAAATGAATCATCAGCAGATTAAAGAGTTACTTGGCAGCTTTGTTGACGGAGAATTAAGTTCCGATCAAAGACAGCAAGTGGAAAAACATATAAAGCAGTGCAGTGAATGCCGGGATTTGCTGAATAATCTAATTAAACTAGACCAGCAGGTGAAAGATGCTGTTTTAAAGCAGGAAATACCATCGGATCAGTACTTCCGGGGTTTGAGATCAGCTATTCTCACCCAGCTGCCTTACAAACCCGAACCTTCCTGGAAAAAGTACTTCGGATTTTTAACTAAAAAAGAAATCTCCGCAGTAGCAGTGATGACTTTGGTTCTGGTTTTTGTTTTAGCAATTAGGTATGTTTCCGATAATTTCTTTGAACAAATTAAACAGCCCCAAACCCAGCAAATGCAGACTCCTCAATACAGCAGGTTTTTACCCCCGGATGAAATGGAACATTCATTTCAGATAGATGAACTTCCCGGAGATCAGTATACCTCATCAGGTGAACTATCTGAGGATTCAGGATTAGAGGAAGTTGAATTTGCCCCTGATGGTATAACTGAGCAGGAGCAGCAAGATTTAGATTATGCAGTAACCCGCTCTGCTGCTGATATGACCGGGGGGGGAGAATTAGCGGAAGGAGTAGGGGGAACAGAGGAAACTGTATCGGAAGTGGAATCGGTATCTGAATCTACGGATATGGTGGAAGCTGAAGACAGAAGCATGGAGGTGGTGGCAGGAGCAGTAGGTGAAACCACTACAACCCTGGAATCTCCGGCTAGCCTGCAGACTCAGCAATCATATTATCAGAATGCTGAAGCTCCTGATGAAGAAACAACCGGAGACATATTACCTTCCCAGGAATATACAGGTGGATACGGAATGGAACAAAGAGATAAACTTGATTCCATGGTGTCCTATAATTTAGTTATGATTTTTGGGGATTATTTAATCCGCAGAAATAACCGGGATTCCACCGTGCTGAATATTTATCTTGATGATCAAGGTTATATTACTGATTTGAGCATTGAGGATGGCTTCAATGAAAAGAAAATTTCTCCGGATGTCCAAGAATTACTGTCAAATACTATCGGCAGAAGATTTGAAATAGATACTATACAAGTAAACGATACCTTGCTGAAGGTAAAAATTTTTGTTGATCCTTAATTTCTGCTGGACTACTGTCTTTTTAAGACATATTTAGACCGTCAAAGTGAATCCAAGTATTCAGTCTATTTTCTTTCTATTGTCATCTGTTTCTTGAATTTCTCATTTATCTCTTGCTTTTTCATACAAATAATAGTATATATTATACTAAATGCAACTAAAATTAACATATAGACGCATTAAACACAATACGTTTATCAGGATGTTATCAGTAAGATTTTGGGGAAGTAAAGAATTATAAGAAAAGGATTATCGCTTATTTTTTAGATTAGATTGCCGAATAGAGCAACATATACAAAGAAAAAATTAAGGAGAAAAAGAGATTATATTTAATAATAGTAAACAGTTAGCAATCAACAAACGATATAGATTATGTAGTCATGAAGAGCAACTTTTGCTTTTTTCATTAGTACACCTAATGTTATGTTATACTTTAAGAGAGAATTGTAATGCAAGAAGTTATTGAAAAATATAAGAATTTACTTATTCAAAAGAGATATAGCAAAAATACGATAAAAACATATTGTAACTATTTTAAGGATTTTCTTAACTATTTTGAGGTATTGAATGAGGTTGAAAAAATTCAGGATGTGACAACAAGTCAGATAAATTCTTATATTTTAGAGCTTATAAATACAAAAAATATTTCTGCAAGTCAGCAAAATCAAAGAATCAATGCAATTAAATTCTATTATGAAAAAATTCTTGGCAGAGAAAAACAATATTACGATTTACATCGGCCTAAAAAAGAACATAAATTGCCAAAAGTATTAAGTAAAAACGAGGTGAAAAGTATTTTAAAATCATGCGACAATATAAAACACAAATCTATTTTAATGTTGATCTATTCTGCTGGGTTAAGACGAAGTGAATTATTTAACCTCAGTATTTCTGATATTGATTCTGAAAGAATGGTAATTAATATAAAAGGAGCAAAGGGCAAGAAAGATAGAATTTCATTGCTCTCAGAAAATTTACTTACACTATTAAGAGATTATTATAAAAAGTATAAGCCGGAAAAATATCTCTTTGAAGGTCAAAATGGAGGGAAGTATTCTCCAACCAGCGTAGCAAATATTTTGAAGAAGGCTGCATTAAAGGCGGGAATCCGTAAAACTGTTACTCCACACATGTTACGCCATAGTTTTGCCACTCACTTACTCGAACAAGGAACTGATTTAAGATATATCCAGGAGTTATTGGGACATAACAGTTCTAAAACAACTGAAATTTATACGCATGTATCAAAAAAGGCAATTGATAAAATAAGAAATCCCATTGATGATTTTTTTGATTAAGGGGTTTAAAAATGATAAAAGAAAAATATACGCAATTGTGTTTATTCCACCAATTTAGCGGAATATACGCAATAGGATTTACACAAACGTTCTCGGCAATATAAAGGAAATACTGAGATTAAATGATAAACTTTGAAAAAAAAGGTAATTTTGCAACATGAATACAAAACATAAAATAATATTCGGTAATTCAATGAGTATGGCTGAAATACCTGTTGAAAGTATTCATTTAATTATTACTTCTCCACCTTATTTTAATGCGCCGTTTGACTATAAAGACCTTTTTAAAAATTACGAACAATATCTCGGTGTCTTAAAAAAAATGGCAAAAGAAGCCTATCGTGTTTTGCAAAAAGGTAGAATATTTGCCTTAAATATTGATGATATGCTTGTAAATGGAGAAAAATATCCTATAACAGCTGATGCCATAAAGATATTTCAAAGTGTTGGATTTAGATACAGAGATAAAATTGTTTGGAAAAAGCCCGATGGTTATTTACGAATAAGTAAACGTAGCGGGGTATTATTGCAAAATCCTTATCCAATGTATTTTTATCCTGACAACTTATTGGAAAGCATCATTATTTTCCAAAAAGGAAAATTTAATTATCGATCAATTTCAAAAGAAATAAGAGAAAAATCAAAAATTGATAAAAAAGAATTTCAAAATAACAATTGGCATAAAACCATTTGGGAAATGACAAATGTTTTACCTGGATCAAAGCTTGAGAAAGGCGTTGCCGCTTTCCCTGACGAATTACCCTACCGGTTAATAAAACTATTTTCGTATGTTGGCGACACAGTTCTTGATCCTTTTGTCGGTAGCGGAACCACAATGAAGGTAGCAAATCATTTAGGCAGAAATTCAATCGGGATTGAAATTATTAGAGATTTGGAAAGTGTTATCAGAAAAAAGGTTAATTCCGATAATTTGGAAGTTATAGAACGTAACCAAGGAAAGTATAGATTTGTAACTTTGGATTACATCGAAAACAAGAAAAAGGTAGTTTAATTTTATGGATATTACAGCAAAAATAACGGGAATTGAATATAAATCTAAATTGACAAGTGATTTGGCAGTATTTGACTTTGATAGTTTAAATATCAATGAACTTCCTGCTAATTGTTTGATAAATTATAACGGATTTTCATTTGGCTTGTCAAAATGGGTTTCGCCCAAAAGAACCCGTTCCTATCCATACGAAAGAGTTTATAACACGCTTGGAACAGCAAAACGAATAACCGTTATCCCAATTATCAAAGATGAAGGTAAAAAGGGGGACAGAGATTTTATCCAATGGGATACTGTTTCGCTTATGAGTTTGCTTGATGTTTTTGTCGTTTTTGCATATTACAAAACAGCCGAAAAACATAAGACACGAGATAATAAAATCACTAATCAACAATTTGATAATGAGTTGGTAAAGCAAAAAATTACCGAAATAAAAAATTATCACAGTTCAGCTTTGCATTGGAATTTGAAAGAAATTGAAAAGTCATTCTCCGATTTAATCCAAAAAGTAAAAACAAGTTATAATGAAATCGGAAAACGATTAAATGTATCATTTCACAACAAACAGGGAATTGACCGTTTTGCCAATCAATTCATTAACGGTGTTAAAGAGTTTATGCAAACATCACGGCAAAAAGCACAAGAAGCACAAAACCGTGAAATGCAAACTATTCAGCCCAAAGAAGTTTTATCAACTCTGACAAAAGCAACCATAACTATTGAAAACTATCTTGGCGGAAAATATTATTTTACAACCGATGAAATAAGAATAGAAAAAGACAAAGTCTATTTAATTGAAGCCAAACATTCACGAAATTCTATACTGCCAAGCATTGGCGACATTAAAGACGGATTGCTGAAAATGATACTTTACTCAAATTTGAAAAATGTATCGGTAAATGACAATGAATATTTGGCAATTCCTATTCTCAAACTCACTTCGTCAAAATTGACAAACGATATTTATCAATCTGATTTTGAAACAAATCCTGAATTGAATAAAAAACATAAAGAAATCCTAAAAAATTTGTTTGACGAAGCAGATGAAAATAATTTTCAAATAATAATCGAAAAAGCAGAATAACAATGATAAAAAGTCCATTAAGATATCCGGGCGGTAAAAGCCGAGCCATAAAATTCATTGACCATTTAATTCCTGAATTTGATGAATTTAGGGAACCTTTTGTCGGTGGTGGTTCTGTTTTTGTATATCTCAAACAAAAATTCCCGAACAAAAAATTTTGGATAAACGATATTTATGAAAATTTATATCATTTTTGGAAACAAACTCAACAAAACCCTGATAAACTCATTGAGCAAATCCAATATTGGCATGTTAATTCAAATGTAGGTAAAGAATTGCACAAATATCTAATGGAAAATATTGATTGTTTTGATAATTTGAAAAGGGCAGCAGCATTTTTTGTTTTTAATCGTATAACATTTTCGGGAACAACCGAAAGTGGTGGTTTTTCAAATGCGGCGTATAGCAAGCGGTTTACTCAATCAAGTATAGAGAGAGTAAAAGCTTTGTCTTATATTTTAGGAAATACAAAAATCACAAATCTTGATTACCAAAAAGTAATAGAAGCTGAAGGCGAAAATGTTTTCATTTTTCTTGACCCACCATATTATTCTGCAACCAACTCCGCTCTTTACGGTAAAAACGGAAATTTACATAAAACCTTTGACCACGAAAGATTTGCAGAAGTTTTGAAACACACTAATCATAAATGGCTCATCACTTATGACGATAGCGAATTTATCAGAAATTTATTTTCGTTTGCCAATATTAAAAAATGGAACTTGACTTATGGTATGCGAAATGTAGGAAACAGCGGAAACCAAAAGGGAAACGAATTATTTATATCCAATTATCCATTAGAAACGAAAGCACAGAAAACAAGAACATTATTTGATGAATATGAAAAAAATATTGCCGAGAACATTGCATATACGCAATAGCGGGCAAAATACTATAAAACAACATAATATGAACCAAATAAACAACAGTGATAGTATCAAAGTAAGTGGTTTAAAACCCGCTACTGCGTATATGCGTAACCGTTATAGACAATACATAATTTTAACATCAACATAGAAGGAAAGAGAAATGAAGGAATTTATAGATACAAAACGAAAAACAAACATGGAGTTTTATGATCTTCAGGATTCTATTACTGAAGATAATATTCAATCAGTAATTAAAAAGCTAAAAAAATTAATTAACAAAGATCAATACTTTTTAGATCCTTATTTATTATTAGCTGATTTGCTTGAAGCGACAGGTGATAAAGCTGAATCAGATAAAGTTATAACTGATGCATATGAGAAAGCTCTGGAATTGGTAACCGAAAAGACCGGACAATGGCCTGAAAAACTTGAATGGGGCTGGCTTGAAAACCGTCATATTATTAGAGCATTTGTGAATATGGGCATATTATATTGGAAAAACAATAAGACACTTGAAGCTTACTCACTATTTCAAAAGTTATTAGATACAAATCCTAATGATAATGTAGGTGTTCGATATTTCATGCTTGGTATTTTAGAAAAAATGTCTGAAAAACAATTTTACAAACGATTTGATAAAAATGGCTATTGGGATGAAGAAATTGATAATTGGTTTGATAAAAAGATTAAAAATCATAAAAAGGAATTTGGTCTGTGGTTAAAACTTTTCGGTGAATAAAATTATGTACTGCCGATAACAAGGAATATGAGGTTACCCCTTCGACTCCAGTTAAATTTAAACTCCACTGCGTTCTGCAAAAACTTCATATAGCCGCGAAAGGTTTACACCAAGTAAAAAAAGACATCCCTGTATATGGATACAGATGATTTATCAACAGAATCTTATCATGGGATTTTAGTAGAGGCTGAGAAATTAACTCATGATTTGACATTATATTACGGTTTGCTTTCTTACGATTGCAAAGATGAGACTGAATACATCGATAAAGCCTATAAGCTCACAAGAGAAATAATGCAAGCTGATGATTACGAGTTAGATGACCTGTTTTGGGGAAATCCACCAGAAAAACATAAACTACATTTCACACTTAAGAAAATTATTGCTAATATTGAGAAAATTAAGATAATTCCGATAGAAAAACGACATTATGACTAAAGAAGAGATAAGACAAAAAGAGGAAAAACTTCTTTAACCCAACTTCATCCCTTTTATCAAGTAAGTAAATCATAACACACACAAGATAGTCC
>LKUE01000393.1 GCA_001412365.1 Desulfuromonas sp. SDB | reverse complement strand
TCAGCAAAAAACACACAGTTGGTGAGATCAGCATCACCTCGGGCACAGTCTTCAGCAAAAGTTTCACAGGTGGGAGCCCCGCACAAACCACAGTCTTTAAGTGGAAGTTTCAGGTAAATTTTCTCTTTCTGCCTCATCCTTTTAATTGAGGTGGCAATATCGGTGTCAAAATGACGGGTAGGTCGAGGGAGAACAGGATGTTCCATAAAGAAAAATTTCTGTTGGTATCTTTTAATTATCTTTTCTTCATTTAAATTATCCATCACTCCATATTTTTTTTGCAATAAAATTGAGTTATGCCTGGCTAGATAAGGATTTTCAACGCAAAATGCTCCCCCCAGACATTCCTGTATGCAAGCTAATGCTTCTACAAAATCAATATCCCGCAGTTTTGAATTCTCAATATCATCAAATATTTTTTTCACATGATCCAAACCGGAAACAGTTAAACATCTTTCCGGACAGATATCTTTGGAAGATACATGCCCCAATGCCACCCATCCCCGGGAGAAATGGAATTTCTGGTTATCAAAATTATATTCAGATTCCTCTTTTTGAAGCTCCATTATCTCGGGAAGTAGAAGATTGTACATATCATTAACCGGGATTGCGCTGTCAATCCAGGATCGCTCCTTTTCCGCAGGCTGTTTGATAGAGACAATCTTTGCAGGGCAGGGAGTAACATAGATTACTCCGATTTGATCCGGTTTAAGATTCAATTTTTGAGGATAGGTCATTTTAATTTCTTTAGCTTTAATTTCCCGGGGAACATCAAAGGGAGCAATGTTTTTAACCAGATTCGGATATAGAACCTGTATCAGCCTGATAATGGTGGGGCAATAAGATATTATCATCGGTTTTTTTTCATCATGATGCATGACATGATGAAATAAAGCGAAATTCAATTCATTACTCATATCGGATAGATCAATTACCTCGTTGAACCCCAACCTTTTAAAAGCCTGATGAATCAACGCCGGACTGATATCCAGACCAAACTGGGTGTATAAAACTGGGGAGGGCAGGGCAATTAAATACTTAAAATGATTGAAGTCCTTAATCTCATCTATCACCGGCACAAAAACATCTTCAGGGCAAGCATTAAGACATTCACCGCAATCAATACAAAGATCCGAGTAGTAGGTAACCTTTCCCTGGCGATACCTGATTGCTTTGGTGGGGCATGCCTTAACACACTTCATCCTTCCGTTACATCTTTCGTTAATCACCCGGTGGGCATGATAAAAACTATCTGCTGTTTTCAAACCTTAAACCTTATGATCAAAGTGGTTCCTCTATCAACTTCTGATTTTATATCTAAATCATCAGCATTTCTTTTTATGTTGGGTAATCCCATACCTGATCCGAAGCCCATTGCCCGTTGTTCTTCAGTAGCGGTGGAAAAACCTTCTTTCATCGCTTTGTCAATATCCGGAATACCTTTTCCCTGATCCTTGATTATCACTTTAATTTCTTGATCACCTGCATTTAAAGTTACTTCTGCGCTCTTTGCATGCATCACTACATTCATTTCCCCTTCATAAGTGGAAATAGCCACTCTTCTGACCAACTGAGGATCATAGCCAATTTTTTTCAATATTGTCTTAATCTGGGTGGAAACCATACCCGCATGAGCAAAATCTTTTCCGTCAATGCTAAATTTATGGATGGTAATATTTTTTTTATCTTCATCATCAACAATTTCTACATTTATACTTTTATCCACTAATTGAGCTAATTTAATACAAGCAGGAAACATATCATCGGTAGTTGAAAATAAAATAATATCTTTTTCCGCAGCAAATTTTTGAATATCTTCGGTTGGCTCTTTTCCCCGAAGAAAAATTATCAATTTAAATTCAGCCATATAAGCTGAAATTGCCGCCTGGATGGTGTTAAGGCCGGTTAGCAGTGCAGAGCCAGATTTCCCATAGGCGAGAACATCACTCATTAAATCTGATGCATAAATCTCAGTAACTTGTTGTTTTTGAAAATCCTGGGAACCAAAAACTTTTGCATTTAATAATTGTCTAATTTTAGCAATGCTGATGTTACCTGAATTCAGGATAATCTGCTCCCGTTATCAGGTGGTTAATCCGATTTCAATTAACTTTCCCACCAATTGGAAAGTGGATAATTCAGTGGAAAGTATTACTACATTATACCGGTTGGCAAGTTCTAAAGTTTCTTCAGGAACAGTTTTGCCGTGGGTTATGACTATGGCTGAAATATCTACCAGATTAGCAGCGGAGATAATTGTTTTATGAGTTTGAATAGTCAACCAAAGATTTCCTGCCTGGGCATTGGTCATCAAATCAGTCATCATATCTGCAATAAAAACTCCCTGCACCTCTCTGTCCTCAAAATTAGTTAAAGGCTTGAGATTTAATTTTTCAGAAATCTCCTTAAGTTGCATAATAATTCCTCCTGCCGTAATTTAATTTCCCTGGGGAACGGTTAATGAGAGCATATCCTTATCCAGTATAGATTCCGAATAACAACGGTTAAAGTTCTTAACCAAATCCTGAGATACTATAACAATTTTGGTTTTTGAGTTCTTCCTCCTCTGATTGAAATAATTTTCCAACTCTTTAATTTTTTGTTGATTTAAATATTTTCTCTCTTGTTGAGGGAGAAAACCAAAAGCTATGTAGTACCAAATTTTTTCTGCAGTTTGGTTATTCATCATTTGGGACACCTTACAATCTTTATCACAATCTATGCACATTTTAAGCCCGGCTAGTTCAGGGTAATCTATTATTTTACTGCATTTTGAGCATTTTAAGCTGAATCGGAAGGTCTGATAGCTGTCCATAAAATTCCAAAAGTGTTCGCCTTCCCGGTATTCTTCAAACGGCGGTTTCTGCTCTCCGGTGAAATAATTAGAAATTTTCCCGCAGTGAAAACATTTTTCAGTAACTATGAAACCGTAGTTTACATCGGTCATCTTCCATTCATGTAAACAATCTCCTTCAGGCATTAACCCCTCCCTAATATTGGTTGAAATTATAAACAAGGGAAATTTTTAACACTTCTATATCAAGTATAAGAAATATAATCACTATTAAAATCACTAATTTAATTTTAACAGGATTTTATCAGCGAGGTAAAATTCTTTTTTTAGTTTGTAAAATATTTTACTGGTTGTAAAAATTCTTAACAATAATCTCAGTATTCATTTAAATCAAAATGCCATGATGAATAGGTATCCCCCTCAGAACCATCGGTAGGCAGAGTGGTCAATCCGCTAACTCCCCACATTGCAGAAGTATTAATTTTTTCAATAGAAATTTTTTCATAGAGATATGGAAATTCAATGTAAAACTGGACAAAGCCGATAAAGGGGATTTCCCAGGAGAAGTATTCAGGGTTATGAAGGGCAATCCACCGGCATAAGGCATCCTCATCACAAATCCAAACCGGTCCGGTTTTTCTCCATTCTTCCATCAGCCGCTGATATTGCAAATCTACATTGCGTGGTCTTATTATCTGAAAAGAATTGGATCTAAGAAAATCCTGCCGGGCGCTGTCCTCTGGGGGCAAATTTACCCATTCCGACCAATGCACTTTATCTGCGCTATAGCGGTAATATACATAGCAATAAATACTGTCTGGTATTTGTCCCTGGATATCCAAGTTTAAACTTACTGACCTCGGTGGTCTGAAAGCCAATCCCACCGGATAAACTGCCGTTTTAATCCAGGCGTACTCATTCCCCGGATTTGCATAGACAAGATTACTCTCAGTTAATTGAAAATTATCCGAATAGGTTAAACCGGTTAAACTGGAATCTACCCTAAAATCAATTTCATATTGATCAAAACCTAAGATTGATGCTTCTAAAGACGAAAAAATAACAAAAAACAATATTATCCCTAAATTTAATTTAGACTTCATATTTCCTCCAATTTATAATAACTGTACTTGGAAATTTTATTTATTATTCATTATTTTTAGAAAAAATCAGGATGATTCTATATTTATTGACATTTCTTGTTTTATTTTTAAGTAAATTTTATAATGATATAGTGATTTCTCAAATTGTCCCATTGATTTATAAATCTCATAAAATCTTTCATGCAGATTTTTACGCAGTTTTCTATCATTAATTTTATTAGCAATTTTCTCAGCCTCCATGTTTGTCTTCAATGCCTTATCATCGTTATTTTGAGTACTGTAGATTATACTAATTTCAATTAAGGCATCTGCAACTGCATTTATATCACCCATATCTCGATTCATTAAAATTGATTTGTTATACATTTCAAGTGCTCTATTTAAATCTCCAATATCTCGGTAAACACTACCTAAGTTATAAATAATATTAGCAGTAAATTCTTTATTTCCGGATTTCTCAGATAATTTTAAAGCTTCTTTGAAATTATCCATCGCTTTATTGAATTCTTTTAAATGATAGTAAATTGAACCAATATTGCAGATTTGCCCAGCTTTACCCGAAATATTATTTTGTTTATTGTATATTTTTAAAGCTTTGGTGTGATAATCAATTGAATCATATAGTTTATTCATTCTTCGATAAATATCTCCGATAACTGTATAGGTGTTTGCAATACTGGTTTCAGAGAAATTTGGAATATCCTGTTTCAATTTCAATGCTTTAAATGCGTCCTTTAACGCTTGGTCATATTTTCCTAGACAGTTGAGATTCATCGCCAGATTGTTATAAGCTTTGGCCAGGGCATCTTGATATTTATTTCTCTGAGAGATTTCAATGGCTTTTTCAATATGTTCAATACTTTCATTGTATCGGCTAAGATGGTAGAGAATTAAGCCAATATCTTTAGATAATTCAGCTAATTCCCTACTTCCAGCATGACAATATTCAATTGCAGCAGTCATGATTTTCAATGCTTGATCGAAATTTCCAATTCTTGCCTGGCATTTACCTTGAAAAATCAGAATTTTAAATTTTACTTTATAATAATCAATATTTTCAGCTAATTCCTTTGCTTGTTGAGAAAATTCTATTGATCGGTGGACATCCTAGTCAAAATAATATTCAGCTAAATCTATCAGTTTATCTACTTTAACTGTTCCCTGCAATTTATTGAATTTATCTAAAGACTTACTATCCATGACTATAATTTATCTAATCGAGTAAATTCCCATCTTTCCTTTTCCTCTTACTTCAGTTTCCTTAAATTCAGGATTTTTTATATAATCAGATACCAGATTATAGGTAGTATGGGAAAAATTTAATTTCATGGGCTGACCATACTCTAAAATCCTGGCAGCAGTATTTATAGTGTCCCCAAAAATATCATATAGATACTTCTTCACTCCCACAATTCCCCCGATTACTTTACCGCTATGGATCCCGATATTTATCTCCCAATTTAAACCTAATTCCTCATTACGCTTATCAATAAAGTCCAGGTTTTTCCTGGCTGCCTTGAGAATATTTAAAGCATGATTCTCATCTTCCATGGGCATTCCGGAAACTGCCAGATATCTATCTCCGAATGTCTTTATTTTCTCCGAATTCATTTTTTCAAAATTCTCATCGAAAATCTCAAATATCTCATTTAAATGGCGGATTATCTCCTCTGCTGTGAAATTTCTTTGTATGTCCTCAAATAATCTGAATTCGGATATATAAACAGTAACATTTTCATAGGAATGAGGTAAACTGTATCCATAGTTTTTCAATTCCAATGCTACTTTTGCCGGTAAAATGGTCAGCAAAAGATGGTCTGTTTTATTTTTTTCCTTTTCAATTTGCTGATATGCTTTTTCCAGTTCAATATTCTTTAACCGGTACATCTCTGCTTCTGCTTTAGCTATCTTCGCTTCTTTTTGTTTCTTTTCCACTTCATATTTAATCTCCATTTCATTTATCTGACGGTTTCTGCTTTCATCAAAATATTTTTCTTTTATTTCCATTGATTTCTTGAAATAGTCCAGAGATTCTCTGTAATTTTTCATAGAGTAATTTAGTTCTGATAAACTCCGGTACAATTTTTGGATAAATTCAAGATCCTTAACTTTACCAATTAAATTTAAAGCCTTGTGGAGATATTCAGAGCATTTATGAAGATCTCCCTTCTTTAAATATATTTCTCCTATTAATTGATAATTGTCAAATGAACTTAACAAGTTCCCAATTCCTTCGGCTATTTGCAATGCTTTAAGCAAATATGATATTGCCATATCATAATTTTTTAAACTTAAGTAAAATGTGCCTAAATTATTACATGTAACTTGAATAAACTCTAAATTATTTAGTTGTTCTGCTTTTTCTAATGCTGAATTCAGATATTTAATTGCTTTATCAGTCTTATTCTGGATATGAAATATACTTCCAAGATTACACATCTGCCCCGCAATTCCCAGATCATCATTTATTTTTTGATAAATTTCTAATGATTTTTGATGGTAATACACTGATTTTTCATAATTTCTTAAGCTTTTTTGCAAACCACCAATTGAACTGTAAACTATAGCCAGATTTGTAATATAATATTCAGGATCAGTTTCATACAATTTAAGTGCCTTGAGGTAGTAATCCATTGCTTTTTCTAAATCACTGATATGAGCATATAACTGACCAATATTCTGTAAAATGACTGCTCCTATCTGTAAATATTCATGTTCTTCTGCAATCTCCAATCCTTGCTGAAAATATAATAATGCTTTTTTATAATTAGATGTTCTCAGATAGGAATAACCTAGATTATTACAGCTAAAACAGACTTTTTCCAAATCATTAATCTCTTGAAAAATTTCCATTGCTTTTTTAAAACATATTAGTGACTTGTTTAATATATCCATATTGCCTAGAGCAGTGCCTAAATAACTCAAACCACGTGCCATTAAATATCTGTTTTTTTCACGAACTGAAAGTGTTATAATTTCAATGGCATAAAATCTGGATTTTTCAAAATCATCAAAATAAGATGCTTTAGTAATTTTTAAAGCAATTTCAATTTTATTTTTATTGTCAATTGCCTCTGAAAATTGTCGTTCTAATTTTTCAATTTCAGACAAATTACATCTCCGCTTCAATTATTTCCAACTGGGGATAGTGTTCAGTATGATGTTTATCAATTATTTTCAGTGAACTTTTAGATGACAGTAAATTGTAGGTTTGTGAAGATAATCCAAAATGCATTGGTTTAATTCGGGTTTGAATATACTGTGCTATATCCACTGCTTCCCCGAAGACATCATAAAGATATTTATGTTGACCAATGATGCCTCCGTAAGCCCACCCAGTATGAATTCCTGTTCTCATCAACCAGGGGTATTTAGAAGATTTATTCCTGGTGTTTAAAAAATCCAAGCAGTTCATTGCTCCTTGGCATATTCTTTCCGCCTGATCTTCAATTTCATCTTCAAAAAGTCCAGCTACTGCCAGATAAGCATCACCAATAGTCATTATCCTTTCACAACCGTAGTTTTGAAAAATATTATCAAATTCAGTAAAGATTACATTTAATTCCTGAATCAACAATTCCGGTTCAATATCAAATGCAATTTTGGTAAATCCCACGATATCAGATACATAAACAGTAATTTTCGGAAACATCATAGGTTTGACTTCTTCTCCTGCTTTTAAATTAGCCAGTACTTTAGCAGGAATGATATTCAACAGTAATTTTTCCGATTTTTCTTTTTCCTCTTCCAGAGTCTTTTTAGCTTCAGTCAATTCAATATTGCGTAATTTATGAATCTCAGCTTCCATCTTCAATAATTCCGACTCCCTTTGTTTTTGTTCAACTTCATATCTGGTTTGCAATTCAGTAATTTTTTCGGAAACATTTACATTGAACAGGTCATCACTTATCTGATCGGCAATCTTCTCATATTCAATAGCTTTCTTATAATTCTGTTTATGCTGATAATAAGTTGAATAGGTTTGAGCAATTTCAGATTTTAATTTCAAATGTTCTATTTCATTTGCAATTTTCCATGCTTTATCCAGAAGTTTTTTTGCCTTCTTGAAATTTAACTGACAAATTTCAATGTCCGCAATAATATTCAACTTGTTACCAATTGAATATAGATCAGACATACTCTCATTAATTTTCAATGATTTATGAAGGTGAAACAGAGCTTTATTAATTTGATTTTGTTTTTTGTAATAAATACCCAGATTGTTATTAATAATTCCTATGTATTCCTGGTATCCAATCTTTTCAGCATATTTTAAGGCAAATATATAACAGTTTAAGGCTTTATGATCTTCTCCGATATTTTCGTAGATATCTGCAATATTGGATAATTGTCCTGCAATTCCTTTAGTAAATTTTATAGCGACATACATTTTTAAACTTTCCCGGTAATAATCCAACGCTTTATCAGGATTTTTAAGCATTGAGTACAGAGTTCCAATATTTCCTAAGGATGATGCAATCCTATTGTAATTAAAATTGTTTTTTCTCTCTAATTTTAAAGTCTCAATATTATATTTCAATGAATCCTGATATTGACCGATTTCTTGATATACTAAACCTAGATTACTCAATGCATTAGTAAGAATCCCTATGTTTTGGATTTCTGTGGCAATTTTCTTCGATTTTTTAAGATAATCTATAGATGATTTAAAATCTCTTAAATAAAAAAGATTAAGACCAATTTTGTTAAACAAATCACTCTTTGTATATTTATCATCAATACCATCCAGTAATTTCAATGCTTTATAAAAAATTTCCAGAGATTGCTTTAACTCCCCCTGATAAGCTTTTACCATTCCTAATGCCCCATAAGCAGAAGCCATCTGGGGGATATTGTTTAGTTTATCCGCCAGTTCAATAGCTTCTTGAGCATATTTCAAAGTTTTAGCATTGTCATACTGGAAATATTTATTGGCTAATTTTATCAGTAAATCAAGTTTTTCCCGGGGATTCTTAATTGAGGATAATTTCTGTTCAAGTTCTTCTCGGTCTTCCATTGAGAAGATTATAACTAGTTTAGGTCGGTTTTGAAATGAATAAATTTTTGGGGAGGGCAGCTGTTTTTTCAGCTGCCCTGAATTAAGTTATCTGGTAATCAGAAGTTTTTTAGTCAGTTTATCAGAGTCCACTTGTAATCGGATGAAGTAAACTCCTGATGAGACCTGTGCTCCATTGCCTGCAGTGCTGTTCCAATTAATTTGATATTGACCTGCAGGTTGATGTTCATTGATTATATTATTAACCAATCTCCCGCTGGCATCAAAAACAGAAAGTTTAACCATCCCTGCCGAAGGCAGTACATAGCTTATCTGAGTGTTAGAACTTGATACACTGGCAAAATTCAATGAAAATTGACCATATTGTTGCTGGGGAGGAGCTTCATTGACTCCGACTTCCTCCACTCCTAAAATTTCCACATCGTCAATATTCCATCCGCAGTAAGTCCATCCTCCGTCAGTAGTTCCCATTACCCATCTAATCTGAACTGAAGACTGGTCATCAGCATAAGCAGAGATATCATAGGTATATTGATTCCAGCTGTTATCTGCGGTTTCACTATCCGGATTTGACCAGATGGTGTGCCAATTCTGTCCGTCATTGCTTATCCTAATGGAAGCGTGATCGTAACTGGATGCCTCCACTCCCAGCCATCTCCAGAAACTTAACTGGGTGTTGTAAAGCCCTGAACAATCTATGATTTCGGTGGTAAGGTATCTTTCATCTAAATTATTGGGATAGTCACCGTTCAAGTTATAGCCGTAAACATTGCTTCCGGTATGTCCGGAGGTGGGATCGGGGTTGCCGTGAGAGCCACCCTGCCCGGTGGGCACCCCAAACGCCCAATCTGACTGAGCAGTCCATCCTGGATCATTGTCAAAAGTCCATTGATACATTACAGAAGGAGACCCCACAATCACAATTACCTGTTTAGTGGTTGTTCCCAATTGATTAGTAGTATTTTCAAATTCAATATTGGCAACGTAAACTCCGTCATTAAGGCTGTTAGCATTGCTGTTCAAACTTAACTCAATCTCCACGGTATCATCAGGATTAATAGTTCCGGTGGTTGCACCGGCAACATCCAACCAATTGACCGAGGGATTAATGCTAATCTGATAATTAATTGCCTGTTCACTGTTAACCGTCATTGCATAGATCATCTGATCAGGGGTAAATGGTCCTCCCGAATCTCCTATTGCCCTGAAATCTTCTTGAGGATTGATGTTTAAACCGGTATTCACCGCTAACGCTTTAATGCAGAAGTTTCCCGTACCCGGGTAAGGATTGCCAGACCAGTCAAAGAAATCCTTCCAAGCTCCACCTTCCCAGTAGTAACTTTGACCGCTGTCCGCTGAAGACTCAACAATAGTACGGTAACTTGCACCCAGCAGAACGGGAACATCGGAGGTGCGGTCATAAGGATGACCCCCTTGAGATAAATTCAAATAAACATAAAAGCTGTCTCCAGGATCAAAACTGGGGGAAGTAGTCAAATCCACAGTGTAAAATCCGCGATATTGGCAAAATCCGCTATCCTCGGCTATTAAATCAGTTAATTGACCATTGTTAAAGTTGCGGTAAACTTTCACCAGGTAATCCACGCTGTCATCAGCAGTGAAAAAGCTAACTGATTTAATGGTGTGATATTCCTGGGCACAAAAAGCATTAAACGCTTCACTGATATCAGTTTTAGTATCTCTCCAGCCATGATAGTCATGGTAGTAGATGGTGTCGTATATCATGTATTCTACCTGCTGAAAAGATACCGCTCCCATCTGAGGTTCCCTGGTTGCCCATTTATCATAATAAGATATCCAGAAATATCCATCTAAGCCCCAACCATCTCCCCAACTGTTTTTACACAGCCATGCTCCGGGCAGAGGCGCCTGGGTCACCTTACTATCATCCCATCCCACAATGGCGATAGCATGATTGGGAAGGTCGCTGCTGGTGGGAGGTTGATAATGGATATAATTGGAGATATAGGCATTATCGTAGCACATACAGGTTCCCATAACTCCATAGTCAATAATGGCTTGTTTAATAATATTTATTCCAGTCAGCAACGAATCTGTAGCAAACCACTGAACTACCCGGGGATAATAATAATGATAACTGTCTAATCTGCGGGGAGGAGCGCTTCCAAAGGATTGTCCATCAATATCTCTTACTGCTCCTTCTCCCCTGCTCAAGTAAGCAGTGGTTACCATGTAATCACCACCTTGATGAACATCCAATCCGCTGCCGGTTGGAGGAGTCAAGTCATCATTATTCCATTTGTTAAAACCATTCCACCAATCCAGGTGGTATTCGGCTAAATTAGGTTCTCCCACTTCGCCGGCATTAGTCCAGGCTCCGGTCATCAACAGATTCCCCTCCATTGCCGCCATCGCCCCATGAGTCCAGCATGTTCCTCCCTGCTGACTTTTAACTGAAGTCACGTAGTTTACTCCCCCTACATCTCTAAGATCATAAGTGGCAGGAGGATCAGCAAAGATAATAGAGCTGGAAACAATGAGCAAAGTTAACCATAATGCAAACTGTTTCATTTTATTAACTCCTTTTTCTGAAAATAGTATTTAGCTGTCAAGTTTATCATAGTTATAGATTTTCTAAAAGTTAATTTAATATCAATATAAAAGGTATTCAGTTTTTTACAAATTACAAGTATGTATAATTTGTTATAAACTAGATAACTAATTTTGACCTTTGCAATTGCAATGGATTTAGTATAATATTTAATTCAACCAATTTTTGTTAACTCAACTTAAAAAAGGAGGGTGCATGATTCAATTTTTGGCATTATTGCTTGTTTTAAATTTCAGCGGTGATGCCCATCTTATAACTAACGGTGATTTTGAACAGGATCTTTCACAGGGTTGGACCCAAAGTTCCAGTGGTTCCAGCGTTATTATAAACAGGGCAACCACTTATGATCCTGATCCGGATTACGAAGTTCAGGTTTATAAGGGTAATGGATCCGGCTATGCACTTATTTATCAGATAATTAATATCGTCACTACTGATCTGGAATTTAATGTTGACGCCAAATTTGAAGTGGCTGCTACCAGCAGCGCCTGGTCCGGGGCATCGGTAACTCTTAAATACTTGAACAGTAACGGGGTTACCCTGGGACTGACCAGAATTTACCGTAAAACCACCTACTGCCCCTGGTATAGTTCCAATACCTCTCATCTAATTGAGGCAGTTGATCAGAACTGGAATAACTACACCTTCAATTTAGACAGCGAATTGGTAAACTTACCCGGTGTAAATCCATTAGATATTTCCCAGGTAGCCATTATTTTATTGGACACCTGTTATTACTGTTGAGGGGCAACCAATTCGGCTAAGGTCTTAGCCGACAATATCTCATTAAATTATACCGGAACCGATCCTTACATCGCCATGGTGGATAAAGATATTGACGACAGCGGAGGGAATAATAATGGGCATTTAGATCCCGGAGAAACAGTCAATTTAACTGCTACCATAACCAATATAGGAGGAGTGGACTTCACCACGGTGTGGGGCACTTTGGAAACTTCTGATCCTTATTTAACCATCACTGATAATTCCGGAATTTTTGGTGCTCTGCTCATTGACAGCACTTCTACCAACACCGGAGATCCTTTTGAAATCAGAGCTGATTCATCTGCTCCCCAGGGGCATGCAGCAACCTGCAACCTCATTGTGACCGACAATACTTGCTACACTGATACATTCAGTTTTGATATAATCATTGGATCTTACCACTACCTGGTGTGGGATCCCGATCCCAATCACACTTCAGGACCGGTAATTGACAGTTTACTGCAAGTTCTTGGCTACAATGGAAATTACTCAACTACTCTTCCTTTTACCGAGCAATTGTCCATGTACAGTTCAATTTTTGTCTGTGTGGGCATTTACTCCAGCAACTACGTGATCGGAGTATCCTCCCCGGAAGCCCAGGCACTGGAAGCCTATTTAAACAACGGCGGGAATATGTTCTTAGAGGGAGGAGATGTCTGGTATTACGATCCTAGCTACAATTCAGGATTTAATTTCAATGCTCTTTTCGGAATTAATGCCAGTGCAGATGGAGCAGGTGATTGCGGACCGGTGCAGGGTCAAACTGGGGTTTTTACCAATAATATGTATTTTAACTACGGTGGGGAAAATTCCTATATAGATCATATTGATCCCACCGGAAGCGGTTTTTTAATATTCAGAGATGCCGACAATAACTATAACTGCGGAGTAGCCAATAATCCCGACTCACATCGAACTGTCGGATTATCTTTTGAATTGGGAAGACTAACTGATGGAGGAGGTTCTACCCGGGCGTCATTATTGGATTCAATTATGGGCTTTTTCGGTTTGAATGCCCTGTCCGTAGAAGAACCGATCGCCAATACTGTACCGGAAAACTTATACCTCCGTTCTCAACCCAATCCATTTTTCAAAAATTTGCTAATCAATTATCAAGTTCCCTTAAATTCATCGGCAAATTTGGAAATTTTCGATGTAACCGGTCGTTTGATAAAAACTTTTGAAATTAATCCCGGTGAACAAACAGTAAACTGGGATAGAAGGGATAATTCAGGTCAACTAATCCCCTCAGGCACTTACTTCATCTCTTTGAAAACTACCAATCATCAGATATTGAACAAAATAATTGCAGTGGAATAACATCAGGGGCTAGCTGTTAAACAGCTAGCCCTTCTTTGTCCGCCATTCTAAATATCTCAAATTTAAATTTTATAACATTTCGATATTAACTGTAGATGTTAGAAAAATAAAAAAATCACACAAAGACGAATGGAAATGAAAAATCATATTTAAGGCGATATTGAGGATAAAAATATTCTTTGTGCGCTTTTTGGCTTTGTGTGAGAAATAAACAAGAATTCTACTGAATTACAATCTAAAAATCTTTTTAGGGATTGCCCTCAATTTTATATTTTATTAAAGAAGTGCCGTTTACCGAATAAAGATAATTTTTATCATCCACAGTCATTCCAAAAGCTACCCCTTTATGCTTGATGATATCCAGGTATCTGCCGTTTTCATCAAATATTTGGATACCCCGGAAATCACTCACATATACTCTGCCCTGATTATCTACAGCAACCTTCTGCATCGCTCTAAATTGTCCCGGCTCATCTCCATCTCCCCCAAATCTATTAACATATTCACCCTGGGAGGAATATTTAAGCACCACACTGTTAAAGGTTCCGTTGACATAGATATTGCCATAGCCGTCAATTGCTAGATGTCCATCTAATTCGCTGTCTCCGGTTGTATTTTCAAATAAACCTTCCTTAAACCACTCCGGTTTCCCCTGTCGGTCAAATCTTATAAGATTTTCTCCCCGAACAATTGCCCATATTTTGCCTTGGGGGTCAAAAGCGATGTCATCAATGAAATAATTTTCCTCTCCCGATTGGAAAAAGCCCAAAAATTCACCGGATTCACCGTCATAGACATAAATTTTTCCATTCCCTACAATATATACCTGATTTTGTTCATCCACTTCCATGTCCTGGATATAGATATCTTCATCCACCAGCCATAACTTTTCAAATTCACCTTGAGAGTTAAATCTTTGGATCCTCCGGTCACTATAACCTGCTATAAATATATCACCATCCCTTCCCACTCCTACTGACCGTACATCTGTAAAATAACCCTGCCCTGAGCCTTCTTCTCCAAAGGTTAACACTTTTTTGATAAAAGACGGTTGTGATTCACCGAACATTCCTCCACTACCGGTATTGGACATGGTTAAAATAAAGGCAACTATCCCCCCTACTAAAATCATTACAAATACTGCAATCACTGATATAACTATGCTTGAAGCCTTAGCTGCGGTCTTTTGGTATCCGGATAGATCTATAGTATATGAAGATTGTTCAACTTGTGGATTGGTTTGTTTTTTCTTATAAAGATCGGGCAGATAAAATGAACTGTCACAGTAATCGCAAAATACAGTACTTTGGTATTCACTTTCAATTTTTATAGAAGCACCGCAGTTGGGACATTTTACCTCTTTCATCTTCAATTTTTACCTGCCTTTTATTTATTTTTATGGTTGTATTTCAATTAAACTATAATTATTAATGATAAAATTTAACCTCAGCAATAATAAGGTTAATTAGTTAAATTACTTAATAAAAATTAACTCACCCCAACTGTTAAATTCACCGTTTACTAAAATTTTGTAAAAGTATATGCCGCTGTTGACAATTTCCCCGCTATCATCTTGCCCTGACCAAATTAACTGATGAGTACCTTTGCCATAATTACTGTCTACGGTTGAATAAATCCTCTGACCTGCCAGATTGTATACGGCAAAACGAATGCTGGATTCCCGGGACAATGAAAAATTAATCTTAATTTCTGTAGTGAAGGGATTGGGGAATATACTGAAATTTATCAAATGATTTCCCTGGTCAATTTCTTCAATTCCGGTCATGGGCTGCCAACCGCTGAGAACTGCGAACATATACCATACTGCACATCCTTTTTGCAGACAGCTTTCATAGGTGGTATGTCCTCCGTAGTTACCGTTAAATGCGGGATGTTCCAGGGGGATATTTTGGGAGTTGTAACTATAGGTATTCTGCTCCCACATTCCGGTAGTGTCGTTGTACCACCAGCAGTCCAAATCTGCAAAATCAAATAATACTTTGTTATTGTCCATACAGTACTGTCTTATCTGTTCATTTCTCAAATAGCGGTTATATCCGCCTGAACCATCAGTTTGAGCATTCCCGGTCATATAAATAAAAGTGACATTGGGAAATTCCTGCTCTAATTGACTAAGAGAATCCAGATATTCCTGAACCTGAGTTTGATTATAGGAATTTACCTGACAGCACCAAGACCAGCCGGAGTAGTTCAAGTCTGGATTCCCATTCAACACTGCTCTAGTAGTATTCATTCCTGCAGTGGATTGCCAGTAAAGTTCAGGGGTGATGTAGCTTTCAGAAAGCTGCCCGTCGTGAATGCAGAAGGCAGAAGGATTTACGGGTAAGGCACACCATCCTATATCCACGGCATAATTAGAATTTATCACCTCTAAATCTTCTAATCCTATGGTCAACTGCCCTCCGTGGGAAGTATGGGCATAATGCCATTTACAATTAGCTTTAACCGAATCAATCCAGGCAGAGGGAATTTGATCAGGATGGACATAATGGTGATCAATAATCAATGCTGAATCCAATCTGCTAGCGGTTAAATTCAATGATAACACCATCAACACTGCTAAAATAATAATTCCTCTCATGATCACCTCCTGTTCAATATTTTAACTTAAATGTCTTTACTCCGATTGCAGATTTTGCTTAATTTGCTCCATTTCAGTTGCTAATTGTTGTAATTCAGCTCTGATCTTCTCATTTTCTTCCTGTAATTGGACAACTTGATCCTGGAGCTCATTAACTTTTCTTTCCAAATCCAGTACCAGAACCCTAACATGATCATCTCCAATTAACTCCAACTGCGGTGAAAAAGATACTTGCCGGTTTACGGCTGCCTGATTAAACAATAGTCCCAGAGGTAAGATTACCATCCATAGTTTAGTCAACATAAACAACCTCCTGGCAAGATTAAAATTATCTGACCACACTGAATGATTCAGTGGATATACTTTTATTTAAATTTAAAACTAAAAAATACTTACCAGCAGTTAAATCTTCAATATTCAGTTCAATATGGTAAGTGCCACTTGTTCGGATATTAAACAATTCATTGATTAATATTCTTCCGGATACATCAACTATTCGGCACTGGAGGTTGCCGGGAACTGGATTTAACCAGAGAACTTTCAGAGTGGTTGAATTTTCATTAACATAATAATGAAAGCTACTGGTTCGATAAAGGGGGGGCTGTTCAGCCACTCCAACCGGTAATGCATCGGCAAAATAATCATACAAGCTGTCTCCTGAACTTAACGTACGGGAAACTGCCAACACCGCATGGTCAAACTCGCTGCCAAAACCAGGAAGGAATAATTGTGCATAGTTAACTGAATCAAGGCTTACAACCATTACACTATCTAGCCCAGCGGTAAACATAATCACTGGCATGGAGAATTCAGTATTATCTGCTCCATCGAAGATAAAACTAAGTTCCCTTCCATTTATAAAGTGAATATAATCAGTTCCCCATGAATTTACCTTCGCACCGGATACATCTACCGGATAGTTGGAATGAAGTATTGAATTAAAACTGGGCAAAACTAAATTGTAATATCCGTACTGACCCTGATCGTAGAGAGTGTCATTGATGAAATTTGCCACCGTCCAGTTGGAAAATATCTGCTTGAAATTTTCAGAATAACCCATGGTCTGCAATGCCTGTTCAACCCCCTGAATGCCATTTAAGGATTCAGCGACTAAGGTCTTCACCATATCCGATCCGCCATATTGATCATGGAGATACATCATGAAAAGATAAGTCTGAATGTAGTCAGCCCATTGCTGATCCCATTGAGTAAGGTCATTATCCGGCTGGGAGGGGAAGCCGCTAATGGGATCGGGCAAACCGTAAAGCCACATCGCCATTTCAGCACAGCCCTCATCCACCCAGATGTCCTCATCTTCATCCATGTTCCAATGAATCATATGTTCTAATTCATGAGCTAATACACTTAACCTCTGGGGGGCACTGGGATTTAGAGGATAACAGGTCATGTAGAACATTTCCACTTCATTGGAATGAGCACCCACCGCCTGAGCTTGAGCTTCAGTCATCTGATTGTAGGCGGAGAAATACCCATCAAATGCAGTCCCCTGATAGCTGCCCAATGCTGAATAGAAAATATATACATGACGGTCATTGTCAATCTCATCGGGAATATCTCCAAAATGCTGGACATCTAACTGGACTATCCCCCAATCAGGATTATTTAGAGTATGATCCTCAAAATGGGCAATCACTGTATCCACATCAACCTGATCCATATGAACATTCCAGCAATTATCCGCAACAAAAATGTAGGATGAATCGCCAACTGCACGGCAGGTGGCAGGTACTTGTATCCACTGTGGGGGCATAACTGATAAATCCCAGGACCAAAATGTCTTAGTGTCTCCAACTTGAACTACCGGTCTGACCCTCAACATTTCATTCAACCGGTAATCACGGTTTTCCAATCTGATCTGATCCCAATTTAACTGATCAGTACTTTGCTTTATAACCGGAGTAATACAAATTCCACGTTGATCAGGAAGTGGTGAAAGTTGATTGGAAAGATTAATAAATAACAAAATTGAAGTAAAAATTAACATAGCTTCCCCTTATAGGTGTACTTCTAATGTTTTGGATTATTTTACTTTAAAAAATAAAAAATAGTAAGAATATTCTATATATTCAGGATAAATTTACAGTAAATATCATCTCCTGCTTGTAATCTGACGATATACCCACCGGTACAAAGATGGGGACAGCTAAGCTGAATACAATGTTCTCCACTTTCTAAATGTCTTGTCTCAGTTGTACTCAGACTTCGACCAGTTAAATCAAATATTGCAATACCAACTTCAGCATTTACTTCAAGGGTTAAATTAATCCTTAAACATCCGTCCTGGAAACATACCCGCCAATCAGGTTTGTGGAGTTGACCATGATCAATTTCCTCTACCGGCGTAGTTAAAGGAATGAATTCAATTTGATTGCTGAAGATCAGGGGGACCGCAATAATTTGATCCACCGGATTGTAGTAGATATCAGCAGGATCATCAGCAAAAGTAGCTAGAACCTGCGCCGAACTAAAGGAACTATCCATCTGGTGAACTGCATTGGTATACCAAGAAGATACATAATAGTTGAGGTTCTCATCACAAGTAATTCCATCCAGATTGTGAAGATTGGGATAGTTAATAGTCTGTATAGTGGTATCGCTTAGGTATAAAGCTTGGATTGGAGTGTTAATTCGATAGGAAACAATAATTATCCTGTTAAAGGTTGGATCAAAATAAATCCCGTTGGGAGTATTAAGATTGTAATCAAGTATAACCGAATATGTCTGTTGAACCGGATCAACTTGGTAGATTTTACTTGCAGTTGGATAAGAGACATAGATAAACCCGGAGGTATCCGAGGTGATATCATTGATATTACCTGCACCGGGAATGGGTACATCACAAATTTTTTGCCCGTTACTCAAATTGAAACCTCTGACTCCATATTCCCTACAAGCAGCGTAAACTACCGTATCCACAATAATCAATCCAGCATGGCAATGTTCATTTTCAATGAAATACGATTGAACTCCCATTGAATCAATTTGAACTAAATGACCATCCCCCCAATTGGACACCAGATACCTGCAGCGTAGAGAATCATAAACCACACTTTCAGGTAAATTTAATAAATTTTGTCCATTTAAGCCTAAGCTCAGTAAAATGACCAGCCCTAGTTGAATTAAAAACAACTTTTTCATGGATGCCCCCATGGTTTTAATTTTACACACCTTTCTTTTTGTTATGGTTAATATAATATGCTATATTAAAAAATTAATCAAGATTTTCTGGTAATGATTTTTAGTTATGCTATACTTTTGAACTTGAGGGATTATTATGCCGCCAATTAGTTTGCATATTTGGTTTTGTTACAACCTATCCAATAAACAGGGATTTAATTTACCTGTTTATCCCTTTGTACTTGGCAATATTGCTCCCGATTGTATTGAACCCAAAGATCAAAAAGCATTTGTATCATCTCATTTCATCCACGAAAAAAAAATTGATCTGGATAATTTAGTTGAAAAGATTAAACCTTTATCCCCACAACCTGATGACAATTTTGCATTTGCCTTTGGGTATTTCACCCATTTATGGCTTGATTTTTTTGACCAGAATAACCGGCAAATGCTTAAGATCAAACGTCCTGAACAAATGGATGAAAAAAAGTTTAAATCCGAGATTTGGGAAAGATTGAATTATTTCAGCAAAATTCCCGTTGAAAACCTATATGATAAAACTTTTGGAATTCAGTACTATCCCCAGCTGCCTTTTGATGTGGAAGGATTGAAAATTGATTTTATTTCAAAAACTTTTATCAATACAGTTAGAAATGTACATGAACAGCCCCCCCTCCAGGATTTGGAAATATTAACTAAAGACAATTTAAAAGACTACCTTACTCAAGCGGAAAAAGGTTTAGTAGATTACTGCAAGGAAAAAGATCTACGGTTATTTTCCTAAAATTCATAATTTTAAAATGTAGTTGTTGGGAAAATAATAAATCACACAGAGATGAATGAAAATGAATTATGGTTGTTTGAATATCGAGGGAATAATTCTTTGTGCTCTTTGTGGATTGGTGTGGGGAAATAATCACACGGAGACACTAAGAACACTGAGATGAATAAAATTAAAAAATCATATTTAAGGGGATATCGAGGGAATAATTCTTTGTGCTCTTTGTGGATTGGTGTGAGAAATATCCAGGAATCCTTCCGGTTTTATTTTTCAGGCAATATTTTCAGGCAATAAATGAGTAAAAGCTGTACAATAGTTTAGCAGAATATAAAAAAACTGAGCAACTTCTATTAATAAGGAGTAATTATGTCAAAATTAAGCAACCAATCTTTAAAATCTATATTAATTATTATATTATTTGCAGTAATATCAGTAATTGCTTTGATTTCAATTAACACTGTTAATATCACTACCGGTGACATTACTTCTCCACCACCAGCTGAAGATTCAGTTTATTCAGCCTTTCAGTCCTATAAAATGCAGATGAGAGGTGATGATCCCAGCAAAAAGCCAACCGAATGGTTTACTTTATCCCGAGCTTATCCCTATGAACAAATTCCTCATCAAGCTTATCTAAGAGCACTGAATCAAGCAGTGGCAGTTCGCAATGCTACCATGAATACTGATCAATTTAATGCCATTCCCGCCGGTCCTACCAATGTGGGAGGTCGCATTACTGCGGTAGCAGTGCATCCGGATAACCTCAACATAATCTATGCGGGAGCAGCATTGGGAGGAGTTTTTAAATCTACCGATGGAGGATCCAGCTGGGTTCCGATTTCCGATGATGTACCCAGCTTATCCTGTGGTGATGTTGCGGTAGATCCTCAGAACCCCGATACCATCTATTTCGGAACGGGAGAAGCAAATTCCAGCGGAGACTCTTATTCCGGGACCGGAGTTTACCGCAGTACTGATGGTGGCGTCACCTGGGAATTTCTGGGCTTGCCCAATTCCCATCACGTCGGTCGTATTGCGGTAGATCCTGAAAATTCTCAGATTATACTGGTGGCAGCAATGGGTAAGTTATTCGGGAAAAATCCGGAAAGAGGAGTTTACCGCAGCAGCGATGGGGGAGCTACTTGGAACAAGGTTCTATATCTGAATGACTCTACCGGCTGCATAGATATTGTGATCAATCCCCGCAACTCGGACACCGTGTTTGCGGCAATGTGGGAAAGAATAAGAAAGCCTGATTACCGAAGCGTAGGAGGATTATCCTCAGGCATCTGGCGTTCCACCGATAATGGTCTAACCTGGAACAAACTCACTAATGGTCTGCCTCCTGACTCCCCCACCAATGGCCGCATAGGTCTGGCTATTTCCCCTTCCAATCCCGATGTAATCTACGCCAGCTATGTGGATCATCCCGGAAATTTGATGGGGATCTGGCGTTCCACCGATGGGGGAAATAGCTGGCAATCCCGACTGGTTTCTCCGGGAACTTCCAGTTTTTCCGGATTCGGCTGGTACTTCGGACAAATCTGGTGCGATCCCGGTAATGCCAACACTATCTATCTGGGGGATGTGTCCCTGTGGAAAAGCACCGATGGAGGTCAGAACTGGAATACCATCGGTGATCAAATGCATGTTGACCATCATGCCATGTTTATCTCCGATCAGGGTAACTTTATGGCTGAAGGAAATGACGGAGGTTTTTATATTTCTACTAATGGGGGCAACAGCTGGAATAAATGTAATACTCTCCCCATTACTCAATTTTATGCAATTACCATTGATCAGTTAAATCCCCAGCGTCTTTACGGAGGAACTCAGGACAACAGCACTCCCCGCACCTTGACCGGAGCATTGGATGACTGGGATGTACTGTTTTACGGTGACGGTTTCTACACCATTGTTGACTACACCAACTCCAATATTATTTATGCCGAAGCTCAATACGGTTATCTGGGAAAATCAACTGATTTGGGATATAACTGGGATATAATTTTTACCAACTATTCCCACGGGGAAAGAACCAACTGGATGACTCCGGTGGTGATGAGTCCCCATAATCACCAAGTTCTATTCTACGGTGCTCAACGCCTATGGAAAACTACCAATGGAGGGAACCAATGGAATCCAGTCAGTCCGGATTTAACCGGAGGATCAGGGGGAGGAAACTTGACTTACGGAACCATAACCACCATCAGCCAATCCCCTCTCAATGCTGATGTAATTTGGGTGGGCACCGATGACAGCAGAGTGTGGGTAACTACTAACGGGGGAACTAATTGGAATATGGTCTCCTCTTCCCTGCCTGATCGCTGGTGTACTCGAGTAACTGCTGACGTTTACCAGCAAAATACTGCTTATGTAACTTTTTCCGGTTACAAACAGGATGAATTGCTGCCTCATATCTATAAGACTGATAATCTGGGCAGTTCCTGGACTGATATCAGCGGCAATTTAACAGATGTTCCGGTCAACGATATCCTCCCCGATCCGGATATACCTGACCGGCTTTATATCGGCACCGATTTCGGTTGTTACTATTCCGATGATGGAGGAAATATTTGGCAGGTTATGGGCTCTGATCACCCCATTGTTCCTGTATTTGACATTGATCTGCATCAAAACCAGAGAATTCTTGTATCCGGAACCCACGGACGTTCAATGTACCTGTTTGATATCAGTTCAACTGGAGTGGAAGAAGAACCTGAATTAATTACTGCGGATTTCAGATTCAATAAAAATTATCCGGAACCATTTGAACAGCAAACTACAATTTCATTTGAGGTGTTAAAGTCCACTCATCTGAAAGTTAAAGTATTCGATGTTAACGGAAGACTAGTGGAAACGCTGATGGATCAACCGGTAAATCCAGGTGAACATCAACTGGAGTTCAAGGCACAAGGCTTAGCTTCAGGAACTTACTTTTTATCCATATCCTCAGGATACCATCAGATATCTCATAGAATCACTTTGATAAAATAATAGGGAAGCTAAGCTTCCCTATTTTAAGTTGATATTGGTAAAAATTAATTTTCCGGGGGAGTAGACCTCATAAAATAAACAAAAAATCTGACCAGCCAAATCAGTATGTACAACAGGTAAGCTATTAAAATGGGCAGGAAAAGATATACGGGTAGTTTTACCGGATCAGATAAATTTGCTTTTGCCACCAGAAAATAAACCAATAAGAAAAAAACAAATAAGGATATCCCCATTTCATAAAGCATGGAGGAAATTTTATTTTTGGTTAATTGATAATATTTTTCATCCAGCCAATATTTCCGGTTGGGCAAATTAATATATTTATGGGGAATTTTAAAAATTATTACGGGGATAAAATAGTACAACAGAAAAAATCCGGTAAAAATAATGGTAAATAGCAAGCAGTGGAAATATTTACTGGACCAATTATCCGGATAGCCTGAACTGCCAAAATGTATGGCCAGTTGATCGGGTAAAAAAATCAGCGAAGTAAAATTTATAATTAAACTAATCAGAAATATTATTACTAATAAT
>LKUE01000392.1 GCA_001412365.1 Desulfuromonas sp. SDB | reverse complement strand
ATCCTGTGTTCTTCCGTGTTCATCTGTGGTTAAATATTCAGGTGCTGGAAGTTATTTACTTAAATTTATATCTGGTTAACCTCTTATCTCCAGTTTTTAATAATATCCCCCGATCAACTGCTTCTTTTAAATCACGGCTAGCAGTAGCTGATGAGATATCTTTGTTATTCCTTAAATAATCTTTCCTGGAGAATTCTTTTTCTCCAATAATATCTCTAAATAAATTAATTCGATCCAAACCAGTAACATTTAAATTTTGAGATTTTAGTAGATCATCTAATGAAATTTTAATAATTCCCAGCATAAATTCAATAAAACCTGTAGAAGTTCCTTGTGAATCAGACTTAGCCAGAACATTATAATAATTCTGCTGCTTTTCCTTAACCAAGGTCTCAACAGGAAGAAACTCAAATACTTTGGAATACTCCTTTAGTATCATTGTCTGCCAGAGTCTTCCTATCCTTCCATTGCCATCTGTAAAAGGATGTATGAACTCAAACTCGTAGTGAAAGACACAACTTTTAATCATAAGTAAATCTTGGTCATCTTTTAAATAACTAAATAAATCTTTTAACAAAGGATAAATCATTTCTCCGGATGGAGCGATATGGGTAATCTTTTCACCTCTTACAATACCACCTGATGTTGTACGTAACCGTCCGGGATTATCAACCAATCCGGTCATCATAAGTTTATGGGCATAACATAATGAATCAAGATCATAAGTATTAAAACTATCCAGTTTGGAATAGACTAAAATAGCGTTTTTAACTTCAACAATATCTTTTTCAGGAGCAATAACTTTTTTATGGTTAATTAAATCTGTAACTTGTTCAACCGTAAGAGAATTGCCTTCGATCTCCAGTGAAGATTGAATGGTTTTAATTCTATTTTTTTTCCGAAGTTCGGTTGGTGGTCTGGTGAGTCTTGCCGATTTAATTTCACCAATTTGTTCTGATATCTTTGAAATTAAATTTAATATTTTGTTTGTTATTTTGTATGGCGGTTTCATTTATATAATAGTATCATATGATAGTATCAGATACAATTTATTCTATCAAAATCATCTATATAATTCGCAGCTTCTGGCTGTTTTTATACAGCTTGACAATACTTCCGGACTGCATTCCCCCAAATATATTCTTATCATGTATTTTTTCATGCTGATCTTGGATCAGGATAAAATCCCCATTGGGCGGTGGGCATCCTGTTGATCATGCCAATTATTTGGGTTTGGGAAATGGTTTACTATGTTCTTCCGAAGTTCATCTGTGGAAAAAATACTTTGAGGGGCTGGAAGATTCCATTGTTGATTTGTTCAAACTATTGAGGGTATGTTTTTGCTTGGATTAAATCAGTTTTTTTTTCTGTGCCTATATTTTACAATTTCGACATTTTCTCTTGTAATAAGTCCTTCTTCTACGTTCTGGTCAAGGAAGGGAATCAATTTTTCTATGTTTTCTGAGACATCTACAATTTCAATGATAACTGGTAAATCTTCGGATAGGCGTAATATTTTTGCGGTATGAATTCGGCTTGAAGCTCCAAAACCCATTGTTCCTCTCAAAACAGTAACTCCAGCAAGGTTGAGTTCTCTTGCTTTTATCACAATAGCTTCGTACAGCGGCTTTCCCCTGTATGTATCATCTTCACCTATAAATACCCTTAATAGTTGTCCTTGTTCAGGTAGTTTCATGATCTGATAAAGTTTAAAAGTTCTTTTGCCATAATAAAACCGATAAACACAAATGATAGTCCGAGAATATTATGCGCAAATATGTTTATCAATGCCATTTTTGTTTCTCCATCCCTGAATAGGTTAAGTGACTCCAGCATGTATGTAGAAAAAGTTGTGAAGCCACCAAGTAGTCCTATAAAGATAAAGGTCCGTAAATTTGTGTGTATGTATCCATTTTCCCAAATTCCCCACAGCAATCCGATTACTAAAGAACCGAAAAGATTTACAACAAGTGTCCCTAGTGGATATGTTCCCTTAAAACACCTATGGGTCAGTCCCGACAACCCATAACGTGCAATTGTGCCGATAGCTCCACCTGTCAGTAATAGAAGAATCTTGTTCATAATGTTATTATATTACTTATAACTTATATTTTAAAACTTCATAAAAACAAAATCTTATTTCCTACTAAAAAATGAGCTCATTATATAAATCTTCTAAAAATACATCTTCTTTACTTATAACAATTATCATTAATGCTATTAAATATCAAGAATCACTGATTTTGAAAAATTCAAGCACACTGGCAAATTTAATGTGGAAGGGATTCATGTAAATTACAATTTAGCAGATAAATCTTCTTTCCATCCCCCCGAGTTTAATGTGAAGCGGCAGTCCTGTGAATTCATTATGTGATGTAGAGAGAAATAGTGATCTGTGTAAACCTGCTAAGCAGGTAAATCACACCTATAACGAAGTCATGCTATTGCACCATGACAGCTATCTTCGATAGCTAAACAGTAATTAGGATATGATGAATTTATTCAATCATATCTTGA